>NZ_JAMYOZ010000011.1:0-156667 GCF_040320095.1 Mesorhizobium sp. M0800
CCTCGCCATCACGCGGACCTTCGAGGTCGACCTCCATGATCTGCAGCGGCTTTCCGGCGGCGACGGCGACAGCGGCGCGCGTTTTCATCAGGCAATCCTCCCATGACGACCCATAGAGTTTCTCATTCCGCCATTGCTGCGGATGAGACCGCAATACGCTCATTCATCGCCGTATCCCCGCGAAAAGGCATAGGACTAAAGCAGACATGTAAGTCCACTTGCACGGCTTTGATAAATCTTGTGGCGTCCGCTAAGCTCATTGTGGGCACCTTGAATTCGCGCTGGTCCGGGAACAATCGGACTTTAGTGCAAGAATGGGCAGTTTTATCGATGACGAGCGCGGTGCCAGGCACTCTCGCGGCCTTTTTGTGCTTTTTTTTCCAGGCCGCCAACGTTACAGGCGTGATGGCCCAGGAAGTGACGGGCAAGCAACCGGTCGCAGCCGACAGGCCGGAAAGAAAGATAACCGAAATCAGAATAGGTTATTTGCGGGCCTACGCGCCGCAACTGGCGCTTTCCCTGCTGGACCTGCCGCCACGCGACGAAGGTGTCGCCGGCGCCAATGTGGCGATCGGCGATAACAACACGACAGGAAAGTTCCTCAGCCAGAAATTCAGCCTCGACATAGCCGAGGTCAAGCCGGACGCCGACGCGGTTCAGGCGTTCAACGATCTGATTGCCAAAGGTGACCGCTATGTTGTCGCTGACCTCTCGGCCAGGCAATTGCTGTCGATCGCCGACATCGCCCGCGACAAGGGCGTTCTGGTCTTCAATGTCGGTGCCACAGACGACAGCCTGCGCGAGGAAGACTGCCGCATAAACATTTTCCATGTGGCGCCGACACGAAGCATGCTGGCTGACGCGCTGGCGCAGTATCTCGTGATAAAGAAATGGCCGAATTGGGTGCTGCTCTATGGTTCGCATGAGCGGGATCATCTCTATGCGGCCGCGTTGCGCCGCGCGGCGGCTCGCTTCGGCGGTCAGATCGTCGCCGAGAAGGAGTTCAAAGACACTGGCACGGCGCGCCGCACCGACACCGGCGCCACGCAGATACAGCAGCAGATTTCCGTGTTCACGCAGGATCTGCCGGAGCATGACGTGGTGCTTGTCGCCGATGAGAGCGAGGTGTTCGGAACCTATGTGCCCTACCGCACCTGGACACCGCGGCTGGTCGCTGGCACGGCCGGTCTTGTCGCATCGTCCTGGCATCCCGCGAGCGAGCAATGGGGTGGCATTCAAATGCAAAGCCGTTTCCTGAGGACGACCGGCCGGCGAATGCTGTCCAAGGATATGTCGGCCTGGACGGCGGTGCGGGCGGTGGGCGAAGCCAGCACGCGGACCAATGGCGACGATACGAAGAAGATCAGCGACTACATCCGCTCGGACGATTTCTCGGTCGCCGCCTTCAAGGGACAGAAGCTGACCTTCCGCAAGTGGAACCATCAGCTTCGCCAGCCAATCCTGCTCGGCGACACCAAATCCGTGGTCTCGACATCGCCACAGGAGGGTTATCTTCACCAAATCTCCGAGCTCGATACGCTCGGCGTCGATCAGCCGGAAACGAAATGCGTCCTTAAGTAGAACCAATCGGGAGGAATTTTCGTGCAGAGACGAGCTTGCGCACTCGCCATTCTCGGCTTCATGGCCAATCCGGCGTGGGCTTACACCGTTTATGTCTCCAACGAGAAAGACAATACGATAACGGTCGTCGACACGGCGACGATGCAAGTGGTGAAGACCGTCGAAGTCGGCCAGAGGCCGCGCGGTATCGCCATCTCGCATGACGGCAAGTTCATCTATTTGTGCGCCAGCGATGACGATACGATCGAAATCATCGATACCGCGACGCTGCAGATCGTTGGCACGCTGCCATCAGGCCCCGATCCCGAACTGTTCGTGCTTTCGCCCGACGGCAAGACGCTCTACGTCGCCAACGAGGACGACAATCTCGTCACCGCGATCAACGTCGAGAGCAAGGAGGTCATGACCGAGATTCCCGTTGGGGTGGAGCCTGAAGGCATGGCCGTCAGTCCCGATGGCAAAACCATGGTCAACACCTCCGAAACCACCAGCATGGCGCATTTCATCGACACCGACAGCCATGAGGTGACCGACAACGTCCTGGTCGACACGCGTCCGCGCTTTGCGCAATTCAAGCCCGACGGATCACAGATCTGGGTCAGTGCCGAAATCGGCGGTACCGTCAGCGTCATCGACAGTCTCAAACGCGAGGTGGTGAAGAAGATCCAGTTCGCGATTGCGGGACTGCGGCCCGAAACCATCCAGCCGGTCGGCATCGCAATCAGCGCGGACGGCAAGAAAGCCTATGTCGCGCTCGGCCCAGCGAACCACGTCGCCGTCATCAACACCGAAACCTACGAGGTGGAAAAATACATCCTGGTCGGCCAGCGCGTCTGGCATCTCGACTTCACCCCCGATCAGAAGACGCTGATCACCACCAACGGCAATTCCAACGACATCACCTTCATCGACACGGCGACGGACGAGCCGGTTCAATCGGTTACGGTGGGCCAGCAGCCTTGGGGCGTGGCCATATCGCCCCACTAGACCGCAGCAATGATCAGGGAGGCCGACGTGATGAATATTTGCCGCGGGGATGTTGCAAGTGCACTAGATAACCAGCGCGCCCCGAAGGAGCCAGCGGCATGCAGCATGTGAGGACAAGCGGAGCTGGAGAGGAGGTGGCAGCGCTCGATGTTGCCGGCATCAGCCATTCCTATGGTCCGAAGCGAGCGCTCCAGGACGTCTCATTCTCGATCGCGCCGGGAACTTTCACCGTTCTGCTCGGCCTCAATGGGGCCGGCAAGACAACTTTGTTCTCACTGATCAGCCATCTTTACGGCACCCGCCGCGGATCGATCCGCATCTTCGGCCATGACGTCAGCCGCGCTTCGGGCGAAGCGCTCAGGCGTGTCGGCATTGTATTCCAGGCACGCACGCTCGACCTCGACCTCAGCGTCCACCAGAACCTCTCCTACCACGCCTCGCTGCATGGCATTGGCGGACACCAAGCCCGGCAGCGCATTGCCGCGCTGCTCGATACAGTCAACATGCAGGGCCGTCAGCATGACAAGGCACGCAGTCTTTCCGGCGGCCAAATGCGGCGCATCGAGATCGCGCGGGCGCTGCTCCACCGCCCTTCCCTGCTGCTGCTCGACGAGGCGACGGTCGGTCTCGACATCCAGTCGCGTGCGGGCATTTTGGCCACCATCCGCAAACTCGTCGAAACCGAGGGCATCGGTGTGCTGTGGGCGACGCATCTGATCGATGAGGTCGAAGACGGCGACCACGTCGTCGTGCTGCGGCAGGGCGACCTGGTTGCCAAGGGTAAGGTGGCCGATGTCGTTGCGACGAGCGGTGCCAGTTCGATCCGCGACGCCTTTTCCAGGCTCAACCGCATCGAAACAAGCGGCATCGCGGAGATGTCGCCATGAGCGCTCCCGCAATGCCCGCAAAAGTCGCCGCCCTCACGCCGGTGAAGTTCGAACAGTTTGGGCTCCACCACTACCTCGTTTGCCTCAAAGGGATCGTCGTGCGGGAGTGCCTGCGCTTCCTGCATCAGCGCGAGCGCTTTATATCCTCGCTGGTTCGGCCGCTCGTCTGGCTGTTCATTTTTGCCGCCGGATTCCGGCAGGTGCTCGGCGTATCGATCATCCCGCCCTACAAGACCTACGTGCTCTATGAGGTCTACATCACGCCGGGCCTGTGCGGCATGATTCTGCTGTTTTCGGGCATGCAGTCTTCGCTGTCGATGGTCTATGATCGCGAAATGGGCAACATGCGCACCCTGCTGGTCAGCCCCTTCCCGCGTTGGTTTTTACTGATGTCGAAGATGCTCGCCGGTGTCGCCGTGTCGATCGCGCAGGTTTACGCGTTCCTGATCGTTGCCTGGTTCTGGGGCGTCAAGGCGCCGCCGCTTGGCTATCTCACCGTGCTGCCGGCGTTGTTCCTGTCAGGCATGATGCTGTGCGCGCTCGGCATGCTTCTGTCCTCAATGATCAAGCAGCTCGAAAACTTCGCTGGCATCATGAACTTCGTCATCTTTCCCGGCTATTTCGCTTCTCCGGCACTCTATCCCTTGTGGCGTATCCAGGAGGCTAGCCCCCTGCTCTACAAAATCTGCCTCGCCAATCCATTTACTTACGCCGTCGAACTGATCCGCTTCGCCTTCTACGGCCAGGTTGACTGGCTGTCGCTGGGCGTCGTTGCCGGCTGCACGCTGCTGTTCCTTGCCGCCGCCATCATCGCCTACGACCCTTCGCGCGGCCTGATGACCCGCAAACAGGACACGGGAGGAAATGCCTGATGGCGCGAATGATCCATGTTCGCGGTCTGGCTCTGGTCGCCATGCTCGCGCCGGGCGTCAACGCCATGGCAGCCAACCCCGATCCAGACTGGCCCTGCATGCAGCGCAAGGTGCCGCAACTCTCGCTCGGCCAGATCTGGAGCGGACCGGACCTTCCTTCAGCCGCGAAGGACTGGTCGAAGGACCCCACCATCTCCGCCCTGATCGAGGAAGTGGCAGCTCGCCGGATGCCGATTGCGGAAGCTCAAAAGAAGATCGGGGATTTCGCGGCCTCCTTGCCGGCCGAGCAACTTGCACCCAAAATGGCGATGATGGTGCAAGGCATGTTCGACCACCTGGACGCCGAGCGCTCACAGGTGATCTCCGGCATTTCCCGCTACGCCCACAAGCAGCTCGAAATGGCCGCCGCGTTGCGCAAGGAAGCGTCCGATGTCGATGCATTGCGGGCAAAGCCGGATGCAGATCCCGAAGAGATCGATCGGCGAACCGAACAGCTGAAATTCGCAACGCGAATTTTCAATGAACGCGTCCAATCACTGACCTACGTCTGTGAAGTGCCGACGATAATCGAGCAGCGGCTTTATCAATTGTCCAAGGCCGTCTCGGAAACGCTCGCCGCGAAGAAATAGAACCTCATTCGATCTTCGCGGCGGATATCACGATCCACGGCCGGGCAGCACGCGCCAGCGCTGAACGAAATAACCGGGATGCGTCTCGATCCACTGGGCTACCAGCGATTGCGCCTGCATGAAGGCGGTCCCGGGATTCATCGCCAGGCCATCCACCATCTGTTCGCGTTGTTCACAGGTCTGCGGCACATCCGTCAGGCAGACCATCATAACGAGCGTGTAGAGCATTACCCCTTGTCCCCTTCGATTCCCGAACCCCATGCCCGGGAGTTTCCGTGATACCGACCAGTCTGCAGGGATCGCACATACGGATCACTTACGGGTGTGAAAGGAACGTGGCCCCCGCTCTTTCGCGCCGCAATATAACATGGCGCTAATCTAACGCCAACGACCGCAGGGCTCGGTCGCGGACGCGCGCGCATCGAAGATGCGCGTCCGGCTGTGCCAGTGCCATAAAATGTGAACTCCTGGGACGCGCTCTCGCATGGGCTCGACCGAAACAGGAATATCATTGTTGTCGACCTCAGACCGGCAGTCCGTTCTGCTTTCGCAGGCTCTTGTCGAAAGCGGATGCGGGGACGAAACGGCGCAGGAAACTGACCTGGCGCGCCATTTTTCCAGCCGCATAGCGCCCCTTCGGAGCGGGATCGGTCGCAGCCGCCAAAACGGTCCTGGCCACCACTTCCGGCGCATCGCCTTTTTCCATCGCTTTCCGCACAGCTGCATTCATGCCAGCGCGCGCAGAGTCATAGATGTCAAGCAACTGATCCGGCCTGGCGAGATTTTCTTCAAATGAGGTGCGGGTATAAGCGGGCTCCACCAACACGACGCGAATTCCGAAAGTACGCAGTTCGTGGTCGAGCGATTCGGAGTAGCCCTCAACGGCATGCTTGGTCGACGAATAAAGCGCGAAATAGGGAGCTGGAATGAACCCCTGCACCGAGCTCAAATTGACGATTCTGCCCTTGCCTTGGCGGCGCATTGTCGGCAACACCGCTTTGGTTACTCGCATAACGCCGAAGACGTTCACGTCAAACAACGACTTGGCCTGGGCCATCGAGGACTCCTCCGCCCCACCAAGCAGGCCAACGCCGGCATTATTGACAAGCAGGTCGATGCGCCCGGTCTCGGCCAGCACGTCCTGGACAAGTTTCGCCACGGACGTGTCATCGGTCACGTCACAGGCCAGCATGGTAACGCCATCGGATTGGTCGACGACCGCGCGACGGCTGGTTCCGAACACGCGAAAGCCCGCGTTCTGCAGGGCTTTGGCCGTTGTGTGCCCGATACCGCTGGATGCCCCCGTCACCAGGGCGACGCCTAGATTGGTCTTGTTCATGGAGGTCACTTCTTTCTTCGTTTTGGATTGGCGTGGGAGAAGCACGACAGGTCGGAGCGAAAGGCGTCAATCATGAGCGCCTCCGGTACTCGCGCCGGCCAGATCACCCGTCCAGCGCCGGAACAGCGCGCTGGCATTAACGCCTCCGAAGCCGAAGCCATTGGAGATTGCATAGCCCATCGCCATCGGCCGGGCCCGGTTTGCGACGAAGTCGATCCCGTCGCCGGCCGGATCGGGAGCGCTCAGATTGAGGGTCGGCGGTGCCATCTGATCCCTGAGCGCCAGGATTGCGAAGATTGCTCCGAGCCCGCCGGCGGCTCCGAGCAGGTGTCCGGTCGCCGATTTCGTTGCACTGACAGCTATCGCGAAATCGCGCCCGAACACGCTCTTGATCGCTTCGATCTCACCCAGGTCGCCCACCGGCGTGGAGGTCGCATGGGCATTGAGATGACGAACCTCGCGGGGCGAAATCCCTGCTTGGGCGATTGCGATCTCCATGGCCCGGCGCGCACCGTCGCCGTCCTCGGGACCGGAGGTGACGTGATGAGCATCCGCCGTCGTGCCGTAGCCGACAAGCTCGGCCAGCGGTCTTGCGCCGCGCGCCAGCGCGTGGCTCAATTCCTCGATGACCAGTATGCCGGCTCCTTCGCCCATGACGAAGCCGTCCCGCGACTTGTCGAACGGTCGGGAGGCCTCATCAGGACGGTGATTAAAGGACGTCGAAAGAGAGCGTGCCGCGGCAAACCCACCGAGGCTGACAAGATTCATGCATGCTTCCGTCCCGCCGCACACGGCAATATCGGCCTCGTTGGCGCGGATTAGGCGAGCCGCATCGCCGATCGCCTGAATGCCGGCCGCGCACGCCGTCACGGGTGCACCGAGCGGACCTTTGAAGCCATAGCGGATCGAGACGTGGCCTGCCGCGAGGTTCACCAGGAAGGACGGCACCGTAAAAGGTGATAGACGGCGGACGCCGCGCCGGTCGACCGTGCGCACCGCCTCGGTTATGGCCGGGAACCCGCCGACGCCCGAGGCGATGATCGTGGCCGTGCGCAAGCGATCCGCTTCCGAGACGGGGGCCCATCTTGCTTGGGCGAGCGCCTCTTGTGCCGCGGCCAGCGCAAAGAGAATGAACCGGTCTACCTTGCGCTGATCCTTCGGCGGAAGGATGGCTTCCGGATCGAAACCAGCGTCCGGATCTTCTTCTGTGGAGGGCACCACCCCGCCGACCTTCGCCGGCAGGTCGCACACCACATCATCCGCAAGCCTCCGGATGCCCGAGCGGCCGGCCAGGAGACGCGACCAGGACGTTTCAACATCGGCAGCAAGGGGCGTAACCGCTCCCATGCCCGTAACAACAATCCGTCGCATCTATTTTCCTGTCAGTTTGGGCGCGCCGCAGGCGCCGCGACGCCGTTCAAGCGCCGGCTGATTCACGAACCTGATTGGCCGCCGCATCCAGAAAGGCCTGCGCGAGGTCAGGATCGTTGATGACGCGCGATAACATCAGCGCACCGACCATCGTCGAGAGAATGGCCATGGCCCTGCCATCGAACTCCCCGCCACTGGTCTCAGCAATGAAACGGCCGAGGATCTCGAGATGCTCCTTGATCCCGGCTTCGAACGGCGCTTTCACGTCCTTGCCCTGTCTGGCGGCATCCGAGCCGAGCGCCACGATCGGGCAGCCGTCCATCTTTTCTCCGCGATGGTCCATACTGAGGTAGAACGCGATCACCGCGCCAAGCGGATCATCAGGGTTTGCCGCAGTCGCGGCCGACCATCGACGGGTGGCGCTCTCCATCGCCCGCCTGGATGCCTGCGCCGCCAGGTCGTCCTTGGATGCGAACTGCTTGTAAAACGCGCCTTGGGTCAGTCCGGCACCCTTCATCAGATCTTTAAGGCCGATACCATCAAAGCCGCGCTCCCGAAAAAGGCGGCTTGCCACGTTGATTACGGTTTCTCGGTTTTCCGCTGCCTGAGTACGACTTACCCGCATTGTTGACCTCTTTTTTAGATTGCGTTCGTAATCTATAGTCTATATAGAGTTCGAACGCAATCTAAAAAGGAGATACGAAATGATCCGCAAAACCCTGAGCGCATCGCTCCTGGCCGCGCTGTTTCTTGCGACCCCGGCTTTAGCCGAGGAAGCCACCATCGGACGCCCGATCGAGGGCGGCAGCCTGCACGAGGGACACCTTGACATGGTGGTCTACTACGTCCCGGTCGACGGCGACCTCTTGGAGGTCACCGCCACCTTCGCGCCGAAGACCGGGGGCGATCCGCTGCGCGTCGTCATGGGTCTCGCCGACGACGACTCCGTGGCCTTTTCCATGCCGGGCCACCAGGACTCGCTCTACGCGTTCTCAAGGTCCGGGGATGAGGTGACGGTGTCGACCGAGACTGACATGCATCTGCGAGCCGACGCGACAATACGCTGAGCCGAAGTTCAGACCGCAGCCGGCGTGCTGCTGGCCGTGGGCTCTCGCGTCCGCTCGGCTCGCCACACGGTGCCTCGATCACGCGATCGAATAAGTTTGGGGAGAGGTCAAATGCTATACAGTTATTTTGTCGAGAAATCGATCCGAGAGAGCTTCGACCACGTCAACAACCATCGCTGGGATGAGGCGGTGAAGGCACTCGCGCTGCATGTCCATCACCGCGTTTCCGGCGCCCACGCGCTTGGTGGTGAGCGCCACGACAAAGAAGCCATGCGCCGCTGGTTTGAGCGCCTCGGCCGCGTCCTGCCCAATCTCCATCTCACGGTCAACCACATCTGGGTGAAGGGCTGGCCGTGGCATACCACCGTGTTTGCCCGGTGGGACGGCACCGCAACGCTGCTCAATGGCGACGCGTCGTACGTCAACCGTGGTCTCCACGTGTTCACCCTGCGGTGGGGCAGAGTCTATGCACTTGAGGAATTTTACGATTCACAAGCAGCGGCCCGCGGTCTTGCCGCCCAAGCGGCAGCTGGCCTCGAAGAAGCTGTCGCCGAACCAATTGTAGGCTAGCAGAAGCTCAATCAAAGCCCACCCGTTCCGTGAACGCGGGGCCGCTACCCCATGGCCCAGTGCTTGGAGGGCGGTCGCCTCGGCTCCGCAAATGCGTGCCACCAGCGATGCCTCCCTATCCTCGGCGCGTGGACGTCGGTCTGGAGATCACAGCCGATCAGCCGCTGATATGCACCATCGTTTGTCTGAAGCGTTTGCCTGGACCGCCCGCGCCCTAAGTCGCGCGACCTTTGGTGTTCGGCTCCTCGTGCGGATAGAGCTTGCCGAACAGTGGCAGGTACATCGCGCCCTTGCGCATCAGAAAATCGTGGAATGTCGCCATGGCCGGCGAGATCGCGTGATCGGTGCGCATCACCGAAAACCATTGCCGGCGGATCGGCATGCCGACAACGTCGAGGATGACCAGCCGGCCGGCTTCGGTTTCGGCAGCGATGGTGTGGGCAGAGATGAACGCGATGCCGAGCCCGGCCATCACCGCCTGCTTGATGGTCTCGTTCGAGTCCATCTCGACGCCGAGATCGTCGATGCGGCCGGGCACGTCGCTCAGGAATATTTCCAGTGAGATGCGCGTTCCGGAGCCGGGCTCGCGAATGAGGAAATGCTCCTCGGCGATCCGCTCCTTGGAAATGTCGCGCACCGACGCCAGCGGGTGGTCGGGCGGTGCGATGATGACCAGCGGGTGATCGCCGAAGACCGAAGCACGCACCGGGACTTCCTTCGCCGGGCGTCCCATCAGCGCAATATCGATGTCGTGGTTCTTCAGATTGTCGATCGTCTCGGCGCGGTTGCCGATGGCAAGGCGCATGTCGATATCGGGATGTTCCTTCATGAAGGCGGCCATCAGCCGCGGCGCGAAATATTTGGCCGTGGAAACGACGCCGAGCCGCAAGCTGCCGGCGCGCACGCCCTTGATCGCATCCATCTTGTCTTCGAGCAGACGAAGCCGCTCGTCGATGGCCTGTGCCGTCTCGACGAAGGCCAGACCTGCGGCAGTGGGACGCATGCCGTCCGACGTCCGGTCGAACAAGGCCAGTTGGAACTCCTCCTCCACTTGCCGCAACTGGATCGTCACCGCTGGAGGAGACAGGCCTAACACCTTGGCCGCGCTGACTATTTTTCCGTGGCTAATGATTGCCTGAACGGTCTTGAATTGCTTAAGCGTGAGGTTTCTCATACGGCATACTAAAATTTTTTTACTGCTTGAGTAAAGTTATTGAATTTTACTTATCCAGCGTCGTTTGTTCTCCTTTCCCAATCCGGCCGACCCGAGGAGAGGCGGCTGGATCGGGAGGTTACGATGCCAGCGGCAACGCTCGACGCTTTTCTGAACTCCTATCTTGGCGAGCCGGACGAACTGCGCTCCGCCGTCGTAGCGACCATCCGTCAGCTGACGCAGGCGGCCACCACGATCCGCAACACCATCAATCAAGGGGTGCTCGGCACGGCCTTTGCGGGAACCCGCGGCGCCAATGCTGACGGCGACATCCAGAAGGATCTCGATGTCTTCGCCGATGACATCTTTCTCGATGCGATGCGCCACGCTCCGGTCGCGCTCTACGCTTCCGAGGAACTGGAGCAGCCGGTGCTGCTCGACAGGCAGGCGGCTCTTGCCATCGCCATCGACCCGCTCGATGGCTCATCCAACATCGACACCAACGTGTCCATCGGAACGGTCTTCTCGCTCCCCCCTGCAATTGGTGCGCCGGATGGGAATCCGGCCGCCTCGTTTTTGCAGGCAGGGGTGAACCAGCTGGGCGCCGGTTTCTTCATCTACGGCCCGCAGCTGGCGCTGGTTCTGTCGCTCGGCAGCGGCACCCATGTCTTCGTTCTCTCGACCAGGCTCGGCACCTTCGTCCAGGCCTACGAGAGCCGGATCATCCCACAGCGAACCCAGGAGTTCGCCATCAACGCCGCCAACTACCGGCATTGGGACGAGGCGGTGCGGCTCTACATCGACGACTGCCTTGAAGGCACCGAAGGCCCACGCGAGAAGGACTTCAACATGCGCTGGATCGCCTCCCTGGTCGCGGACTGTTACCGCATATTGATGCGCGGCGGCGTATTCCTGTATCCAGGCGACAAGCGCAAGGGCTACAGGCAGGGGCGACTTCGCCTCGTCTATGAGGCAAACCCGATCGCCTATCTCGTCGAACAGGCGGGCGGTGCCGCCACCGATACGATGACCCGCATCCTCGAAATCGAACCCGAGAGCCTGCACCAGCGCGTGCCCATGGTTTTCGGATCGGCGCGGGAAGTCGCGCGCATCACCCGCTACCACACCGAGCCGAGCGCCATCGGCGAGCGCGCGCCGCTTTTCAGCCGCCGCGGCCTTTTCAGGGCCTGAAGACCATGTCGGCAAAGCACCCCATCATTACCATCACCGGGTCGTCGGGCGCAGGCACCACCTCTGTCAAGCGCATCTTCGAACTGATCTTCCGGCGCGAGAACATCGGGGCCGCCTTCATCGAAGGCGATGCTTTCCATCGCTACGACCGCGCCACGATGAAGGCGAGGGTGGCCGAGGAGGAAAAGGCGGGCAATCCGAACTTCACCCACTTCCATGCCGAGGCCAATGAACTGGCAATCCTCGAAGACGTATTCGAGGAATATGGCCGCCGGGGAACCGGAAAGACCCGCACATACATCCATGATGAGGATGAGGAGAAGCAGTACGGCACGCCGCCGGGACATTTCACCGAATGGCGCGAATTTCCGCCGAGCGACCTGCTCTTCTACGAGGGCCTGCATGGCTGCGTCGTCACCGACAAGATCAACCTGGCCAGGCACGCGGACCTCAAGATCGGCGTGGTGCCGGTCATAAATCTCGAATGGATCCAGAAGATCCATCGCGACCGCGCAACGCGCGGCTATTCCACCGAGGCAGTGATGGACGTGATCCTGCGTCGCATGCCGGACTATGTCCGCTACATCGTCCCGCAGTTTTCGCAGACAGCCATCAACTTCCAGCGCGTGCCGATCGTCGACACGTCCAATCCATTCATCGCGCGCTGGATTCCGACGCCCGACGAATCGATGCTGGTTATCCGCTTCGCCAATCCCCGCGGCATCGATTTCCCCTACCTGCTTTCGATGATCCACGACTCGTTCATGTCGCGGCCGAATTCCATAGTGGTGCCCGGCAACAAGCTCGACCTTGCCATGCAGCTGATCCTGACGCCGCTCATCCTGCAATTGATCGAACGCAAGAACCGTGTGTCGTGAGGAGGACGCCATGAACAGCCAAGCAGCAGCACTGAAGCCCGTCGCCGCCGTCTCGGAACGGGACATGGCCAACGCCATTCGCGCACTGGCGATGGACAGCGTCCAGAAGGCCAATTCCGGTCATCCGGGCATGCCGATGGGCATGGCCGATGTCGCGACGGTGCTGTTCAGCCGCTTCATCAATATCGATCCGTCGGCGCCCAACTGGCCCGATCGTGACCGCTTCGTGCTGTCGGCCGGGCACGGCTCGATGCTGCAGTATGCGCTGCATTACCTGCTAGGCTTTGAAGACATGCCGATCGAGGAATTGCAGCGGTTTCGCCAGCTGGGCAGCCGCACCGCCGGACATCCGGAATATGGCCACGCGCTTGGCATCGAGACGACGACCGGCCCGCTTGGACAAGGCATTTCGACCGCTGTCGGCATGGCGCTGGCGGAGCGCATGCTTGCGGCCCGCCACGGCGCCGATCTCGTCGACCATTTCACCTACGCGATCGCCGGCGACGGCTGCCTGCAGGAAGGCATCAGCCACGAGGCGATCGATCTTGCCGGTCACCTGAAGCTCTCCCGGCTGATCGTCTTTTGGGACGACAATGCGATCTCGATCGACGGGCCCACTTCCCTGTCGACATCGATGGACCAGCCGGCGCGGTTCAAAGCCGCTGGATGGCATGTCCAGTCGGTGAACGGCCACGACACCGAAACCGTTGCGGCGGCAATCGAAGCGGCGCAGCAATCGGACCAGCCGTCTCTGATCGCCTGCCGCACGGTGATCGGCAAGGGAGCGCCCAATCTGGGCGGTTCGGAAAAGACGCATGGCGCGCCGCTGGGCGATGCGGAGATCGCCGCGACGCGCGAAAACATCGGCTGGGCCTTCGCGCCGTTCGAGGTGCCGGACGATATCCTTTTCGCCTGGCGCGAGATTGCCGGCCGCGGTCAAGCGGCACGCCGCGCCTGGGAGCAGCGGCTTGCCGCCTCACCACGGCGGCAGGCCTTCGAGAGCGCGGTCGCCGGCGCCCTGCCCGACGCGGTCTTCGAAGCACTCGGCGCTTTCCGCAAGGAGCATGTCGGGAAGGCGACCAAGGTTGCAACGCGAAAAGCCTCGGAAATGGCACTCGCTGCGATCAATGGCGCAACCGAACTGACCGTCGGCGGCTCCGCCGATCTGACGCATTCGAACCTGACGATCACCAAGGGTATGAACCGCATCGCGCCGGGCGACTACGCCGGCCGCTACATCCACTATGGAATCCGCGAGCACGGCATGGCCGCAGCCATGAACGGCATCGCACTGCATGGCGGCTTCGTGCCTTATGGCGGCACGTTCCTGTGCTTCGCCGACTACGCGCGCGGCGCGATGCGGCTCTCGGCGCTCATGGGCCAGCGCGTCATCTATGTGATGACGCATGATTCCATTGGTCTCGGCGAGGACGGCCCGACCCACCAGCCGGTCGAGCACCTGGCGATGCTGCGGGCGACGCCAAACCTCAACGTCTTCCGTCCGGCCGACATCATCGAAACGGCGGAGTGCTGGGAACTGGCGCTGAGAAGCGAGAAGCGGCCGAGCGTGCTGGTGCTCTCGCGCCAGAACCTGCCGATGCTGCGCCAAGCACCTAGCGGCGAGCCTCACAGTGACGAGAACCGGTCGAGCCGGGGCGCCTACATCCTGCACGAGCCAGCCGGGCACCGCGCGGCGACGCTGATCGCCACCGGCTCGGAGGTCGAAATCGCGGTTGCCGCCGCCCTACGGCTGGAGACCGAGCACGGCGTCGCCGCCGCGGTTGTCTCGATGCCGTGCTGGGAGCTTTTCGAGGAGCAGGACGCCGGCACCCGCAAGGCCGTCCTCGGCTCGGCGCCCCGCATTGCCATCGAAGCCGCAGCACGGCTCGGCTGGGACCGCTGGATCGGCGACACCGGCACTTTCGTCGGCATGGCCGGTTTCGGCGCCAGCGCCCCTGCCCCGGACCTTTACCGGCATTTCGACATCACGCCCGAAGCCGTCGCGGCAGCGGCGCTGAAGCTCATCATCTAGGAGGACGACCATGGCCCGCATCACCCTTCGCCAGCTTCTCGACCATGCCGCCGAGCACGGCTACGGGGTGCCGGCATTCAACATCAACAACATGGAACAGGGCCTCGCCATCATGGAGGCCGCCAGGGCCTGCGATGCGCCGGTCATCATCCAGGCCTCGCGCGGCGCCCGTTCCTATGCCAATGACATCATGCTGGCCAAGATGATGGAGGCGTTGACCGAAATCCATCCGGCTGTTCCGCTTTGCATCCATCAGGATCACGGCAACAACGAGGCCACCTGCCTGTCGGCGATCCGCCACGGCTTCACCTCGGTGATGATGGACGGATCGCTGATGGCGGATGCCAAGACACCGGCGAGCTACGATTACAACGTCGCCATCACCGAACGTGTCGCACGCATGGCGCATTGGGTCGGCGCTTCGGTCGAAGGCGAGCTCGGCGTGCTCGGCTCGCTGGAAACCGGCCGGGGCGAGGCCGAGGACGGGCACGGCGCTGAAGGTGCGCTTTCCCACGACCAGCTTTTGACCGATCCCGACCAGGCGGTCGACTTCGTGACCGCCACCCGGGTCGACGCGCTGGCGATCGCCTGCGGTACCTCACACGGTGCCTATAAATTCAGCCGCAAGCCTGACGGCGGCATCCTGGCCATGCAGGTGATCGAGGCGATCCACGAAAAGCTGCCCAACACGCATCTGGTCATGCACGGGTCTTCCTCCGTGCCGCAGGAACTGCAGGACATCATCAACAACTATGGCGGCGAGATGCCCCAGACCTTTGGCGTCCCGGTCGAGGAAATCGAGCGCGGCATCCGCTACGGCGTGCGCAAGGTCAACATCGACACCGATTGCCGAATGGCCATGGCCGGGCAGTTCCGCCGCGTTGCGACGGAGGACCCGCGCGAATTCGATCCGCGTAAATTCCTGAAACCCGCCATGGACGCCCTGCGCGACCTTTGCCGCGATCGCTTCGAACGCTTCGGCACCGCAGGCCACGCGTCGAAGATCAGGGTGATCGCCATGGATGAGATGGCGAAACGTTACGCCGCAGGAAAGCTCGACCCCCATATCGCAACCGCGAAAGCCGCCTGAGCGGCAAACAGGAGACCTGCCATGAACAAGATCGACATGCCCTCAGCAGGCACGCTCAAGGAAGGCAAGGAACGCTACAGGTCGGGCGTCATCCCCTACAAGAAGATGGGCTACTGGGAGCCGGACTACCGGCCCAAGGAGACCGACCTGATCGCCATGTTTCGGATCACGCCGCAGCCCGGCGTCGACCACGAGGAGGCGGCCGCCGCCATCGCCGGTGAATCCTCTACCGCGACATGGACCGTGGTGTGGACCGACAGGCTGACCGCCTGCGAGCTCTACCGCGCCAAGGCATTCAAATCCGAGCCGGTGCCGAACACAGGTCCAGGCACCAGGATCGAGCAACAGTACTTCGCCTATATCGCCTACGACCTCGACCTGTTCGAGCCCGGCTCCATCGCCAACCTGACTGCATCGATCATCGGCAACGTGTTCGGCTTCAAGGCCGTCAAGGCCTTGCGGCTCGAGGACATGCGCATCCCGGTGGCTTACCTCAAGACCTTCCAGGGCCCGGCGACCGGCATCGTGGTGGAACGCGAGCGGCTCGACAAGTTCGGCCGGCCGCTGCTCGGCGCGACGACGAAGCCCAAGCTTGGCCTGTCCGGCCGCAACTACGGCCGCGTCGTCTACGAGGCGCTGAAGGGTGGCCTCGACTTCGTCAAGGACGACGAGAACATCAACTCACAGCCCTTCATGCATTGGCGCGACCGCTTCCTCTACTGCATGGAGGCTGTGAACAAGGCGTCGGCCGCCACCGGCGAAGTCAAGGGCCATTATCTCAACGTCACCGCCGGCACGATGGAGGACATGTACGAGCGCGCCGAATTTGCAAAACAGCTTGGCTCCTGCATCGTCATGATCGACCTCGTCATTGGCTACACGGCGATCCAGTCGATGGCCAAGTGGGCACGCCGCAACGACATGATCCTGCACCTCCACCGGGCCGGCAACTCGACCTATTCGCGCCAGAAGAACCACGGCATGAATTTTCGCGTCATCTGCAAATGGATGCGGATGGCCGGCGTCGATCACATCCATGCCGGCACGGTGGTCGGCAAGCTGGAAGGCGACCCGCTTATGATCAAGGGGTTTTATGACACGCTGCGCGAGGAGCGCACGCCGCAGAACCTCGAAACCGGGCTGTTCTTCGATCAGGACTGGGCCTCGCTCAACAAGGTGATGCCCGTCGCCTCCGGTGGCATCCATGCCGGCCAGATGCACCAGTTGATCCGTTATCTCGGCGAGGACGTCATCCTGCAGTTCGGCGGCGGCACGATCGGCCATCCGGACGGCATCCAGGCCGGCGCGACGGCCAATCGCGTCGCGTTGGAGGCGATGATCCTCGCCCGCAACGAGGGCCGCGACTATCTGCGCGAAGGGACCAAAATCCTTGAACAGGCGGCCAGATGGTGCACGCCGCTCAAGGCGGCCCTGGAGACGTGGAAGGACGTCACCTTCAACTACGAATCGACCGACACGGCCGACTTTGTGCCAACCGCAACGCCGAGCTTCTAGACGAAAGGAACCGTCGCCATGATGACCAATCCCGGAAACAAGGTCACGCAGGGACAGTTTTCGTTCCTGCCCGAGCTAACCGATGAGCAGATTTCGGCGCAGATCAAATACGCACTGAAAAACCACTGGGCGGTCAGCGTCGAGTACACGGACGATCCACATCCGCGAAACACCTATTGGGAAATGTACGGCAACCCGATGTTCGACCTGAGGGACCCGGCGGGCATCCTGCTTGAAGTCGACAATTGCCGGAAAGCTATGCCCAACATGTATGTCCGGGTCACCGCCTTCGATTCGACGAAGGGCTGGGAAGCGCCGCGCATGTCGTTCATCGTCAACCGGCCACCCAATGAACCCGGGTTCCGGCTGCTGCGCCAGGAGCGCGACGGCCGCAGCCAGGGCTATTCGATCGTGCCATATGCGACCGACAGGCCCGAAGGCGAGCGGAGCTAGGCGAAGCCATGCTGGACGCGATAGGAAAGGGCGCTGCCGCGCAGGACGAATCGGTCGATCTGCAGGCCGAGTTCGAGGCGTCCAACATCGACGAAGTGATGGACAAGCTCAACCGCGAACTCGTCGGCCTGAAGCCCATCAAGACCCGCATCCGCGAGATCGCTGCGCTGCTCCTGGTCGACCGGCTTCGCCGCAAGTTCGGGCTGACCTCTGGCGCGCCGACGCTGCACATGAACTTTACGGGAAATCCCGGTACCGGAAAGACCACCGTGGCGCTCAGAATGGCCGAAATCCTGCATCGTCTTGGCTATGTCCGCGAAGGGCACATGGTCGCGGTGACGCGCGACGATCTCGTCGGCCAGTATGTGGGCCACACCGCGCCCAAAACCCGCGAAGTGATCAAGCGCGCCATGGGCGGGGTGCTTTTCATCGACGAGGCCTACTATCTCTACAAGCCCGAGAACGAACGCGACTACGGCCAGGAATCGATCGAAATCCTGCTGCAATGCATGGAAAACAACCGTGACGATCTGGTTGTGATTCTTGCCGGCTACAAGGACAAGATGGACCGCTTCTTCGACAGCAATCCCGGCATGCGCTCGCGCATCGCCCATCACCTCGATTTTCCGGACTACGGCGTCAGCGAACTCAAATCGATCGCCGAGATCATGCTGGCGGAACAGAATTACCGTCTCAGCGAAGCGGCGGCCAAGGCGCTCGAAGAGTATCTCCCGATCCGCATGCGGCTGCCGCATTTCTCCAACGCCCGCTCCGTTCGCAATAGCCTCGACCGGGCGCGGCTTCGCCAGGCCAGTCGGCTTTTCGCATCGCGCGACCGGGCGTTGACGAAAATCGATCTTATCACCATCGAGGAATCCGATATTCGCGGCAGCCGCGTGTTCGTGGAAGGTAAGCTCGAAGGCGAACCGGAGACGAAGGCGCGCTGACAAGATGACGGCGGTTGGTGTGCAGCGACCGGAAACGGACGACAGAAGGGGAGCCGACGACCATGGATACCAAGACAATCATCGCGCCCTCGGTGCTTTCCGCGGACTTCTCGCGGCTCGGCGACGAGGTCGAAGCGGTCGTCCGGGCGGGTGCCGATTGGATCCATCTCGATGTGATGGATGGCCATTTCGTGCCCAACATCACCTTCGGTCCGCCGGTGGTCAAGGCGATCCGTAATCGAACGGACAAGGTCTTCGATTGCCACCTGATGATCGCGCCGGCCGACGCCTATCTCGGCGCCTTCGCCGATGCCGGCTGCGACATCATCACGGTGCATGCCGAGGCCGGACCGCATCTCGACCGTTCGCTGCAGGCAATCAGAAATCTCGGCAAGAAGGCCGGCGTGTCGCTGAACCCGTCAACGCCGGAAAGCGTCATCGAATATGTACTTGACCGGCTCGATCTGGTGCTTCTGATGACGGTCAATCCGGGCTTCGGCGGCCAGGCCTTCATTGCGGCGGTCGTCGACAAGGTCAGGCGGGTCAAGGCGCTGGTCGGCCATCGTCCGATCGACATAGAGATCGACGGCGGCGTCACGCCCGAAACCGCTCCGCTTGTCACCGCGGCCGGCGCCAATGTGCTGGTCGCCGGCTCGGCCATCTTTAAGGGCGGTACCGAGGCTGCCTATCGCGCCAATATCGGCACCATCAGGCAGGCGGCCGACGGGGCGATCCGGAAAGCGGCGTAAACCATTTCATCGGAGGAAATCTTGGCGGCAATCCCACCTGTCTGCGATTTCGGCTGGCGAGCCATCGACGCCGTTTTGCCCGGCGTCGACGGCACATCGCATTCGATCTTAAGCCACGCCGGCCCGAACGGGCTGGTGGTGGCCTTCATCTGCAACCACTGCCCCTATGTGAAGGCGGTGATTTCACGCATGGTGCGCGACGCCAATGACCTCAAGGCCGAAGGCATCGGCTTTGTCGCGATCAACTCCAACGATAGCGACGCCTATCCAGATGATTCCTTCGACAACATGAAGCTCTTTGCCAGGACGAACGGCTTCACTTTCCCCTATCTCCATGACGAGCACCAGACGGTGGCGCGTGCCTACGGAGCCGTTTGCACCCCGGATTTCTTCGGGCTCAACAGCGAGTTGACGCTGCAATACCGCGGCCGGCTGGACGCGTCGCGACGCGACGCCGAATTGCCCGGGCTGAGACGCGACCTGTTCGAGGCGATGAAGCAAGTTGCCCGAACCGGCGACGGACCGCTTGACCAGATCGCTTCGATCGGCTGTTCGATCAAGTGGAAGGGTGCCGCATGAACGTCGCCGCAGGCAGGCCGTTTCGCTCGCCCAAGGCGATCCTGTTCGATCTCGACGGCACACTAGTCGATTCGGCGCCTGATATAGCGGCTGCCGTCAACGAATTGCTGGCCGGACGCGATCTGCCGCCGCTGCGGCTGGATCAGGTCAAGGCCATGATCGGCGGCGGCATCAGGAAACTGGTCGAACGAGCCTTCGCGGCTTCCGGCACGCCGCTCCTCGGCAGCGCGCTCGATGAGGCCAACCGCGTCATGGCGCCGATCTATCGCAGGCATCTGACCGGCCGCACGAGGCTGATGCCTGGCGTCAGGGAGGTTCTCACGCACTTGCATTTGAGCGGAATAGCCATGGCCGTGGTGACCAACAAGCCGCAGCTGGCGGCTCGCGAAATCCTGCTGCATTTTCGGCTGACGGAATATCTCGGCGCGATCATCGGCGGAGACGCGGTGACATACTTGAAACCGGCGCCAGACGCGCTGTTGCTGGCGCTCGACCTGCTTCAGGTCGAACCTCGTGACGCGCTGATGGTCGGAGACAGCAGCGCCGACGTGGCCGCCGCCCGCGCCGCCGGCATGGCAGTCATTCTGCTGCGTGGCGGATACAGCCAAATTCCCGTTGAAGAGCTTTGCGCCGACCTCGTTTGCGACAGCCTGTTCGATCTGCCGTCAGCGATGCAGAGGCTGCAAGACGCTGCGTGACCCCATGCGCAAAGCCGAGCCAACGCCGGCCGAGCGCAGTCCAACGGCCGGTGGTACCGCGTTATTTTGAGAATTGCTTCAGATAAGCAATGACGTTGGCGATGTCCTCGTCTTTCTTGAGGCCGACAAACGCCATCTTGGTTCCTTTGACCATCGCCTTGGGATCGCGAAGGTAGGTCGTCAGCGTGGCCTCATCCCATTTGACGCCGGACTTGCCGGCCTCGGTCATGGCCTTGGAATAGCTGAACCCCGGATGCGTCCCGGCCGTTCGGCCGATAACGCCGTTCAAGGACGGACCGATCTTGTTCTGGTCCTTGTCTGCGACGTGGCAGACCTTGCATTTGGCGAAGACCTTCTCACCCGCCGCGGCATCCTGTGCCTGAGACTGGGTAGTGACAAAGGTGGCGACGGACACGGCGGCGAAAAATGCGACTGCGCGCATGGCATTTCCTCATTGATCGTGTGAGTGCCCGGGACACTTTAGCGTGTCGATGCCTTGATCGCCGGCATTCGTTTTAAAGCGGGAGAGCGAACTATTCGTCCTTCCTCCCCGGACTGGCAGCACCTGCACGCCTCGAAAAGCTAGACTGCCGATGAAGGAAGTCAATCGTACAAAGGTCCTGTTTCGTTTCCCGACTGCGCGAAGGGAAGTGTGTAGCGACACGCGGTCCACATCATTGACGCCTGTTGGCCGAACGCGTAGCCTCACTCCAACCGGTTTGCTGTTTGGGCACCTTCAGGAATCCGCGCAACTCCAAAGCACGAACTCTGGAGAGTTCGCCGCGCAGGCGACGATAAGTGCCAAATGGACATGGTCGATCTCATATTAGCGGTGTGCCTTAGCGCCAATCCGGGCAATTGCCGAGATGAACATCTCTATTTCGAGAGCCGCGGCTCTCTGTTCCAATGCATGTTCCTGGCGCCCGCCGAGATCGCAAAATGGTCTCAGGAACATCCGAGTCTCAAGGTCGTGCGCTGGAAATGTGCCGTTCCGAGCAAGGAACGAGCGATTTGATCGACATTCCTGGTTCGTCGACGACCCTAAAAGAGGAGACGCCATGATGATTTCGCGGCGCACGACGCTGCGCTTGGCAGCTCTGGGGGCCATCCTCGCCTCAAAGCCGGTTGCCGTCTTTGCGGCCGCTAAGGTCCGAATTGGTGTCCTGAAGTTCGGCACCGTGAGCTGGGAACTCGATACGTTGAAACGCCACAAGCTCGACGAGGCCAACAGGATCGATCTGGAAATTGTCTACTTCGCCGGGGAGGATGCGACCAACGTCGCGTTGCTGGCCGGCGCGATCGACATGATCGTGACCGACTGGCTGTGGGTCTCGCGCCAGCGCTCCGAGGGCGGCGACCTTACATTGGCCCCTTATTCGACCGCCGTGGGGGCAATCATGGTGAAGGAGGAATCGCCGATCCGGACGCTCGCCGACCTCAAGGAAAAGAAAATCGGTGTCGCCGGCGGCCCGCTCGACAAGAGCTGGCTACTGGTCCAGGCGCTGGCCAGACGCGATCACGGCCTCGACCTGCCGACAGCCTGTGACGTCGTCTTTGGCGCGCCGCCGCTGATTTCTGAAAAGGCGATGCAAGGCGAACTCGATGCCGTGCTCAATTTCTGGCATTTCTGCGCCCGGCTCGAGGCCAATGGCTTTCGTCGGTTGATCGGTGCGGATGACGCGACGAAAGCGCTTGGTGCCTCGGGCCCCGTGTCGGCACTCGGCTACGTCTTCCACGACCAATGGGCGAGCGACAATCCGGATGCCGCCCGGGGCTTCGTCAAGGCATCCAAGCAGGCCAAGGACTTGCTGGCCAAATCCGATGATGAATGGCTGCGCCTGGCGCCACTCATTCGCGCAGAAGGCAACGAGCTGGAAAAACTGCGCGACCGCTATCGCCAGGGCATCCCAAGACGGCCGGTCGCCGAAGAAGCGGTCGATGCGGGCAAACTCTATCACGTGCTGGCCGCGATAGGCGGCGAGAAGCTGGTTGGCAGGGCGCCCGAGATGGCGCCCGGCACGTTCTGGCCGGAACTCGCGAAATGACCGCAACGGCAGACAAGTCGGGTCGATCCGGCTTTGCGACGGCGCTGACACCAGCGCTGACGGTAACGGTTTCCCTGCTGGGACTTTGCCTGCTGTGGAGCCTCGCGGCCCATCTGTGGCAAAGCCGTGCTTTCCCCTCACCAGGGCAGGTCTGGCAGGTGCTGCTCAGGGAAGCGGCGAGCGGCGACCTTTTTTATCACCTTGGCGCGACGCTCGGACGGGTTGCTGCGGCGTACGTCGTCGCAATGATTATCGGCTCGGTCATCGGCGTCATCCTCGGCAGCTATCGCGGTGCGGACCGGTTCTTCAGTCCGTGGGTGGTCCTGTTTCTCAACATTCCCGCGCTGGTGGTCATCGTGCTCGCCTATATCTGGTTCGGCCTCAACGAGGCGGCGGCGATTGGCGCAGTTGCCGTGAACAAGATCCCGAATGTCGTGGTGACGATGCGCGAAGGCGCCAGGGCGTTTGATCCGCGTTATGGCGAAATGGCCGCCGTCTACCGCTTCGCCCCACTTGAGCGCATCCGCCATGTCCTGCTGCCGCAACTGCAGCCCTATTTTGCCGCGGCCTCGCGGTCCGGCATCGCCCTCATATGGAAGATCGTCCTGGTGGTCGAACTGCTCGGCCGCTCCAATGGCGTCGGTTTCCAGATCTATCTCTATTTCCAGCTCTTCGACGTCGCCGCCATTCTCGCGTACACGCTGGCTTTCGTGGCGGTGATGCTTGTCATCGAACTCCTCCTGGTGCAGCCCGTTGAACGACATGCAACCCGTTGGCGCGGTCGTCCCGCTTAGGGTCGACATCGCTGAAAAGACCTTCCGGTCCGCGCAAGGCGTCTCGATCACGGCGCTTCAGGGTCTGTCTTTCGAGGTCCGGCAGGGCGAATTCGCTTGTCTGCTTGGGCCGTCGGGCTGCGGCAAGACCACGACGTTGCGCATCCTGCTTGGACTGGACAAAGACTTTTCCGGCTCTTTCCAACTGCCGCAAGGCGGCTCGAACCGCATCGCCGCCGTGTTCCAGGAGCCTACTTTGCTGCCATGGCGGACGGTGGAGCAGAATGTCAGGCTGGCGCTGCCGAAAAGCCTAAGAGCGAAGAGTCTCGACGAGCTGTTTGACACTCTCGGCCTCGCCGGCATGCGCTCGCTCTATCCGGCGGAGCTTTCGCTCGGCCTTGCGCGCAGGGCAGCGCTTGCCAGGGCCTTCGCCACCGAACCGGCGGTGCTTTTCCTGGACGAACCCTTTGCCTCCCTCGACGAACAGACCGCCGAGCGGCTTCGGCACCTGCTTTTGACCGTCTGGTCGGCGCGGCCCACGACCGCCTTGATGGTAACGCACAATCTGCGCGAGGCACTGATGCTGTCGGACCGCATCATCGTGCTTGCGCAGCGCCCTGCCCATGTGCTCGGCATGTTCGACGTAAGACTGCCGCGGCAACATCGCAACCCACAGGTGATGAGCGACCTTTTGCTGTCGTTCCAGCAAAAATTTCCGGGCGTGGCCTGATCGCCTTACGGCTCGAATGCGGATTGCAAGGTATTTCGCAGCCAATGGCCAATAAAACGGCGAGACTGTGAGGCACCGCCATGCACGCCTGTTTCGCCTGATTAAAAGCAACGTACGTCGGCTTCCGCCTGCGCGCGCTTCAGTTCCGTGCGCGCTGCCTTCGCTGGCGCGCTTTCGCGAAACAACCCTGCGGCCTCCCCTGTCGTCAGCGACATGCTTTTGAAGGTCTCCGCCCTCTCATAGTGATCGTAAGGAAGGATCGAGGCGATAACATCGATCGAGCAGGAACAGCTTTCAAGCGCCTGACGTGTCTGGCCATTTGTTTGCATGCAGCCGAGCACGTAGTCGGCAATCGTTGCCGTCGGGTAGTCTCCCGCGGCGCTGGCCAAGTTCGCAAAGGCCAGCGTCGCCGCAAAGGCCACCGACAAGGTGAGAGATCCAACAGACCTTATCATGAGGAACCTCCAGTTGGCCTGGACACCATGCATCCAGACGGGATCATCGCTCCAATTGGCGACGTGCCGCAAAGCCAGTCAAGCTCCCATGGCCTGCGTATACGACCAAAGGAGGAATGCCCTATCGACCGACAAGAGCCAGCTTCATGACCCCCTGCGCACCCTCCTTCACGCGTTTATTTCATGCGTCGCTCACTATCGGCAGCCAGCGAGATGCACGCATACTTACTCCGAGGTGCCTCGTAGAATATATCGAAATAAAGTCAAATGTGTATCACCTTGAGAATACGGGAACAATATGTTTGCTATATATATCGCGGCTGGCGGTCATCCTCTTATTAGTTTTTCACACGGTGCTTATTTTAATTGTTTCTAAATATTGCATCGCACCATAATCGATATTGCAGCGCAGCGACCCATTGTAGGTTTTTGCTTGCCTGGCCTTTTACGATGACATAGCTTTTTCCTGTTTCCGGCTTCAAGAGCGCCACCGTCATCAGGGAGCGGCGGCAGTCTTTCGAAGACCAAGGGGGGCGGGCGGTAACGGTGCCCTCTGCTTCGGGGTAGGTCGTGACAGCTGCCGGAAAATAACTTCCCAACATGAATTGCTTGGGCAAGCCCTTGTGGGGCTTGACGGTCGATTCTTCACTGCGAACCCGGGAGGATTTTGGATGCGTGTACTTGCGAAAACTGCTTACATTCTGACGACTGCGGCGTTTTTATCGCTCGGCGCTGCCTATACGGCTTCGGCCAATGAAGACCTTGCAAAGCTCGCATCGGATGCGAAGAACTGGGCGATGCAGACGGGTGACTACGCCAACACCCGCTATTCCAAACTCAACCAGATCACTGCCGACAATGTGAAGAACCTGCAGGTCAAATGGAGCTTTTCCACCGGCGTGCTGCGTGGTCACGAAGGCGGGCCGCTGATCATCGGCGACGTGATGTATGTCCATACGCCTTTCCCAAACAACGTCTTTGCTCTCGACCTCAAGAATGACGGCAAGATCCTGTGGAAATACGAGCCCAAGCAGGACTCGAACGTCATTCCGATCATGTGCTGCGACACGGTCAACCGCGGTGTCGCCTATGGCGACGGCAAGATCATTCTCAACCAGGCCGACACAACCGTCGTCGCGCTCGATGCCAAGACCGGCAAGGTCGTCTGGTCTGTCAAGAACGGCGATCAGACCGACGGCGGAAAGGGCGAATCCGGCACGTCGGCACCCGTAGTCATCAAGGACAAGGTGCTCGTGGGCGTCTCCGGTGCTGAATTCGGTGTTCGCGGCTGGCTGGCCGCCTACAATCTGAAAGACGGCAAGCTCGCCTGGAAAGCCTATTCGGAAGGTCCTGATGCAGACACCCTTCTCGATCCCGAGAAGACGACTCATCTCGGCAAGCCTGTCGGAAAGGATTCCGGCACGAACACCTGGGAAGGCGAACAGTGGAAGACGGGCGGCGGCACGACATGGGGATGGTATTCCTATGATCCCAAGCTGAACCTGGTCTATTACGGCACTGGCAATCCCTCGACATGGAATCCGGTCCAGCGCCCAGGCGATAATCGCTGGTCCATGACAATCATGGCTCGCGATGCGGATACCGGTGTTGCCAAATGGCTCTACCAGATGACCCCGCATGATGAGTGGGACTATGACGGCATCAACGAGATGATTCTCATCGATGGCATGGAGGTCAACGGCGCCAAGCACGACGTGCTGGTGCATTTCGACCGCAACGGCTTTGCCTACACAATGGATCGAGCCACCGGCGAACTTCTCGTCGCCAAGAAATACGATCCGGCAGTGAACTGGGCGACGGAAGTCAACATGGATCCCAAGAGCGACCAGTATGGCCGCCCGCAGGTCGTCGCCAAGTATTCGACCCAGCAGAACGGCGAAGACACCAACTCGACCGGTATCTGCCCGGCCGCGCTTGGAACCAAGGACCAGCAGCCGGCCGCCTACTCGCCGAAGACCGGGTTGTTCTACGTGCCGACCAACCATGTCTGCATGGACTATGAGCCTTACAAAGTGAGCTACACCGCCGGTCAGCCCTATGTGGGCGCCACCGTGTCGATGTATGCGGCGCCTGGCGGTGACGGTAACATGGGCAACTTCATTGCCTGGGATGCAGCCAAGGGTGAGATCGTCTGGTCGAAGCCCGAGCAGTTCTCGGTGTGGTCGGGCGCATTGGCGACAGATGGCGACGTCGTCTTCTACGGTACCCTCGAAGGCTACATCAAGGCGGTCGATAAGGACGGCAAGGAACTCTACAAGTTCAAGACCCCGTCCGGCATCATCGGCAACATCACGACCTACGAGCATGACGGCAAGCAGTACGTCGCCGTTCTGTCCGGCGTCGGTGGATGGGCCGGTATCGGTCTGGCAGGGGGGCTGCTTTCGCCCGACAACGCCGCTGCCTGGCATGGCGCCGTTGATCAGGGCCGTGCGCAGGGCGACCAGACCGCGGTCGTTGGAACCGCTGGTCTGGGTGCCGTCGGCGGTTACGCGGCACTTGCCGACTATACGACACTGGGCGGGCAGCTCACCGTGTTCGGCCTCCCGGACTGATAACCGGGAAGAGCCTTACGGCTAGGTTCGAAAACGAGAGCCCGGGTCACCGGGACGCCGGGAACCGGGCTCTCGATTGCGCCGCGCACCCAACTCCGATCAATGCCGCTGCACGACGGCAGCCAGGGTTTCTGGCAAACGAAGGAAGAGCCTGAATGATCGTTCGCATTGCAGTTTCCGCTCTCGCCCTGGTTCTGCTGCCTCTGGCCAGCTCAAGTCTGGTACGGGCCGAAGACAGCATGGAGAAAGCCAAGGCGGTGAAGCAAGAAGGAGGCAAATATTTAGATGCGGACGGAAATCCGACCTACAAGATCGAAAACGGAACCGTCGATTGGTACACCTTCAGCGGGTACCGCCGGTATCACTCAGATTGCCATGTCTGTCACGGACAGGACGCCACAGGTTCGAGCTATGCGCCTGCCCTGGCTAATAGCCTGAAGAACATGGATTACGCCACGTTCCTGTCGATCGTCGCCGAGGGCCGCAAGAATGTCGGCGGCGGCAAGGAAAACGTCATGCCTGCCTTTGGCGACAACAAGAACGTCTATTGTTACCTGGACGATCTCTACGTCTATCTGCGCGCGCGCGCCGATGGCGCGGCACCCCGCGGCAGACCGCCCAAGCACGAAAACAAGGCTCAGGCAGCCAAGGATGCCGAAGCATCCTGCATGGGTGGATGATATGATCGGCTGCACTGCATCGAAGCTGCGCGTGGTTCTGCCGATCCTCGGCGCGCTCGCCTTGCTGCCGTCGAACGTTCTGGCGCAAAATGCCGGGCTTGGCGCTGCGGGCGAACTGGTGGATCCCGACATTCTGCGCGTCTGCGCCGATCCCTCGAATATGCCCTTTACCGACAAGAACGGCCAAGGCTTCGAAAACAAGCTGGCTGAACTGGTTGCCAAGAAGACGGGGCGGAAATCAGTCGCTTACACGTGGTTTCCCACTGTCACCGGCTTTGTGCGAAACACGCTGGGGGCCAACCGATGCGACATCATCATGGGCTACGCCCAAGGCGATGAACTGGTGCAGAACACCAACGCCTACTATCGCTCCGCCTATGTGCTCGTATACCCCAAAGGCAACGGCATGGAAGGCATCGAGACGATCGAAGACCCGAAACTTTCCGGCAAGAGAATCGGCGTCGTCGAAAGCACGCCGCCAACCGCCAACATGGCCGCCAACAAGCTTCTGCGGACCGCCAAGATCTATCCACTCGCGGTGGATACGCGCGTCACTCCTTCCATGGGGGAGGTCATGATCAAGGACATGCTCGCCGGCAAGATTGACGCGGCGGTCCTGTGGGGGCCGATGGCAGGTTACTATGCCAGGGAACTCGGAGCCGATGTCACCATTGTTCCGTTGTTGAAGGAAAAAACCGGCTCGCGCATGTCCTACCGCATCACCATGGGCGTACGTCCGTCCGACCAGGAATGGAAACGGACGCTCAACCGGGTGATCAGGGAAAACCAGCCGGAGATCACCAAGCTCCTGCTGGGTTACAATGTGCCGCTGATCGACGAGCACGACAATCCGATCACGCAATAGTTGGGATGGGTCAGGAGGAGGAAAAACCTACGCGATGAACAATTGAAGAGAAGACTACAGCTACTTTTGATAGTTTGTTTTTCGGGCCTTTCAAAACCTTGTGTTTCATTTGTCCATTTTGAGAACGTGATGGACGAGCCATTGCTTCGGTGCCCTGCAATGGTTGGCTAACCACCGGATCGGCCCCTTCGGGCTGGTAGAAGAGGAGAAATGTTATGAAGAAGAGCTGGACAAAACCGACCATGTGTCAGGTTGCTGCGGGCTTTGAAATTTCGCGCTATCTGCCTGCTGAAATTACTCCCAAGAAGTAGGCCGCAGAGGTGCGTGTCCCTGGCAACAGGGGCACGCATCCCCTTGCCGTATGGGATTTTCGTGAAAGATTTTGAGGCACGCGAAGCGAGCGGGACGTTTTTCGCGGCTGCAAATTGGCTGCTGGTCAGAGAAGCCGCGGGGCGGGCGTTTTCATGCGCTTGAGAATCATCGGATCGGCAGCCGGCGGTGGCTTTCCGCAATGGAACTGCAATTATCGTCTGAGCCGTGCGGCTCGCACCGGGATGGCTGGCGTGCATTCACGAACCCAATCAAGTGTCGCCGCGTCGGCGGATGGGCTCGGCTGGGTTCTGTTCAACGCGTCACCCGACATTCGCCAGCAGATCGCGGCAACGCCTGAATTGCAGCCCGCGCACGATGCGCCGCTGCGCTCGACGCCCATTCGCGCGGTGGTGCTGACCAATGCCGATGTCGATCATGTCGCCGGCCTGCTCAGCCTGCGTGAGCGGCAGCCTTTCGCTATCTATGCAACGACACAGGTTCTGGCGACGCTGAAGGCGAATTCGATTTTCAATGTCCTCGATCCGGCGCTCGTGCCGCGACGCATCTTGCCGCCGGCGCAAGAACTGTCGATCTGCGACGCAGACGGCCACGACACCGGGGTGGCTGTCGAGAGCTTTCCCGTGCCCGGGAAGATAGCCCTCTATCTCGAACAAAGAGGGCAGCCGGATGCAAATTTCAGCTCCGATGCCGGCGACACGATCGGCGTCCGTATCGCCGGTGCCGGCAGTCGCGGCTCCGTCTTCTACATCCCCGGCTGCGCCCGCATCGATGCGACCCTGCGCACGCGTCTAGCCGATGCCGCATGTCTTCTGTTCGACGGCACGGTCTTCACCGACGACGAGATGATTGCTGCCGATGTCGGCCAAAAGACCGGTGCGCGCATGGGGCATCTGGCAATGTCGGGAGACGCGGGGTCGATCGCCGGCTTGGCCGATGTGAGGATCGGCCGCCGTGTCTTCGTCCACATCAACAACACCAATCCTGTTCTGGACGAGAATTCTGCCGAGCATGCAGCAGTCAAAGCGGCTGGCTGGGAAGTGGCCTGCGACGGGATGGAGATGGAACTTTGAGTGATTTCCACGACGCAGCCAGCAACGGCCTGTCCTCCAGAGAGCTCGAAGCCGTGCTGCGGCAGGTCGGTGCCGAGCGCTATCACAACCACCATCCTTTCCATCACAGGATGACCAGCGGTGCGCTGTCGAGGACCGAGATGCAGGCCTGGGCGCTGAATCGCTATTGCTATCAGGCGGTCATTCCGCGCAAGGATGCCATGATCCTCGCTCATGCCGAGGATCCGGCGTTTCGCGCCGCCTGGCGCAAACGCATCGAGGATCATGACGGCGAGGACGGCTGGAGCGGCGGTATTGCGCGCTGGTTGCACCTGGCGACCTCGCTCGGTCTCGATGCCGACGCGGTGAAGAGCGAGAGGCTGGCCCTGCCGGCGACACGTTTTGCGGTTGGCGCTTACCTCTGCTTTTGCACGAACCGGACCCTGCTGGAGGCGGTCGCGTCGTCGCTGACTGAGATGTTCTCGCCGCTCATCATCGGCGAGCGGGTGCCCGCGATGCTGGCCAGATACGATTATATCACCGAGGACACGCTGGCCTATTTCACCCGACGGCCCGAACAGGCCTCGCGCGACGCCGACTTCGCGCTCGCCTATGTGCTCGAACATGCCGACACGACGGAGCGCCAGCAGCAGGTGATCGATGCACTGGTGTTCAAATGCGATATACTCTGGGCCATGCTCGACGCGCTTCAACACGCCTATGGCGAGCCGGGCAATATCCCGCCGGGCGCCTTCCGTCCGGAGGCAGCCCAATGATGGCACTGCGCGAAAGAGCCATGGTGTCGCTGCAGTCGGTTCCATCGCTGCCGAAGCATGTGCGCATACAGTATGACCCCGTGCGCCAGGCGTTCGCCGTGCTGTCGCCCGAAAAGGTGTTCTGGCCAAACGAGATCAGCCTCGACATATTGCGCCGCTGCGATGGGCGGTCCACGGTCGGCCACATCATTGCCGGCCTTGCCGCAGATTATGATGCCGAACAGGAGGCTGTGGCGGCCGATGTCATCGCCTTCCTGCAGGAATGGTCTGACAAGCTGCTGGTGAAGCTATGAGCGAGCCCCCTCTCCCCCCGATCGGCATGCTGGCGGAACTGACGCATCGCTGCCCGCTGCAATGCCCCTATTGCTCCAATCCGCTCGAATTGCTGAAGGCTAATCGCGAACTCGACACGCAGAGCTGGCTCGACCTATTCTCGCAGGCCGCCGATCTTGGCGTTCTCCAGGTGCATCTGTCCGGCGGTGAACCAACGCTGCGTCGCGATCTCGAGCAATTGATCGCCGGGCTTTCGGCGCGCGGCGTCTACACCAACCTGATCACCGCCGGTGTCGGCATTGCGGATGGCCGCATCGAGGCATTTGCCGAAGCCGGGCTCGACCATCTGCAACTGAGCTTTCAAGGTGCACGGCCGGCGACCACCGAGCGCATCGGCAATCACAGGGGCAGCCACGAAAAGAAGTTGGAAACGGCACGCCGCACTCGCGCGGCCGGCTTGCCGCTTACCATCAACGCGCCGATCCATCGCCACAATATCGAGGAGGTACCGGAATTCATCGATCTGGCCCTTTCGCTGGGTGCGGAGCGTCTCGAGATCGCCAACGTGCAGTACGCCGGCTGGGCGCTGACCAATCGCGATCAACTGATGCCCGAGCGTGCTGCCGTCGACCGCCAGGCGGAGATCGTCGCGGCGGCGCGCGAACGGCTCACCGGCATCATGAACATCGATTTCGTCACGCCGGATTATTTCGCCATCTATCCCAAGCCGTGCATGGGCGGCTGGGCGCGCGACGCCTTCATGGTGACGCCAGACGGCACCGTACTGCCATGCCATGCCGCCCAGACCATACCGTCGCTCGGCTTCGAGCGTTTTGGATCACGCAGCCTGGCCGCGATCTGGACCGATTCCCCGGCATTTAATGCCTTTCGAGGCACGGACTGGATGCAGGAGCCCTGCCGCAACTGTGAGCGGCGCGAGATCGACTGGGGCGGCTGTCGCTGCCAGGCGATGGCAATCGCCGGCGATGCCGCCGCGACGGACCCGGCTTGCGCGAAATCGCCGATCCATGCGCGCATGGCAATGCTGATCGACGAGGCCCAGCGCGCTGCGACGGTTCCTTCGAAGGACGAACCATTCGTCTACCGGCGCATCGGCGTCGTCACCGAGCCCGCCTGACTGCCGACCTATTCCTACGGCCTACCCTCGTGAAAGCCGTTCGGCATGCCACGTCATATGGTCATGCATGAATGTCGAAATGAAAAAATAGGAGTGATCGTATTCGTCCTGCATGCGCAATTTCAACGGAATGCCTGCCTTGGAGCAGGCGTCTTCGAGCAGCCAAGGCCTGAGGCCCTCCTGGAGGAAACCGTCTGACGTTCCCTGATCGACCAGGAATTCCGGGAAACGGTGTCCATCCTCGATGAGCGAAGTGGCATCGTAGCGCCGCCACGACGCCTCATCCAGGCCGAGATATTTTTCGAAAGCCGGCTTCGACCAGCCGGCTGTGCTTGGCTGCACGATCGGCGCAAAGGCCGAGCAACTTCTGAAACGCGCGGGATTGTTCAGTGCGATCGTCAGCGCGCCGTGCCCGCCCATCGAATGGCCGAAGATCGACTGGCGCGCCATATCGGCGGGAAATTCGCGCCCGATCACGGCCGGCAGCTCCTCGACGATATAGGAATACATGCGATAGTTCTTGGCATACGGCTCTTGCGTCGCGTCGAGGTAGAAACCGGCGCCGCTGCCGAACTGCCAATTGTCCTTTTCATCCGGAATGTCGGCACCACGCGGGCTGGTGTCGGGACAGACAACGATCACGCCAAGTTCGGCGGCAATACGTCTGTATTCGCCTTTTTCCATTACATTCGCATGGGTGCAGCTGAGTCCGGAGAGGTACCACACCACGGGGCAACGGCTTTCCCGTGCCTGCGGAGGCACGAAAATAGCAAATGTCATTTCGCACGAGCAGCTCGTCGAAAGATGAGAGTAAACATGCTGGGCGCCGCCATGCGACTTGGCAGTCGAGACGAGTTTCGGGTGCTCTGCCATATATTCTTCTCCACCAATTTTAACCGCCGACCGTAGGCTCTACGACATCAAGGGTGATCGCGGCAACCTTGGTGGGCCGGCTGGCGCGCGGGGCTCTTGATCGGAGCCGGGATGGCCTGCCTTCGCCGATCGTCTTGGCGCAGCAAGGCGCGCGAGGCCACTCGCTGGCGCAGCGTTGCCCAGCAAGCCATACGGGCCAGGCTGGGCGATTGTTGACGATGCTGGCTATAACAAGGACGCAGTCACTGCGCAGGCATCGGCGATGCTTCCGGGACGCCGAACTCTGCGCAAATGCACTTGCCCTGGCTTTCAGTGGCGACAGCCGCTTCGACGCGGCTATGGCGGACGAGCACGCACGCGTCATCGCGTGGGCTCGCAGCAAGCGCGCCAGGGTACCGAGCAAGAACTTGTGAGCCGACGGCTATTCCCGACCGTCGAAAGCCACGGACAGGCCCAGGGCCTAGAAATAGCCGAGTATGGATTTTACCTCGAGATACTCCAACATGCCCTCGATCCCATATTCGCGTCCGTTTCCGGACTGCTTGAAACCGCCAAACGGGGCGTGCGGATCCCAGCCCGGGTAGTTGAGATGCACCTGACCGGAGCGGATCCGCGAGGCCACGTCCCTGACGGCGTCCACATCCTGGCCCTGCACATGGGCCCCCAGACCGTAGACCGTGTCGTTGGCGATGGTGACGGCCTCCTCGATTGTGTCGTAGGGGATGATGCAGAGAACTGGCCCAAAGACCTCTTCCTGGGCAATGCGCATGGTCGTGCGCACGTCGGAAAAGATGGTCGGCCTCACATAGAACCCGACGTTCAGATCGTGCGCACGGCCCGGTCCGCCGGTGAGAAGCTTGGCGCCCTCAGAAATGCCGACGCCGATCATGGTTTGGATGCGGTCGAATTGGGCACGGTTTGCGATTGCACCGTGAGTTGTGGCTTCGCAAAGCGGATCGCCAATGACGATCTGGGCTGCGGCCCTTTTGGCGATTGCCTCGATCTCGGAGAGCAGCGAGCGTGGCACGATCATGCGCGTCGGGGCGCTGCATGACTGGCCGAGATTGCGGAAGGCGGCGGCTACGCCCAGAGAAACGGCGCGATCGAGATCTGCGTCCGGCAGGATCACGTTCGGCGACTTGCCGCCCAGCTCCTGCGCGACACGCTTGACCGTCGTCGCTGCCGCCTGGGCCACCGCAATGCCCGCGCGGGTGGACCCGGTAATGGAGATCATGTCGACATCCGGATGGGAGGCGAGACCCATACCCACGCCTGGACCATCACCTTGCAGGAGGTTGAAAACCCCGCCAGGGAAGCCGGCTTCCTCGATTGCCTCGGCGAACAGCAGGGCGTCCAAGGGAGAAAGCTCACTCGGCTTCAGCACGACCGTGCAGCCTGCAGCGAGCGCCGGCGAAACCTTGGCGGTGATCTGGTAAAGTGGCCAGTTCCACGGAGTGATCAAGGCACAGACACCGATCGGTTCGTGGGTGACGGCGGTTTGCCCCCGTTGCTTGACGAAGCGAAGTCCGTCAGCACATCGCGAGCGACCTTAACATGCGTGATCGCCAGCGGCACCTGGGCGCTGCGCGCATAGCCGATCGCCGCGCCCATTTCGAGGCTCAGGCATTGAGCCAGCAGTTCGCCGCGCGCCTCGAGCAGCGCTTGCAGGCGATCGAGCAGACCCGCGCGGTCTTCTGGCGTGGTCCGACTCCAGGAGGCGAATGCCCTGCGAGCCGCTGCAACGGCCGCGTCAACGTCCTCGCCATTTCCAAGCGGAAACTGGCTCACAACCTCTTCTGTGGCGGGATTGACGACGACGCCCGTCGCGGTGCCGCTCGGCTCAACCCATTGACCGTCGAAGAAGAACTTGTCCAGGTGGCCGTTGCGGGCCAGGTGTTCGAGGGGCGTCATCACCCTACAAGGTCCTTCATGCGGTAATAGGCGCCGAGAATCGGCAGGAACCAGGGGCGCCCGAAATAACCGGGGATCGCTGGCCAGTCGAAATCCTTCCAGGGATTGAGCTCGGGGCGCCCGTCCATGACGTCGGCCATGATGGTGCCCATCAACGTCGACATCTGGGTCCCGTGTCCGCTATAGCCCATCGAGTAATAGATGCCATCGCGCTCTCCGGCGCGCGGCAGGCGATCGCGGGTCATATCGACCATGCCGCCCCAGCAGTAGTCGATGCGGGTGCCGGCCAGTTCCGGAAAGACCTCGACCATCGCCGCCTTGAGTATCCGGCCGCTTTTTTCGTCGGATTGAGGGTTGGACACGGCAAAGCGCGCCCTCCCGCCGAACAGAAGGCGATTGTCCGGCGTGAGCCGCCAGTAGACAACGAGATTGCGCGTGTCGACGACCATGCGCCCAGTCGGCATGAGACGCCTAAGGTGGTCGGGCGACAGCGGCTCGGTCACGATCAGAAAGGCGCCGACCGGGATCATGCGCCGGCGGATCCAGCCGAGCGGGCCAAGCTGGGAAATGCCGCTTGCCAACAGGACCTGCCGCGCGACGATCTTGCCCTTTGGCGTCGTTACCTCATGCCCGCCTGAAACCTTGCGCATCGCAATGACGGGCGAGCGTTCATGAACCTCTGCGCCACGCCGGGCAGCGGCGGTCGCGAGGCCCCGGACGAACCGGCCGACATGCATGCCCGCGCTCTTGGGAAAGAGCAGCCCGCCATGGTAGCGGTTGGTGCCGACTTCGGTTCGCAGGTCCTCGCGCGCGATCATCCTGGTGTCGGGATCGACATTGGCAGCCAGTAGTTCCTGGCTGCGCGCCAGCATGGCGTAGTGCTCGGGCTTGGCGGCAAGCTTGAGCTTGCCGACGCGGGAGAAGCTGCAGTCGATCTTCTCTTCCTGCACCAGCCGCTCGACCATATCGACGCCGGCGTCAAAAGCCTTGTAGAGCGCATTTGCGGCCAGCTTGCCGTGCTTGCCAGCCATGATTGCATAGTTCTGGGCAAAGCCGTTGTTGCACATGCCGCCATTGCGGCCGGACGCGGCATTGCCGATCGTTTCGGCCTCCAACAGGGCAACCCGGGCGCCCTTTTTGGCAAGGGCCAGCGCTGCGGAGGAGCCGGTCAAGCCGCCGCCCACAATCGCCACGTCGTAGTGGCCTTCGAGCGGTTTGGACGACGCTTCATTGAACGGCTGAGACGTATCCAGCCAGTAAGAGGTAAACTTCATTTTCTTGACCACCAGTGTTGATTTGAGTGGGGCGACATCCGAGTAGTCCCGCGCCTACCAGCCGCGCATCCGCTCCCAACGCGCTTCAATCTTGGGGCTGGCGCCGTTGACGACGCTGTAGAAATCATGCTGGGCGGCCATCGCACACGCATGGTTGGGCAGAATCCGGACCCGAGTCCCGAGCGGCAGCTCGGGCATGGACTTTCCAGAACCGGCACGAATGGCGAGAATACCGTGTTCCTGGCTGGCCTGGGCCACGATCACATCTTCAAGCACCCGCCCCTTTTCGTCGCAGACCACGCCGTAACCCCGGTCGATCTGCTGGTTTGCGGTTCCCCGGTCGCGCGAAAGCGCCATCCATCCAGCGTCGACCAGCACCCATCCCTTTTCCGGCTTGGACCCGATCACCGTGGCCAATACGGAAATCGCAATGTCGTCGAGTTCGCACACCCCAACGCCGTGCTGGACCAGATCGAAGAACATGTAGACCCCGGCGCGCAGCTCCGTGACCCCCTCAAGATTGCTGGCGAAATGCGCTGTCGGCGTTGAGCCGACGCTGACGATCGGGCAGGCATGGCCATGGGCGCGCAGGATTTCAGCGGCGCGCACCGTGGCTGAACGCTCGTTCTCGCCTGCCTTGACCAGCGCATCGGGCGTGTTCAAGCCATAGGATTCGCCTGCATGGGCGAGAACGCCGACGAGTTTGGCACTGGCCGCGACGACACTGCCGGCCACGTCGAGCAACTTCGGGTCGTCCGGCCTCAAGCCACCGCGATGGTCATCGCAGTCCAGTTCGATGAAAACAGATGGGGTCATACCGGTGGCTTCGCGGACGCTGGCCAGGGCATCGGCCTGCCCGAGATGCCGACCGCGTAGGTCATGTCTCGAAAGCCATGGCCCGCGAAATACTCCGCCTCGGCGATGGTCGAGACCGTGATCGGACCGCGTTCGCGATGGAACGCGTATCGGGCGACATCGATGCTCTTGGCCGTCTTCATATGCGGGCGCAGCACCACGCCAAGCTTCCTGGCGCGCTCAGCCAGACCCTTGATATTGTGCTCGAGCCGGCCACGGTCGAGAAGCAGCGTCGGGGTGACCAAGGCGTCGATCGTCCTAGCCGTCTCGCTCACCGCCAGGCTTGCCGCCATCTTATTCATAGTCTCGTTTCCTAAGTGAACGACTGGTTTGCCAACGCATACATATGGGCTGGCCCCTCGGCGACGGGTCGTTGTCCTTTGACCATGGCGGTCGCACTGCCGGACCGCGGCAGGCCAAGGTTCGCAAGCCAGTCGCCCAATCCATCCTCGGCATAGACGTCGATGCGAACGAATTGATTGTGAAGCTTCGAAAGCTGGGCCAGGATCAGAAGCCGCGCGTCGTGGTCGCTCTCGGCTGCACAAGGGCCGACGACATAGCCGCGGCCAAACCTCCTCGCGACAGCGTAGCCTGCAATCCGTCCCCTGCGCTCAATGACCAATGCGTTGCCCACATTGGCGAGCGCAGCCACCATCGGCAGCCGGGGCATGCCCGTGGCCCGTTCGTCGAAGGCCTGGATTGCCGCGAGGTCAGAGGCTGTCGCTCGACGGATGTCGTCGCGGGTACTCCGCGTCACGGCGACAGCCAGCGAGCCCTGGTGCTGAAGCACCGTGCCCCAGGCAGTGAAGCCGCGTCGCTTGTAGAGCGCCAGCCCCTCTTCGGTTGAGTTGAGCAGCAGGTTGCGACCGTGTGTCGCCTCAAGCAATCCATCAAAGAGCCGGGCGCCGTTGCCACCGCCTTGCGCGGAGCCAGTAACTATGATCATCCCGACCGAGGCATAGGACTGTCCGTAATTCCAGGACATGGCCGTGCCAATCACCTGTCCTGCCCGCTCGAGGACCAGGCCATTGCCGACCATCAGGGCAAATTCCCAATCCTCCTGACGGTAGGGCCAGGCCATCTCCTGCGACAGCTTCAGTGCGCCCGGCAAATGGCGGGTTTCCAATTTCATCAGCTCGATCGGGGCGCTGACGATATCTCTGTCATGCTCAAAGGCCATAAGGTGCAACGCTGTCAGTTGATCCAGAGTCGGATTGAAGTCGGATCTTAGAGTCGCGCCCGGCGGACAGATTTCGCTGCTGTTTTGCCCCTGCAAATCAGCGGTATTATTCGTTTTATGCAGTTCCTCGGCATGCCAAATCGTGCAAATCGGGCGAGGAATACCTGGCACCTTGAATCGCCGCTTCGTGGTTGCCCGATCGGCGATGCCCAGGAGGAATTTTGGATGATCTACATCAGCGAAGAGGAGTCAGCCGCCCTCGTCACGCATGAACTTGCTTTCGAGGCGGCGCGCGAGGCTCTCGTGGCGGCAGCATCGCGGCAGAGCTGGGTCTTTCCGGCTGTTCTCGGGCGCACACAGGAAGTGACCAATACTTTCTCAATCAAATCCGGTTCGTCGGGCGAGCTGACCGGCGTGAAAATTGGCTCCTTCTGGTCGGGCAACTCGGCACGTGGCCTTCCCCGCCACACTCGACCATCGTGCTGCTCGATCAGCATACAGGTCGGCTCGGCGCCGTAGTCGAGGCCGGGAAGGTCAACGCCTACAGGACGGCCGCCGCCGACGCGGTTGCGGCCGATCTTCTTGGGCGCAAGCAAGCCAAGGTTCTGACGATCTTCGGGGCCGGCAACCAGGCGAGCTTCGAAGTGATGGCGCTGGCACGCATCCGCCCAATCGAAACCGTGCTGGTCGTGGCCCGGCCTTCGCCGCGGCGCGACGCTTTTGTCGATCAGATCGGCGAAAGGGGACTGAAGGCGCGCGCTGCCTTGCCGGAAGAAGCCGTGCGCACGGCCGACATCGTGGTGACGGCGACACCCGCACGCGAACCGCTGTTGGATGCCGCTTGGGTGGGACCCGGAACCCATATCGTCAGCATCGGGTCGGATGCTCCGGGTAAACGCGAATTGCCGAGCGAATTATTTCCCAAGGCACGTCTGTTTTGTGATCTGCTTTCCCAGTCCGTCCAGATCGGCGAGTTCCAATACGTGCGCGACGAGATCGACGTCGGCGTGCTTGCGGTAACACCAATCGGTGACGTTATTGAAAGGCGTCCGCTCGGCCGCCGCTTCGACAATGAGATCACGGTCTTCGACAGTTCCGGCATCTCCCTGCAGGACCTCTACATGGCCGACGCGCTGATCCGCGCAAAGGCGTCCCACCGCTGATCAGTTTCGCACCAGGCCCAGTCCCGACGGATTTTTCGACACTCTCCGGCAACAAGGTGATCCCGCGCGATCCTGCAGTCGTGTCAGCGGCGGGCGCGCCAAAGGGTTGCCCGCATGAACCACCGATCGCCCCCGATGTCGGCGACTAGCGTCTGGCGCGCCAGAAGGCGAGACGGTCCTGCAACCGAGAGCCCTGGATAATCGCCGGCATGAACCACGGATTGCCACGATAGAGCGGGACGGCCGAAGGCGGTCGAAAGTCGAACGCAGTGCGCGACTGCTCGCCATGCCCCATCAACTTGTGGGCCGCACGCATGCCAATCCATGGCGCCCAGACCACGCCCGAACCGCAGAAGCCGGAGGCATAGACCACGCCGTCCTTCTCGAAGATGCGGGGCAGCATGTCTCGGTTCATCGCCACATTGCCGAACCAGCAATGCGAAAGGCGCACGTTCTCCAACTCCGGGAAAAGGTTCACCAGGCCCTTGCGAAGGAGAAGTTTCGGCGCCGCCGGATCGCCGACGCGGGAACTGTCACGGCCCCCCAGCAGAATGCGTTTTCCGTCGGGCGAGGGACGATAATAGAAACCGAGTTGCCGGTTCTCGGTGATCGTCATCAGCTTCGGCATCAGTTGCGCCATGACATCGGGCGCAAGTTCTTCGGTGACGATGATCCGGCTGCGGACCGGAACCAGGCGGCGGCGCAGGAAGGGAGCGGCGCCGTCGGTATAGCCGTTGGTACAGACCAGAACCTGCCGTGCATCCACCGTCCCTGCCGAAGTCGCGACACGGAAGCCCGAACCGTTCCTCTCGATCGACTTGACCACTGTATGCGAATGGACCGTCAACCCGGATGCGAGCGCCACCCGCAGGAGCTCAGCATGGAATTTTGCGGGGTGCAGCCCGCCAATATCCATCCGAACGGTTCCGCCGCGGTAGAAGTCGGTGCCGATATAATTTCGCTGCTCGGCATGCGGAACCGCGTAGGACTCGATCCCCAGTTTCTTCGCCAGCGTCTCGGCGCCGCGCGCCATCTTCTCATACTGTTCATATCCGAAAGCGCCTTTGAATTGGCCAACCAGTCGGAAGTCGCAGTCGAGCCCTTCGGTCTTGATGAAGTCGTAGAGGAATTCGCGTGCGACCTTGCCCTCGGTCTCGATCGCCATGGCCTTCTCTTCCCCGAAGCGCCGGGTGATCGTGGCATGGTCCGGCCGAATACTCCCGCTCGTAATCCCGCCGTTGCGGGTGGAAGCACCCTCGCCCGGATTCATCGCATCAAAAGCGGCGACCGAGCGTCCCTCGCGCGCCAGCGCAAGCCCGGCCGAAAGCCCGGCATAACCGGCGCCGACAACTGCCACGTCAAGGTTCTTTGCGACTGGCTGCCGCGGCAGCGGCATGGCGGGCGCTGCTTCCCACCAGTAGGGTGTGTTCTTGTCGGCGATATGAGGCTCTTGCACGTGGCTGACTTCTCGCTGCATTGCAGGGGTAATCTACGGTCGGTGAAACTTCAGATGTGGTCGTCTCGGACGTCGAGCGCATCACGCAGCCCGTCACCGATGAAATTGAAACTGGTTACCGCGATGGTGATTGCAGCTCCGGGAATGATTGCCAGCCAAGGTGCGCTGCCGAGATATTGCTGGGCGCCATTGAGCATATTGCCCCAGCTGGGCAGTGGCGGCTGGATCCCGTAGCCGAGGAAACTGATGTAGGCTTCCATGAGAATGGCGCGCGCGACCGTCAAGGTGGAAGCGACGATAATCGGCCCCATGGCGTTGGGCAGTATCTCGCGGAACATGATGTGGGTGCCGCTCAATCCCAGCATTCGCCCGGCTAGGACGAACTCGCGTTCGCGTAACGAGCGGACTTCCGCTTCGACTATGCGGGCAACCTCCATCCAACTGGTGAGGGCGATAATGACGGTGATCATCACAGGACTGGGCTTCAGTGCGGCAGCCAGCGCCAGCAGCAGAAAGATCGATGGGAATGACAGGAATCCATCGACCGTGCGCATCAGCGTGGCCCCGACCCAGCCGCCGCGATAGCCGGCAATTACGCCGACCAGGGTGCCGATGAGTGTCGACAAAACCATGGCAAAGAAACCCACCAGCAGCGAGATTCGTCCCGCCATCAAAAGCCTTGCCGCCACGTCGCGGCCAAGCGGATCGGTACCTAGAAAGTGGTAGCCCGTCAGCGGAGGGGCAAAGCGGGCTCGCAGATCGATGTACAGTGAGTCATAAGGCAGGAGATGGGGGCCGAGGACGCAAGCGAGGCTCAGGAAGATGATCATCGCCAACCCGAGCAGCGCCAAGCGATGACGCATGAAACGACGTGCCGCGCGGTTGTTTCTCCATCGGCTTGGAGCTGCATTTGCGGTGAAAGCGGTCATATCGGCTGTCTCCTGTCGGGGAAGTTGCGCGCTCAAGCCAGACGAATGCGCGGATCGACAATAGCGACGACAATGTCGGCGATCAGGTTTCCAAGCAGAACGAGGATGGCGGAGAACATCAGCAGCCCCATCACAACCGGATAGTCGCTGTAACCAAGGCTATCGAGGAACAACCGTCCCATTCCTGGCCAGGTAAAGACGGTTTCGGTCACGAGCGCGCCAGTGAGGACACTGGGAAGCTGCATCCCGGCCAAGGTAATCATCGGCAAAAGTGCGTTGCCGACGACATGCTTCATCAGAATCCGGCGTTCACTCAACCCCTTGGCCCGAGCCGTCTTGACGAAGTCCTGGCTAATGGCGTCGAGAGTGGCCGTCCGCATGTAGCGGCTCCAGATCGCGACATGGACCAGCGACAGCACGATACTTGGCAGGATCAGATGGTGGAGGTAGCCCAGGATCGAGGCGTCGCCGATCTCGGACATATTACCCGCAGGCAGCCAACCCAACTTCAGGGAAAAGACGTAGATGCCGACGAGTCCGAACCAGAAGGTGGGGACCGACAACGCAACCATGGCCCCGACAGTTGCAAGATAATCGAACAGCGAGTAGCGGCGCGTGGCGCCTCGGATTCCAATCCAGGCGCCAATGGAGATCGCAATTGCGGTTGAGGACCCCATCAGCAGCAGCGTGGCAAAGAGATGGCTGCCGATGACCTCCAATACCGACGCTCCGTCGCGAAAGGAGTGACCCCAGTCGCCCCGCACCAGCCGCCATGCCCAGTCCAGATATTGGATCCATATGGGTCGATCGAGGCCCAGCAGCCCCTTGAGACGCTCGATATCCTGCTGGGTCATTCCGGGATCAAGCCCGAATTGCGCCAGCGGGCCGCCGGGAAGGAGGTTCAGAATGCCGAAGCCGATGATCGAAACGATCACAAGCAGCACCAGGCTCTGCGAGAGGCGATTGAGCAGGAAGCCGCGCATTCGAGTCCCTCCATTGTGGGTTGATGATTTTAGTCTGTTGCCGCCGCCGCGGCGGAATCGGCGGGGCGGCGGCAACTGCGTGGATTAGGCCTTCCACTGCCAGGCTGCGGCATCCCACGACGCGGTGCGGGTGTTGGCGTTGGGCTCGAAGCCGTCCAACCCCTTCTTGCGCCCGAGGACGATTGTGTACGCGAACAGCGGCAGGAAGGGCAGATCATGGCGCACCACTTCCTGCACGCGATTATAGATCCCGCGTCGTTCTTCCGGATCGAAGCTGCGAGCGCCCTTTTCGAGCAGGGCATCGACCTCAGGGTTGGAATATTGCCCGGTGTTCGAACCGTGTCCGCCTTGAGCGGCGATTGCCTTCGTATGGAGCCGGTTTGTGGCGTCGGGGTCCGCGGCAATCAGATAGGTGACGCCCACCATGGCGGTGTCGAATTGCGACTTCAGCCAGAACTCGCCCCACATAACTGCAGCCGGCAAATTCGAGATCGTCATCTCGACGCCGATCTCGGCAAACGTCTGCTGCAGGAACTGCTGCGTCTGCTCGCGGAGGTTGTTGCCAGAAGTTGTCGAGTTGGAGAAGGACAGTCGCACCCCATCCTTGGCGCGGATTCCATCCGGCCCCGGCGCCCAGCCGGCCTCATCAAGGATTTGGCGCGCCCGGTCCAGATTGAACTCCTGAACCGGCAGGTTCGGGTCGTAGTAGTAGGACTCCTTCGGCATGAAGGTCTCGGTGAGAGTGCCCACGCCGTAATAGATCGTGTCGACGATCGCTTTCCTATCCAAGGCGGCGTAGAGCGCCTGGCGCACTGCCAACTCCTTGAACTGCGGGCGGCCCAAATTGAGGTAGATCGACTCCAGGGATGACCCAGTCTCAAGTGTCACCACGCGGTCTGCTAGTTCGCGGGCTTCAGTATAATGGTCGGCGGTGATGTACGACTGATCGACCAGGTCCACGTCGCCGCTCTTGAACTGCGTGTAGAGCACCGTCATGTCGGGGATGTATTTGAAGATGAGTTGCTCGACATAGGGGCCTTCGCCGGCGCACTCAGGATTGGCGACGAGCTCGATATGATCGCCCGCAACACGCTGTCCCCATTTGAATGCGCCGGTGCCGACCGGCGCCTGGTTGAACGCGGCTGTGTTCGGATCGGCTTCTTTCCCCAGAATGTGCTTGGGCACGATGAACGTTTCGGCCAAGAACGAAAGATAGGGCGCAAAAGCCTCCTTCATCCGCCATGTGATCTCGGTGGGCGAAACCACTGTGATGTCCTGCACGAGCGAATGGCCGCTCGTGCGCCAAGCGCGAAACTTCGGGTTCGTGATGAGTTCAAGGGTGAATTTCACGTCCTCGGCCGTGAAGGGCTCACCGTCGTGCCAGCGGGCATTGTCACGCAACCGGATGCGCCAGTTGAGACCGTCCTCCGAAATGCCGCCGTTCTTTTGGCTTGGCACCTCGGCTGCGAGGTTTGGATGTAGGCCACCTTGGGGATCCATGCGGACCAGCGCGTCGAAAACCGAGAAATGGACCGCGTCATCGACTTCGATATGCGCCATCAGCGGATTGAACACGGTCGGCTCTTGGGAGAGGCCGACGATGACGCGACCGGCCGGGCCTGCAGGAGGGGTCTTGGCGAAGGCGGGCTTGCCCAACAGATTGGGCGCGATGAGGCCTGCAGCCCCACCTATCGCCATCAGTCGCAGCGCTTCGCGCCTCGAGTAGTTGGACGTAGTCGATGAATTTTTGGTCATGGTAGTTCCTCTCTTGTTATTTCTTATGCGTTTGCTGCTACTGGACGGGCATTGCCCGGCCGCTCTCCTGGAATTGCCGCTACCAGTTGGCGCGTGTAGGCTGCTTGCGGGTTCAGGAATATTTGCGAGGGCGGTCCGCGCTCGACGATCCGGCCCTTCTGCATCACCGCGATTTCGTCGCAGATCTGGCTGGCGACGCGCAGGTCGTGCGTGATGAAGACCATCGACACGCCCGTCTCGCGCTGGATCTGGTCCAGAAGCTGCAGGATCTGCGCCTGGATCGACACGTCGAGTGCGGAGACTGCCTCGTCGGCAATCAACAGCTTCGGCTTGAACATCAGCGCACGAGCGATGCCGATGCGCTGGCGTTGCCCACCCGAGAACTCGTGCGGGTAGCGGCCAAAAGCGCCGGCATCGAGACCGACATGGGCCAGAAGCGCACGCGCTTCATCGCGCGCTTGGACATGAGGCATCCCGTGCGCCATCGGGCCCACCGTCATGATGTGACCGACCGTCGAGCGTGGGTTCAGAGAAGCGAAGGGATCCTGGAAGATCATCTGGATCCGCGGTCGAAGTGGGCGGAACTTCGCTTCGGAAAGCTTGGCTATGTCACAGCCCTCGAACAAGATCCCGCCGCCGTCATTGTCCAGCAGCTTGATCAGCAGCCGGCCCAGCGACGATTTCCCCGAACCGCTCTCGCCTACGACCCCAAGCGTGCGGCCGGGCGCCAGTTCGAACGAAACCTCGTTGACCGCTGTCACAACTCGTTGCGCGCCGAACAGCGCGCTGCCGCCGCGATAGGTCTTCACCAGACCCTCAACCTTCAGGATCGGCTCCTTGCTGGCAGCCTCCGGACGAGGGCGATCTTCGCCGGTCAAATGCGGTACGGCTGCAATCAGGCGCTGGGTATAAGGGTGCTTGGGCGACTTCAGCACCTGTTCGGCGCTGCCCTGTTCGACGACATTGCCCTTTTCCATCACCACGACGCTGTCGGCGATCTCGGCCACCACGCCGAAATCGTGGGTGATGAACATCACGCTCATGCCCTTGCGCCGCTGAATGTCACGGATCAGTTGCAGGATCTGAGCCTGGGTGGTGACGTCGAGCGCGGTGGTTGGTTCATCCGCAATCAGCACCGTCGGCTCGAGCGCCAAGGCCATGGCGATCATGACGCGCTGCCGCTGCCCGCCCGAAAGCCGGAAAGGGTACTGGTAATACATGAGTTCGGGATCTGGCAGGCCTACTTCAGTGAGCAGTTCGATTGCGCGGCTTCGACAGGTTTGTGGCGTGCCGAAGCCATGCGCTGCCATGACCTCGTCAATCTGCGCGCCCACCGTCATCAGGGGATTAAGCGCCGAGAGCGGGTCCTGAAAGATCATCGACACGACCCGTCCACGCAGGTTGCGCAGCTTGTCTGGCGACATGCCGACGATGTTCATCCCCTCCAGCTGGATTATTCCCGATGAGAGGCGGATCACCTTGGGCAGAAGCCCCATGATCGCATTCGCCGTGACCGACTTACCCGATCCGGACTCGCCTATGATGCAGAGTATCTGGCCGCGTTTCAGATCGAAGGAAACGTTCTTGACAGCATGGGTCCGTTCCATGCCTTGCGGCAGATTCACCGTGAGGTCGCGCACCGAAAGCGCCACATCGTGGGGGGCTACAGCCTGGATGCTTGCGACCATCGAGATCACCTCCCCTTCAACCGAGCGCGTCCACCCTGTTGCGGACCGCTTCATCGCCCTTTGAGCAGAAGCGCCTCACCGTAGCGGCCGTAGTCTGGCCTTCTCGGCGCTTCGCGCGCTGAGGCTGCGAGAGACGGGTTCTGCTCATCCTGGCGGCTCCCTTATGAAATCCGGTCCGTGTACCGGACTCTGTTCCCTTTTTTCTTGGAGAACTCTCCGAAGGGGCAAGCCTTGCCTGTCGGATGTCCTCTGGAGCCTGCCTGCCATAAGGAAGGGTTGCTCCGTTCTTCCAGCCAGTTTGACTGTTCTGTTTCCGCAGAGTCTTCGAAACTTGGCCCTCGGGCGGCAGGAACTTCTGAAAAGAACATCCAGTTCGGCATTTCACTCTGTTCCCGTTTCGGCGCGGAAACCGGGATCAAGCAACCATATCCTTCATCCGGCAATACGCGCCCATGAGGGATAGGACCAAGGCTTTCCGGTGTACATCGGCACCATGTCCAGGCCATGCCGCCAAGCGAATTGGTGACCGTGCGGCCCATCACAATGTCGGCCAAGGCGCTGCCGATCAAGGTCGACGACTGCGCCGTGTGCCGCCCATGGCGCAGATGACGCGACTGCATGAAGTTTACTCCCGCTTGCTCCGCGCAGCGAGCTTTTCGCGCAATAATTGCCTGTCCTGGGGGCTGCTAAACGCAGGAAATTCCGTCCAGGCACAAACTCCGCAGCCTGCCTCTGCGGGCGGCAGGTTAGGATGCTTCAAATTACCGGAGTCCCATCCATGCCCGCGCCGCTCATGCACATCGACTGCAGCCCTTCCCTCCCTCGCGAGGCGGACGTCGTCGTCATCGGCGGCGGCGTGGTGGGCGTGTTCAGCGCATACTATCTGGCGCGCCGCGGCCTCAAGGTCGCTCTGGTCGAGAAGGGGCGTATCGCGGCCGAGCAGTCCAGCCGCAATTGGGGCTGGTGCCGCCAGCAGAACCGCGATGCGCGCGAGCTGCCAATGGCAACCAAGAGCCTCGATCTCTGGGAGAAGGTGGCACAGGAGACTGGCGAGGATACTGGATTTCGCCGTTGCGGTCTCCTCTATCTCTCACAGGACGGAAATGAGCTGGCAGGCTGGGCAAAGTGGCGCGATTTTGCGAGAACGGTCGGGGTCACCACGCACATGCTGAGCGCGGAAGAAGCCACCGAACGGGGCAAAGCGACGGGCCGCAAATGGAAAGGTGGCGTGTTCTCGCCAACTGACGGAACGGCGGACCCTTCCAAGGCAGTGCCGGTCGCGGCGCGCGGCATCATGGCGGCGGGCGGCACCGTACATCAGCACTGCGCGGCGCGCGGGCTGGAGTTGAGCGCCGGCCGGGTGAGCGCTGTGGTGACCGAAGCCGGCACCATCCAGACAAAGACCGTTGTCATGGCCGGGGGCGCGTGGGCTTCTTCCTTCTGCAACCAGCTTGGTGTGCGTTTCCCGCAAGCTGCCGTGCGTTCGTCCATTCTGGCCGTGGCACCCGGCGCAAACAGCCTGCCGGATGCCCTGCATACCACGCGCGTCTCTCTGACGCGGCGCAGCAACGGTGGATACGCGCTGGCGATCAGCGGGCGGGCGCGTGTCGATCCAACGCCGCAGCAGTTCAGGTTCGGCCGCGAGTTTGTACCTATGTTCGCCCGCCGCTGGCGCAATATCGCCCCGGGCGCCTTAGAGGGCTGGCGTCAAGGCCATGAAAGCCTGCGCAAATGGGCCCTCGACGACATCACGCCAATGGAACGGAACCGCATTCTCGACCCGAAGCCCGACATGGGACAGATTCGGCTGACATATCGAAGAGCCTGCGAATTGATCCCCGAACTCCAACGCGTCGCGATCTCCGATGTGTGGGCGGGTTATATCGACAGTACACCCGATGGCATTCCCGCCGTCGGCGAAGTGGAGGGGATTCCGGGCTTCATCCTGGCGGCGGGATTCAGCGGTCACGGTTTCGGGATTGGCCCCGGCGCGGGACATATGATCGCCGACATCATTACAGGCAGCGAGCCTATCGTCGATCCGCGTCCTTATAGGCCCGAGCGCCTGAAGACTGCTGCGTGGGGCAAGGTCGCTGAATTCTGAGAAGACCGTCTTGCCAACATACAATCGATCGCACACGAGATTGAGGTCACGAGGCGGCCAGCACCAAAAAACAGGGAAGTGACGATGCGCGAATATGAGATTGCCGCCATTCCGGCCGACGGGATCGGCCCAGAGGTGATTGCCGCAGGTCTCCAGGCGCTTGAGGCGCTGCAGCAGCGCTGCGGCGACTTCAAGCTGCGCGTCCAGCACTTCGACTGGGGCTCAGACTATTACAAGGCCCACGGTCGGATGATGCCCGAAGATGGGGTGGCGCAACTGAAGCGCTTCGACGCCATCTTCTTTGGCGCGGTGGGCGCCCCCGATCTGCCTGACGACATCACGCTCTGGGGCCTCCGGCTGCCGATCTGCCAAGGCTTTGATCAGTACGCCAACGTGCGGCCGACCAGGATATTGCCCGGGATTGTTTCGCCGCTGGCGGGTGTTCGCCCTGGCGATCTGGATTGGGTGATCGTGCGGGAGAATTCCGAGGGCGAGTATTCCGGCCACGGCGGCCGCGCCCATCGCGGACTCCCCGAGGAGGTCGGAACCGAGGTCGCGATCTTCACGCGCGTCGGCGTCACCCGCATCATGCGCTATGCATTCCGGCTGGCGCAGTCACGGCCGCGAAAGCTCCTGACAGTAGTTACGAAATCCAACGCGCAGCGTCACGGCATGGTAATGTGGGACGAAATCGCAGCCGAGGTGGCGCGGGAATTCCCGGACGTCGCGTGGGACAAGATGCTAGTCGATGCTATGACAGTGCGTATGACGTTGAAACCTCGGAGCCTCGATACGATCATCGCCACCAATCTTCACGCCGACATATTGTCGGACCTTGCAGGCGCGCTCGCGGGCAGTCTCGGCGTTGCACCGACCGCCAACATTGATCCCGAGCGGCGCTATCCCTCGATGTTCGAGCCAATTCACGGCTCGGCATTCGACATCGCCGGCAAAGGTATTGCCAACCCGGTCGCCACCTTGTGGACCGCTGCCCAGATGCTCGAACATCTGGGCGAGAGCGCAGCGGCCGTGCGGTTGATGAGCGCTGTGGAAGCGGTGACGAGTGAAGGCGTGCTGACGCCGGACGTAGGAGGGACAGCGACCACGCAGGAGGTGACGGACGCCGTCTGTCGGGCGATCCGCGGTTCGAACGTGTGACAGGTTTCCAATGAAGCTCGACAGGATCGACATCAAGATCTTATCCCAACTGCAAAAGAACGGGCGGGTCACGAATGTCGAGCTTGCCGATCTGGTCAACCTTTCGCCGAGCCCTTGCCTGATGCGGGTGAAGAAGCTTCAGGCGGAAGGCTTCATCACCGGCTATTCCGCCCAGATCGATGTGTCCAAGCTCGGACAGACTCTAACGATCTTCACCGAAGTCACGCTCAAGCACCATCAGCAGAACGACTTCGCGAGATTTCTCACCGCAATTCAGAAAGTCGATTCTGTCATCGAATGCCATCTGGTTTCAGGCGGCTACGACTATCTTGTGAAGTTTGTCACAGCGGGCATCAGCGAGTACCAGGCGATCATGGAGCGCATGATCGAATTGGATATCGGAATCGACAAATATTTCAGCTTCGTCGTGCTGAAGTCACCGATCGTGAAATCCCATTTGCCTCTCGACATCATTTTCGACAAATGAGAAAGCTGCTCCGGCTCGGTCCTCAAGCGGCGGCGCTCGTGCCAAGCTCCATCTTGTTGCGCGCGCGGCATTTGTCGAATGACGGTGTCACGATTCGGCGGAGGCCGTCATTGCCACTCGCCTGAACGGCGCTTAGCCTAAAACTTCGACTGCATCTGGACATTTCCAGCGAACGCCTGTTTTCGCCTTGTCCTCGTCAAATGGCTTGAATATATCATACAATGATATATAGGCAGGTAGCACGCACAGCTTACGGAGTTGCGACAATCTCGCCTCGGGTCACCAAAGGCAACAGGCGAAAAGATGAACAAGATCAACACTTTGATCCACCGAAGAGCTGACGATCGCCGGAAGACCGCGCAAGCCTGTGTATCGCGGATTCTCCGGAACGCCAAAGCCTGCGGCGTCGATATCTCCGTTGTCGGATCCCTCGCGAAAAACCGTTTCCGCGTCCACTCGGACGTAGATCTGCTGGTGCACGGACGCACTGATCCCGCGCGCCGGGCCATGGTAGAGCGCTTGGTCGCAGACCAGCTTCGGGGAACGAACATTCCTTATGACCTGATCTTTGCCTCAGACGTTTCGTCCGAACGAGTGCAGGAATTGCTTAATGACAGCGTTTAAGCATCCGGCATTCGCAAAACTGTCGCCAAAAATCGACCGTGCTGCGGAGGAACTGGAGCAAATCGAGGAATATCTGGCGGCTCATCGGAGTGAGCTGTCACGCGGCGAATGGGGCGCGGTCGCAGCAGTTTCGCTGGGAGTACACAATGTCTACAACGGCATCGAGGACATCCTGCTCAGCCTCTCCAACGACATAGACGGCCTCGTTCCCCAAGGGCCTACGATGCACCAGGACGTGCTCGATCAGATGTCGGCGGAAATTGCAGGCATCCGGCCGGCTGTGCTCGACCCCGAGCTTTATCAGTCCTTGAGTGAGCTAAAGGGATTCCGTTACCTGGTGAGGCATCGGTACGGTTTTGACCTGAAAACAGACAAGGTGCAAGAAAGCCTCGACAGGGTAAAAAAGGCATTTCCGTCTTTCGTCGAGGCCATTGTTTACTTGGAAAGCACTCTTACTGAGGAAAACACGCACGACAGTGATGGCGGCGGCGACGGCTCAGGCGGCGGGGCATCTGGTGGTCCCTGAACCAATGGCCCAGTCGTGCGCGCCGGAAGAGATTCTGCGGGCGTTGACCCCTGAGAATTGTCGGCTGGTGGCGCTGATCCATCGGTATCGACCGCAAAGCATCACGGAACTGTGCAGGTTGGCGGCGCGTCCGCAGCCGAACGTATCCCGCTCCTTGGCGGCCCTTGAGCGGGCGGGAATTGTCTCAATGACGGGCTCCAGGCCGAAGAGACCCGAACTCGCCGTGCAACGAGTCACGATCGACCTCGCTGAGCTTCAGAATGGCCGATGCGAGGTCGACGATTCGTGGAGACAAATCGCCGGACCATCATCTTTGCTGCGCGATGGGTGACAGGCAAAAGTCGATCAGTGGGATGCGAAATCGCCGCTGATCAGGTTTGGCAAGTATTGGACGTGAAGCCTCGGTGACGCCGAGCCGATCGCCAAGATAGTCCCAAAAGGCCCTGGTCGATGCAATGCGCCCGCTGATCATCCCTTCATCGCTGCCCGCACATCCTTATCTTGGAGGGTTTGGTCCAGCGTCATCCGCGTGCGTTCGAGGATTCCATCAATATCGTCGTCTGTGCAGCAGAGCGGCGGCGCATAGCCGAGGATGCCGCTGTTGAAGGCACGGATGACAAGGCCGTTCGCCCACGCGCGCTCGAAGATGCGGCGCCCCGGATCGGCCGCCGCCGGCAGCGGCGTCTTGCGTGCCTTGTCGGTGACCAACTCGATTGCTGCCAGCATACCGCGACCGCGAATGTCGCCAACCAGCGGGTGGTCGGCGAGCGAGCGAAGGCCTTCCATCAAGCGCTTCCCCATTTTCCGCCCATTCTCGAGCAAGCCATCTTCATAGAGACGCAGGCATTCGAGCCCGACCGCTGCGCTCACGGGATGGGCCGAATAAGTATAGCCATGGCCGACAGCCGCTTTGCCGGCTCCGTCCGCGATCGTATGATACACGTGGTCCGACATAAAAACGGCGCCCATCGGCACGTAGCCCGAGGTCAGTCCCTTCGCCGTGGTCATGAAATCCGGCACGACCTCGTCTTCCTCACACGCGAAGAGCGGGCCGGTACGACCAAAGGCAGTGATGACTTCGTCGGCAACGAACAGAATGTCGTGTTCCTTGCACACGGCGTGCAGAGCCTTCAGCCAACCTGTCGGTGGAACGAGGACACCGCCCGAACCCTGGATGGGTTCGGCGTAGAAGGCTGCAACCCGGCCCGCGCCGAGTTCCGCGATTTTGGACCGCAGCGCCGCGACCGATGCATCGATGATCGACTGCGGGTCAGAACCGACCGGATTGCGATAGGCGTAGTGCGAGGGAATCTTGTGCTGCCAGTCGTAAGGCACGCCGAAACCCGCATGGAAGGCCGGGATCGCTGTCAGACCTGACCCTGCCGTCGAGGATCCATGGTAGCCATACTCAACCGAGATGAACTGGTCTTTTTGCGGCGTACCCTTGGCATGGTAGTAATAGCGAATAAAGCGGATCGTACTGTCGACTGCGTCGGAGCCGCCAAGCGTGAAATAGACATGGTTCAAATCGCCTGGCGCCAGTTCAGCAAGCCTGGCGGCAAGGCGAATGGCAGGCTCGGATCCCAGCCCGAAATATCCAGTCGCATAGGGAAGCTCTCTTAGCTGCTTTGCGGCCGCCTCAACGACGCTTTCCTGGCCGTATCCGATGTTGACACACCATAGACCGGCGAATCCGTCCAGCAGGGTTTTCCCGCTTGCATCGGTCACGGTTGCGCCTTTGGCGGATTTGAGCACCCGCACGCCCGTCTCCTCGTGGCTCCGATAGCATGAAAACGGGTGAACCAGATGTGCGCGATCGAGTTCGATCAGTGAGTTTGCCAGCATTTCTTCCTCCGATTCAGCGCAGTGCCTGACTGACGAGAGCATAAGTCCGGTGTGGTGTGGTTTCGTCCTTCAGCTCGTTTTCCAGCGTGATCTGTTGCGCGGTCATGTTCATTCGGGCCTGAATTCTCCTAGGCCGAAGATAGGCTGCCGCGGGCAGCAGTTCCTCCCGACCAGAACCTGAGCGATAGGCGTTTTGATTTTCCTTTGCCGCTGGCACCGCATCTTATGCGGACGCACAGCTGAAAGATCGCGCTCCCGCCGAAGCTCGAAACGAACTCAGGCGCAACTCTCTGCCAAAGCTCTCACCCAATACAAAACAATCTGCTTCAGGGCGCATCGAATGCGGCGACTAGTCTTCTCCGGTCCTCATTATGATCCTTGCTGTTAAAGGCACGCAGTGCCGACAGGATTGGAAGGATTGACGCCCATGACCCAGTTCAGACCGAAATACATCACCTTTGACTGCTACGGTACACTGACCAACTTCGACATGGCTGGCGCGGCGAGACGCGTCTACGGTGCGCAGCTCTCCCCAGCTGGGATGGCGCAGTTCATCAAGGATTTCTCGGCCTATCGCCTCGATGAGGTCCTTGGCGCCTGGAAGCCGTACAGCGAGGTCGTGCACAATTCCGTGGAACGGACCTGCAAGCGCAACGGCGTCGCATTCCGGCCCGAGGATGCCCAGCGCATCTATGCGGAAGTGCCGACATGGGGTCCGCACCCGGATGTCCCGGTAGGCCTGGCCAAGGTCGCCAAGGAGATTCCGCTGGTGATCCTGTCGAACTCCATGAAGAGCCTGATCATGTCGAACGTGGAGAAACTCGGCGCACCCTTTCACATGGTCATCACGGCCGAAGAGACGGGCGCCTACAAGCCCCAGATGAAGGGCTTCGAATATATGTTCGAGAAGCTCGGCTGCGGCCCGGAGGACATTACGCACGTGTCGTCCTCATTTCGCTATGATCTCATGACCGCCTATGATCTCGGTATCAAGAGCAAGGTCTGGGTGAACCGCGGCCACGAGCCTGCGAACCCCTTCTACGAATATACCGAAATCAAGGATATCGGCAGTCTGGCCGGCGCCGTCGGCCTGGAGCCCGTTCGGGAATTCGCCTGAACGTCTGTTTGCTGGCGCAGTCACACCAGACTGAGGCGCTCCCAAAACGTTAATGCCTCACTGGTCGCAATGGAGAAAGGGGCGGTTTTCACCGCCCCTTTCTTGTGGTTCCAACGCTTTAGGGCTGCAAGTGTTTCCACCTGCGTGCAAGATAACTAGTTAAGCCCGCCAACATGAAGCGCCTTGACCTCGAGATATTCCTCGATGCCGAGCTGCGATCCTTCGCGCCCCACTCCCGACTGCTTGACACCGCCGAAAGGCGCAACCTCGGTCGAGATCATGCCTGTGTTGAGCCCGACCATACCGAACTCCAGCGCCTCGGCAACACGCCATGAGCGTTTGAGGTTGTCGGTGTAGAAGTAAGCGGCAAGGCCGAACGGCGTACCGTTCGCGAGGGCGATGGCCTCTTCCTCCGTCTCGAAGCGAAAAAGCGGCGCCACCGGACCGAACGTCTCTTCCGATGCCAGGAGCATCCCCGTAATAGCTTCTCCCAGCACGACGGGCCGTGCATATTGCTTACCCTCGGGCACCGTCTCGCTTTGAGCGATGATCTGCGCACCTTTCGCCTGTGCATCCGCGATGTGACGCTCGATCTTGTCGATCGCGGCCGCGTTGATCATCGGGCCGATCTCAGTGCCCTCATCGGTCCCTGCGCCAACCTTCATCCGTGTGACGCGCTGGCTCAGCTTTTCGGCGAAAGCGTCGTAAACGCCTTCCTGCACAAGAATCCGGTTCGCGCAGACGCAGGTTTGACCGCCATTGCGGAACTTGGATGCGATCACCCCTTCAACTGCTTTATCCAGATCGGCGTCGTCAAAGACGATAAAGGGTGCGTTGCCGCCAAGCTCCAGGCTCAGCCGCTTGATACTATCGGCCGCACCACGCATGAGCAGCGCACCGACGCGGGTCGAACCGGTGAACGAGATCTTGCGCACCGTCTGATTGGCCATCAGTTCGTTGCCGATTTCGACGGGCATGCCGGTCACAATGTTGATCACGCCGGCAGGGATACCTGCCCGTTCCGCCAGAACGCCGAGCGCCAGCGCCGAGAATGGCGTCAATTCCGACGGCTTGATGACAACCGTACAACCTGCGGCCAGCGCCGGTGCTACTTTGCGTGCGATCATCGCGTTGGGGAAATTCCACGGCGTGATGATGGCGCAGACGCCGACGGGTTCTTTCAGCACCAGAATGCGGCGATCGGCCGTGGGTGACGGAATGGTCGAGCCACCGATCCGGCGCGCCTCCTCCGCAAACCATTTCACAAAAGATGCGCCGTAGCGGATTTCCGCCACCGCCTCGGCAAGTGGCTTGCCTTGTTCCAGCGTCAGCAGGAGCGCGAGATCCTGTTCGTGCTGGCGAATGAGGTCGTGCCAGCGTTCGAGAAGTCCTGCACGCTCGGCATGGGTCTTCTTCTTCCAGCTTTTGAAGGCCTCGGCCGCGGCGCCGATTGCGGCTCTCGTCTCGTTCTCCCCCATTGCGGGAACGGTGCCGAGAACACTTTGGCTGGCAGGGTCAATGACATCGACCACGCCCTTCGTTTCGCCATCCCGCCAGACACCGCCAATCAGCGCCTGCTGGCGGAAAAGGTCGGAATCGTTGAACATGCCAATCTTCGTCATCGCATTCATGGTCTTTCCTCTGCTCTTTCAGCTCAATCCTGCCAGCACGGCCTGCGTGATTGTTTCAGTCCTGTCCTTGCCTGCGATCGTGCCAATCCCTCGCGCGGTTGCGGACTCGATTGCCGACATCACTTCGGCCGCAGTCTGCCCCTCGCCCAGATGCTCGAGCATCATCGCACCGGACCAGATCGCGGCGATCGGATTGGCGACACCGAGATGCGCGATGTCGGGCGCCGAACCATGGACCGGCTCGAACATGGAAGGTGCGCTGCGATCGGGATTGATATTGGCGGAGGCGGCGTAACCCAGCCCGCCCTGAATGGCCGCTCCAATATCGGTGAGGATGTCGCCGAAAAGGTTCGATGCGACGATTACGTCGAGGCTTTCCGGCGCCAGGACCATGCGGGCGGCAATGGCGTCGATGTGGTAGTGCGAGACCTCCACATCGGCATAGTCTTTTGCCAACTCGCGCGTGACCTCATCCCAGAAAACCATGGTGTGTTTCTGCGCGTTGGATTTGGTGACAGATGCGAGCTTCCTGCGACGCGCCCGCGCCTGTTCGAAACCGAAACGGATGATCCGTTCGACACCCGTACGCGTGAAAATCGCGGTCTCTACCGCGACCTCATCAGCCGTGCCGGAATGAACGCGCCCACCGGCGCCGGAATATTCGCCTTCCGTATTCTCGCGGATGCACAGGATATCGAAACCATCGGAGCGGAGGGGCCCCTGAACGCCCGGCAACAGCCGGTGCGGTCGTATGTTGGCGTACTGCGTGAACCCTTTCCGGATCGGCAGGAGCAGTCCGTGAAGCGATACCGAGTCGGGCACTTTCGCGGACCAACCCACAGCGCCGAGATAGATCGCATCGAATTTTCGAAGTGTCTCGATGCCGTCTGACGGCATCATTGCACCGGTCTCCAGGTAGTAGGCGCACGACCACGGGAATCTTGTGTCATCAAGGGCGAAACCGCCCCGCTTAGCCGCCGCCTGCAGCACCTGCCATGCCGCCTGCGTGACGTCCTTGCCGATGCCGTCGCCGGGGATGAGCGCTATCTTGTAGGTCTTCATTGATGGAGGTCCTCATTCGCACTAACGTCATCGGAAGAATAGTCGACCGCCTGCCGCATTTTCCGTCGAGGATGAGCCGTGTGACGGCGTCGAATCGCGTCAGGCGGAACTTGAAAAGCCGATTGTTCTGAAGCCTCCGCGCGCTATTCGGCGGGACTTTGAGCGCTGAACTCAGTCATAAACGCAGACGTAGATCTTGCGCACGGTCTCGATAGTGCGCCAGACGCCGACGAAACCAGGCTTCATCACGAAACTGTCGCCGGCGCGGTAGGTCTTGGTCTCACCGCCCTTCTCCTCGATTTCGACGAGACCCGAAACTATGTGGCAGAACTCGTAGATAGTGCCCTTGATCGAATGCGTCTCGCCGGGCGTCGCCTCCCAGACACCGGTGAGCACCTTTTCGCCCTTCGAGGCATCCTGCGCCCAGGTCTTGAAGGATGGATTGCCGGAAATGAGCCGCTCCGGAGCCGGTAGTGCCTCCTTCGGCGCGAAGTCTGGAACTGTGTCGATCGTGATCAGAAGTGACATGTGATGTTTCCTGGTTAGTAGCCGAGTGTCCGATCGACGAGGCCGATCAGTTCTTCTCCGGCGCGGTGGCGCCGGATGTTGTCAACGACGGATTGTGCCGCCGTATGCGGTTGCGTCACCGAGGCGATGTGCGGCGTTATCATCACCTTCGGATGCGACCACAGCGGATGGTCTTCCGGGAGCGGTTCTGGATCGGTGACATCAAGCATCGCCGCAGATACGTGACCGGTGTCGAGCGCGTTGATCAGCGCGGCCTGGTCCAGTTGCGGACCCCTGCCGACATGCAGCAGCTGCGCCCCGACGGGCAGTAAGTCGAAGAACTCTGCATCGAGCATGCCGTGCGTTTGTTCCGTGAGCGGAAGCAGGCAGACGAGAATATCCGTTTGCTTCAGAAAGCCCGCGAGTTGGTCCGTGCCGTGAAAACAGGCGACGTCCTCTATCCGCTTTTCGCTGCGGCTCCACCCGGCAAGCGGAAACTGGAAGGGCTTCAAGCGCTCGATCGCCGCCTGCGCCAGCATGCCAAGGCCGAGGAAGCCAACCCCGCGTTCGGCCGCCTGTCGAGCGGCAATCGGTTGCCAGAGGCATCTTTTCTGCTGCTCGAGATAGGCGGGCATCTCCCGGTGGAGCGCCAACACGCCGAGCGCGACGTATTCCTGCATCATCCGTATGATGCCGTCCTCGACCATGCGCACAAGCTTCACATGGCTTGGCACCACGTCCTGCTTGAACTGGTCGACGCCCGCTCCGATGGAAAACAGCACTTCCAGATTGCGGTAGCGCGAGATCTCGTCCGGCACCGTCCAGGTGATGAGATAGCGCACCTTCTCCGGCTCCATCTCGTCCCCGGAATGGACGAATTCCAGATCTGGGAGCTGGCGCGCAAAGATCTCGCGGAAGACCGCAGCACGCGCCGCATCGGAATTGAAAAGAAACGCCATGGTGACCGCCCTTCCATCAGGCCGCAAGACGCGCGCCGAGCCCCTCGATCATCTTCCGGCAAGCGGCGAGTTCACCAATCTCGATATATTCGTCGGGACGATGGGCACGGCCGATGTCGCCAGGTCCGCAAACGACCGCATCGATGCCGGCCTGCTGATAAAGTCCGGCCTCCGTGCCGTAACTCACAGCTGTCAGCGGCTCCTGCCCCGTCAGCTCCGTCAGAACGGCCGCTAGCGCGCTCCCGTTGGCGGGCGCAAGGGCGGGATAGGTGCTCAACTCATGCCACGCCACATCGAAGCCGCTGTCTCGCAGAGCGAAAAGCCGGGCCTTGACCGGCTCAAGCAGGGAGGCTGGAGAAACGCCGGGCACGGCACGCGCCTCGATATCGGCTGTGCAGTGGCCAGGGGTGATGTTGACCGCCTGTCCACCGGCGATGACGCCCACCTGCAACGAAGAATACGGGGGCTCGAAATTTTGATCGAGCGGCCCGTCGGCGAGGGATTGGCCGTAGGCCACGGCGTGCGCGATGACGCCGGCCATGGCGTGCACGGCGTTGAGTCCGAGATCGGGGCGTGAGGAATGGCCGGATCGCCCGATCACCTCGAGCCGCGCGGCGGCCTTCCCCTTGTGCGCGCGCACAGGCTGCATCCCGCTCGGCTCGCCGACAATCGCGCCAAGCGGCCTCTCGCATAAGCTCGGCAACGCGGCTAGGAGATGCGGCACACCACGGCACCCCGCCTCTTCGTCATATGAGAATGCGAGATGAACTGGCTGCCGCAGGTTCATCGCCGCAAGTCCTGGGAGCGTCGCCAATGCGCAGGCGAGGAAGCCCTTCATGTCGGAGGTGCCGCGGCCGTAAAGCCTGCCGCCCTCGCGGCGCAGAACGAACGGGTCCGAGCTCCATTCCGGCTCGCCGGCCGGGACGACATCCATATGCCCGGAGATGATATAGCCCCGACCCTGGCGCCGGCCGATCGTGAGGAAAAGGTTGGACCGGTCGCCCTCGGGACCGGGGAGAACCGTCACCTCGGCTCCGGCTGCCTGACAGTAGTCGCGGATCCAATCGACGATCGCGCCGTTTGGCGAGCCCACAACAGAGGGAAATGCAACCAGGGTCGCGAGGATTTCTTCCACGTTCATGGCGGTCCGCTCTGCTTGCACACTATCACCGGGTGCAACCAGCCTATCCGCAGGCAGCAGTGTTCCCTGCCGAATTGCGTCGTGCTTTGGCCGAAGATTGCGAAAAAGCACCTCGAACCAGCGAAACCTGCTGGCTTTCCCGTATAATGCTGCGGCAAAAGAGGTAAGTCGCGACATGGCGATCGATGACAGGATCAACACCGCGTGCCTTGCGCATTCGTTGAAGGAGCGGATCGATTGAGATGCAGAGATCAGTACGCCTGAAATCCTTCGAACTGGTCGCGCGGGACATTGATGATGTCGACGTCAAGCTACTGCACGCGCTGTCGATCTCAGTCCGCTGGCCTCACCGGCCGAAGGATTGGGACTTTCTGCGCCGTGCCGGACGCGGCATTGTTGCCGTTGATGGTATTGGACGCGTTTTCGGGAGCGCGATGTGGTTTCCCCACGGGGACGACTTTGCCACCATTGGCCTGGTGATCACAACGCCACGCACACAAGCGCAAGGAGGCGGCCGATGGCTCATGGACCTAGTCCTTGAGCAGTGCGGCGATCGCAATTTGGCACTCAACGCGACCCATGCTGCCTACCCCCTCTACGTTTCACTCGGCTTCACGACCGAGGCGATCGTATACCAGCGCCAGGGGGAGGTCCCACAAACACTCCCGGCTATGCCGGCCTTGAACGGTGAATTGGAGGCGCTGTCGAGCGACAGGCTTAAGGACATCACGCCGCTGGATACGCGCGCGTTAGGGATAAACCGCGAGAGGCTGCTCGCGTTGCTCGCAGTGGATGCCTCAATCTGCACTTTGAGCCGCGGCGGCGAAATCGTCGGCTATTCCATGTGTCGCGAGTTCGGTCGTGGTCACGTGATCGGCCCCATGGTCGCGCGAAACGATCTCGACGCGGTCCATCTTACAGCCCTGCATCTGAAGGAACTGGCAGGACGATTCGCCCGCGTCGACACCCGCGAGAAGGATGGCGTGTTTGCCGCGTTTCTCCAGCAGAGCGGCCTCGGCATTGCCGAGACCGTTACGACCATGTCCAAAGGGCGCCGCTTCCTGAACCGGCAAGACAATGGGCCTTGGGTCTATGGATTGGCCGGCCACGCCTTGAGCTGAATGCAAGCATACTGTCGCCTTCAACCAGCCGTCAGAGAATCAATGAGCCCGGGCTGATCTGGAAGTGTGGACCGAGGCGCCCGATCGAGATGTCGCGGGCGGGTCTATTTGTTCGACAGCGTCGAGCACGCGCAAGCGTATACCGAAAAACATTCCGCGCACCTGAACTGTTTCGGTATCGCCGACATCGGCGTTCGCTCGTACGCTGTCAACGAACGGCTGTCGATGGCCACCCGTGGACGATAAGCCGATATTGATATGTAATAATTTGGTGGGCCCGGAGGATGTGCCGAAAGGTTGATTTGTTGGGTTTTTGAAGGCCACAATCAGAAAGCTTCCCGTATTGTTCCGCACGATCCCGCAGCTGATTATGGTCAGCCGTCTTTGCTATGGATCAATGAATGCCCAGTTCATACCGGTAGGCTTGCGGGGATCAGCCGAACAGTTGCCTGGAAGAGAGAGTGTGTGTGGGGGGGCACAGGCGAGGACGACTACCCCATTGGCAAACGTCACTGACTGACAGGAAAACATAGCGGATGTCTGGTTCTTCTGTCGAATTGACAGTGCGGTGATCGAAAGCGGAACTTGGCAGGACACCAGCGTTAGCTTGCCTTGAAGCAGCCGTGGTCTAGTAGCCGACAGGAAGAGAGCTGGGGTTCTGGGAGGACAAGCATGGGTGAGGATCTATCCGGTCATCACGCCGACCGCGTTCAGGCCGCGATCGCTTCGGACGCGGCGGCGAAGTCCGCGCTGGTCGCTTCCTGGCGACGGTCTTCCAGTCTGCACCGGCTCGATCCGGCCGATTGCAGCCTCCCACGCTATCTGACAGAGGCGGAATTGGGAGAGGCCCGGCAACGCATCGGGCCGCTCGTCCGGGTTGCTCAATCAAGCCTGGACCGGCTCTATCTTGCGGTGGGCGGCGTTGGATGCTGCGTCCTGCTCGCCGATCGCGACGGCGTGCCGGTCGAACGGCGCGGCGCGCCTGTGGACGACGAGACGTTTCGTTCCTGGGGGTTATGGACAGGGTCAGTCTGGAACGAGGAGAGCGAGGGCACCAACGGTATCGGCACCTGTCTGGTGGAACAGCGCGTCCTGACGATCCACCGTGATCAGCATTTTCACACGCGCAACACCGGGCTGAGCTGCACCACGGCTCCGATTTATGATCACCGTGGAGACCTTGCGGCTGCCCTTGACGTGTCTTCCTGCCGGGCTGATCTGACCGAGGTCTTCTCCAACCTTATTTCCATGGCCGTCGTCGACGCGGCGCGTCGGATCGAGGCCGAGAACTTCAAAATGGCATTCCCCAAGGCGCGCATTCTGCTGGCGCCGGTGCCCGACAAGGGTTCCGGCGCGTTGATCGCGGTTGATGCGGACGACCTTGTGGTCGGCGCGACCCGTTCGGCTCGCCTGGCGCTTGGAATTACGCAACAGTGTCTCGACAAGCCGATGCCTGCGGCCGATCTGCTCGGTTGGGCCGAGAGCCGCCCCGAAGTCCTCGCCGAGGCGGAGCGCGGCGTTCTGCAGCGGGCGCTGGCGCGGGCAGACGGAAATGTCTCGGCCGCGGCCCATGCGCTCGGCATCAGTCGCGCCACGCTTCACCGCAAACTCAACCGCCTGGACGTCCACAGGTCCCACTGACTTTTGAAACGTCGCATGACTGTCGCAATTCTGCGACACACCCGCCCGCCCACTGTCCCCGGCGCATTGGCAATAGCGGTGGGAGATCGCAAGTGTCTTCCCGAAGCGTCGCATTCCGCGGCGCCAGCTTTGCGGAGGAAGACACATGAACAAGGTAGAATTCTCACGCCCGGTCAAGGCGCCCTTCGATAAGCGCTACGGCAATTTCATCGGCGGCAAATGGGCCGAACCGCGTTCGGGCCGTTACTTCGAGAACTTCTCGCCGATAAATGGTCAGCTGCTCTGCGAGGTGACGCGCTCGGATGCCCAGGACATCGAGGCGGCTTTAGACGCTGCCCATGCCGCCAAGGACGCCTGGGGGCGCACCAGCGTGGCCGAGCGCTCACTCATCCTCAATCGCATCGCCGATCGCATGGAGGAAAACCTCGATCTCCTCGCATGCGCCGAAACCTGGGACAACGGCAAACCGATCCGCGAAACGACCGCCGCCGACCTGCCTTTGGCCATCGACCATTTCCGCTATTTCGCTGGCGCCTTGCGTGGCCAGGAAGGCAGCCTTTCGCAGATCGACGACGATACCGTCGCCTATCATTTCCATGAGCCGCTCGGGGTGGTTGGCCAGATCATCCCGTGGAACTTCCCGCTGCTGATGGCCTGCTGGAAACTTGCTCCCGCGCTTGCCGCCGGAAACTGCGTCGTGCTGAAGCCTGCCGAGCAGACCCCGGCTGCCATCTTGCTGTGGGCCGATCTTATCGGCGATCTGCTGCCGCCGGGTGTGCTCAACATTGTCAACGGCTTCGGCCTCGAAGCCGGTAAGCCGCTCGCGTCGTCGCCGCGCATTGCCAAGATCGCCTTTACCGGAGAAACCACGACCGGCCGGCTGATCATGCAGTATGCCAGCCAGAACCTGATCCCCGTCACCCTGGAACTGGGCGGCAAGTCGCCCAACATCTTCTTCAAGGACGTTGTCGCCGAAGACGACGATTTCTTCGACAAGGCGATCGAAGGCTTCGTCATGTTCGCGCTGAATCAGGGCGAAGTCTGCACCTGCCCGAGCCGCGCGCTCATTCATGAATCGATCTACGACAGGTTCATGGAACGTGCGCTGAAGCGTGTCGAGGCGATCGTGCAGGGCGATCCGCTCGACCCGGCAACGATGATCGGTGCCCAGGCATCATCCGAGCAGTTGGAAAAGATCCTGTCCTACATCGACATCGGCCGCCAGGAAGGCGCCGAGTTGCTGACCGGTGGCGAGCGCAACGTCCTGCCCGGCGATCTCGCCGGCGGCTACTACGTGAAGCCGACGGTGTTCAAGGGCCACAACAAGATGCGCATCTTCCAGGAAGAGATCTTCGGACCGGTGGTCTCGGTCACGACCTTCAAGGACGACGACGAAGCGCTCAGCATAGCCAACGATACGCTCTACGGCCTGGGCGCCGGTATCTGGACACGCGACAGCAACCGCGCCTACCGGTTCGGCCGCGCGATCCAGGCGGGCCGCGTCTGGACCAACTGCTACCACGCCTATCCCGCGCATGCGGCCTTCGGCGGCTACAAGCAGTCCGGCATCGGCCGCGAGACGCACAAGATGATGCTCGACCACTACCAGCAGACCAAAAACATGCTGGTCAGCTACAGCCCGAAAAAGCTCGGCTTCTTCTGATCGCCGCTTTGACCCACAGGCGCGGCTCCGCGAGGGGCCGCGCCAAAGGCTGGAAATCGGAAGACATGATGCGAGCGAAGGTCACAGCGACACCGGCAGCCCTTGAACTGATCGCCGAGATTGTCGCCGAGCACGGTCCGGTGCTGTTTCATCAATCCGGCGGCTGCTGCGACGGCTCTTCCCCGATGTGCTATCCGCGTATCGGCTTCATCGTGGGCGACCAGGACGTGCTGCTCGGCCACATCGGCGACGCGCCGTTCTACATCGGTGCGTCGCAATTCGAGGCTTGGAAACATACCGATCTCATCATCGACGTGGTGCCGGGTCGCGGTGGCATGTTCTCGCTGGATAACGGGCGGGAGAAGCGGTTCCTGACCCGGTCGACAATCTGCACCGCATAGGCGAAACCTGCCGGTTTGATTTCGAGCAAGGAAGGCACCGCAGCAATCTCTACCTTCCGAAGATGATCCTCAATCTGCTCATCGGCACCGTCGTCATTAGCCTTACGGTCCTGGTTCACACCTTTGGTCTGATCGTGGTCACACATGCGATGGGGCACCTGGTCGCCCGGTTTCGCATGCACGGGCGCCGCAGCCGCATCGTTGCGATGATCAGCGTGGTGATGGGGCTCTTTGCCATCATGACCACAGAGGTGTGGCTCTGGGCAGGACTATACCGGTTGCTCGATATCTTTGCTGACTTCGAAACCGCGCTGTACTTTTCCACCATCACCTTCTCGACCGTCGGCTACGGCGACATTGTGCCCGCTCACGCATGGCGCGTCCTCGCGGCTCTAGAGGGCGTGAACGGATTTCTTCTGATTGGCTGGTCGACCGCCTATCTGATCGCGGCCGGCACCCGCATTGGCCCATTCAAGGCCGGCGAGCACTTCTGAACTGGTGATCGTTCAGACCGCTACGGAATGCCTGGCTGTACCGGTTTCGAAATATTTGTCGAACTTCGCCGCGATGCTTCTGACAAAGGGCCGGCTTTCCGCAGGCACGACGAAGCGGTCACCATCAAGTTCAAGCAACCGCGCAGGACCATGAAGAGCCGTGGAACTCGCCTCGAGGAGAAGTCTTTGGCCGGCTTCGCCAAAGCGCTCCACCAGCTCAATCGCCGAGAAGGCGAAGTCACACATCAATCGCTCGATGATCCAGCCGCGAACACGGTCGTCGTCGGAAAGCGCGATACCCCGAACAGCGGCCAGCCCGCCATCAGCAACCATGCGTCCATACTCGGCGGTCGAAGGCATATTCTGTGCATAGGCCTGGCGAAACTGGCTGATGGACCATGGGCCGAGGCCGATCAATGTCTCGCAGCGGTCCTCGGTGTAGCCTTGGAAGTTCCGGTGCAAAGTCCCGGCGCGGGCCGCAAGCGTTGATCGATCAGCTCGAACTGTAATCAAACAGATTGGCGCGGCCGCAAGAACGCCTCCTCAACAGTGGGTCTTGCGATATAGCGGTCTACAACTCGAACCCCGAACACGTTCGCCAATTGTTGACGTATCCAAGAAGACCCTGAGGCATAGCGAGGATTGCTATAGCTCACCTGTCGTGGCATAATGAGTTATAGAAAGGTGCTCTATAACTCATGGTATGGAATTGGGAGCAGGCTGACTGGCCGCATTTTACCTACGATAAGAAGGTATTGGAACCGCTGGAAAGCGAGTTCCTGTTGCGATCGGGCGAGTTCCTGGGCGTCTTTCGTCATGTGGGTGCCAACGATCGCGACCAAATCCGCATCGACCTTATCAGCGAAGAGGCCTTGAAGACATCCGCGATTGAAGGGGAATACCTCAACCGCGAGAGTCTGCAATCATCCTTACGCCAGCAACTTGGCCTGGGAAGCGAGATCAGGCACATTCCGCCGGCCGAGCGCGGCATCGCTGAAATGATGGCCGATGTTTACTTGCATTTCGCCGATACACTCTCGCACCGCACCCTCTACGCTTGGCACAAGATGGTGATGTCGGGTGAGCGGGGTATCGGGACCATCGGCAGCTACCGCCAGCATGCCGATGCTATGCAAATCGTTTCCAATCGGCTGGATAAGCCCAAAGTGCATTTCGAAGCGCCGCCGTCGGCCCGGGTGAAGACCGAAATGGACGCCTTCGCGGCTTGGTTCAACGTAACCGCGCCCAAAGGCAAGATACCGATTCCGGCGTTGACGCGTGCCGGAATCGCGCACCTTTATTTCGAGAGCATTCACCCGTTCAACGATGGCAACGGGCGCATAGGGCGTGCCCTCTGCGAAAAGGCGTTGGCGCAAAGCCTGGGTGAGCCCAGTCTCATCGCTTTGGCGTACACGATTGAACGCCACCGCAAGGCCTACTACGACAATCTCGAGGCCAGCAACAAGAGCAACGCGATTACGGATTGGCTGCGCTACTTCGCTAAAACGATCCTTGAGGCGCAGCGCGTAACGCTTGCCCGTGTCGAATTCTCCGTCGCCAAGGCCAAGTTTTACGAACGCTACCACGGTCACTTCAACGAGCGACAGGAAAAGGCCATCACCCGGATGTTCCGCGAAGGTATAGATGGTTTCAAGGGCGGTCTCAGCGCCGAGAATTACATCGCCATCACTCAGGCATCTCGCGCGTCAGCGACAAGAGATTTGCAGGACCTCGTTGCCAACGGTGCACTGATTAGAACTGGCGAACGACGATACACACGTTACGCATTGAACACTCTTGCTGGCCGAGCGTAAACCACAACAGGGACAGAAGAAGCGGGCTGTCGAAGAGCCTGCCTGCCTGGACCGTCAGCACCCAGTAGAAGCCGAACAGCGGGCGAAGCTGATGTTCGACCACCAGCGCGTGGATGAAGGGCAGAAATCGGTTTGATTTGTTCGTCTATGTGACGTACATTGTCTGCGAAACATAGACTATGACAGGAGTGATCCCAATGCCGCGCAAACAGCCCCAGATCGAACGAGAGACGCCCAACCGCGTCGAACGCCTCGGATTCCGGTTGGATGAAGAGACTAAGGATCTCATCGAGCGGGCAGCGCATCTGTCACGACGCAAAGTCAGCGACTTCTGCGTCACTGCGCTCACTGACACCGCGCGCCGCACGATCGCCGAGCATGAGACGTTGGTGCTGTCCGATCGCGACCGCGCGGCATTCTTCGACGCGCTGGTCAATCCGCCAGAGCCGAGTGAGCGGCTGGTCCGCGCCTTGGCCGAGCACAAGCGCCGGGTCGCGTCCTGAGCATGGCGGCGTCTCGGCCAGATTTGAAGATCGAGGCGCTCGCGTCGCATCACGACCGGGACGGCTTTGCCTGCGGCGTCGACAGACTCGACCGTTATCTCCGGACGCAGGCAAGCCAAGATGTGCGGCGCAAGGCGAATGGGGTCTTCATTCTAGTGGAGCCTGATAAACCGGATGTCGTGCTGGGCTATTATACGCTTTGCGCAACCAGCCTTGCACAGGGCGACGTGCCGGCCGCCGCGCGCAAGCACATCCCGCGCTATCCGCTGGTCAGCGCCACGCTGATCGGACGGCTGGCGGTCTCGGAAGCCCGTCAGGGCGAACGCCTGGGTGCGATGCTTCTCGCCGACGCCGTGCGGCGCGCCTATGCGAGCGCGGCCACAGTCGGTTCCTCGATGCTGGTGGTGGATGCCATCAGCGAGCGCGCCGCTGCCTTCTATGAGGGAAACGGCTTCGTGCGGCTGCCGGACTCCCTCCGGCTCGTCCTACCGATGCACGCAATCCAGCAACTGGTGGAGCCATGATCGACGCAGCACCTACATCGCCTAACGCGGAGCCTTCGCCGTCGGACCGCGACGGGTTCGGCCACCCTGTGCTTTGCCGAAGCCCTCAGAAGCATCTCGCACACCCAGTAAAAAGACCCTCTTTCGTCGTGCTACGGCGCCCTGTCAGGTGCTCTGTCGCCCGGGCAGCCGAAGCCGGGCGACAATTTCTCAAACATCGCGTCACAGCATGCCCTGTTGCCTCTTCGACAAAACAGAACCGAAAGAAGGGAGAACTTTGTGTGCAGCGAGTGTGCACGTCGCCCTCTAAACACTGGTTCCTATCCTGATGCCGAATCTATCACTTGATACCTCAGAGTACCCTGAATGATCCAAAGGAAATTCGGCAGCGGCATGGTCGGCCTTCAAAGTCCCTTGGCCGGGAAGTTGGTACGGATAGTCGGAATCTTGCAACACCCGTTTCCGAACTGGATTTTGAAGCCGTGAATGAGCGGCTATGATGAACGTGCCGAATGCAAGCAAGGTCGCGGAGGCCTCGAACAGTCGGCTTTAGAGGAGACTACGTCGATGACGAACATTCGCGCCCTTGTCCTTGAACGCCAGCACGAACTCAAGCTGCGTGAGATCGATCTGCCACAGACCGTCGGCGCGGGCGAAGTTCGCATCAAGATCCATACGGTGGGCATCTGCGGCTCGGACGTGCACTACTACACGCATGGCCGCATCGGCCCGTTCGTGGTCGAAGGGCCGATGGTCTTGGGCCACGAAGCCGCCGGCACCGTCGTCGAAACAGGGGAAGGCGTCGAGCATCTGAAGGTCGGCGACCGCGTCTGCATGGAGCCGGGTATCCCCGATCCCAATTCGCGGGCGAGCCGGCTCGGTCTCTACAACATTGACCCAGCTGTCAGATTCTGGGCAACGCCGCCGATCCACGGTGTGTTGACGCCCTATGTCGTCCACCCCGCCAACTACACATTCAAACTGCCCGACGATGTCAGCTTCGCCGAAGGCGCCATGGTGGAGCCCTTCGCTGTCGGCATGCAGGCGGCTGCCAAAGCAAAGATCGCGCCGGGCGACACGGCGGTGGTGATTGGCGCAGGGCCGATCGGCACGATGGTGGCGATCGCGGCACTCGCCGGCGGGTGCGCCCGCGCCATTGTTGCAGATTTCGCCCAACCCAAGCTCGACATCGCCGGCGGCTATCAAGGCGTAATCCCGGTCAACGTCCGCGACAAGAACCTGGCGGCGGAAGTAAAGCGCCTGACCGATGGCTGGGGCGCCGACGTGGTGTTTGAATGCTCGGGCTCGTCCAAGGCGTGGGAGACCCTGCTCGATCTGCCGCGGCCCGGTGGCGCGGTAGTGGTGGTCGGCCTGCCGGTGGCGCCGATCGCATTCGATGTCGCCACCGCCTCGACCAAGGAAGTCCGCATCGAGACTGTGTTCCGATATGCCCACCAATATGAGCGGGCAATCGCGCTGATGGGGTCGGGCCGGGTCGACCTAAAGCCACTCATTTCGGCGACCTTCCCCTTCGAAGATTCCATCACCGCATTCGACCGCGCAGTCGAAGCCCGGCCCGCGGACGTAAAGCTTCAGATCCTGTTGCAGGATTAAGGGGAGTTCCAAAAGCGCCCGGGTTGTCCTCCCGATCTCCTCGATGCTTTCGTAGCCTTCCGGGCTGCCAAAATTGGCGGCGGCCCAGAGCGCGTTTGAGGCTGGTGCACGGCATTTGCCGGCGGCGTTTCCTCCAAAAATAACTCCATACCCGGCGATCACGGCATCCTCTGGGACCACGAGCAAATCCCTTGAGCGCTGACGGAACCGACTTGACAATTCGGCGGGCGTCCGACACGTTCTTAACAAAAGGCACAACAAACTTACAAAAGTTCAAGTTGGCACAATCTGGCCGACAGGGAGAAGGCCGATGCGTCTGTGTGACCGAGCGGAGATTTGCGCGTGAGCACGGTGACCGTGACCCGCGAAACGCCCAGATGGGCCCTGCCCCGGTTCATGACGGCCGAGCATCCTTTCCCCTGGCTCGCGCCGATCACGGTGATGCTTCTCGTTTTCGGCATCTATCCCCTCGCCTATTCGGTTTGGCTGTCGTTTCACAAACGCAATGTCGTCTCCCGGCAGCTCGACTTCGCCGGGCTCCACCAATGGACGCGCGCCTTCTCGGATGCGCGGATGTGGCATTCGCTGGAAACCACGCTGATCTACACCTTCGTCGCGCTTGCGGTTCAGCTTGCGCTCGGCATCCTCATCGCGCTTCTGCTTGACACCGATCGCAAAGGTTACGGCGTGCTGCGGGCGCTGATGACCCTGCCGCTGGTGGTGCCGCCTGCGGTGACCGGAATGATGTTCCTGCTGATGCAGGACGGCTCTTTCGGCGTCCTGTCGTTCTACCTCTATGCCCTCGGCCTGATCTCGCCGGCACAGCCGATCCTGACGCAGCCCGGAACCGCATTAGCGGCGATCCTGCTGGCAGACATATGGCAGTGGACGCCGTTCATGGTGCTCATCATCCTGGCAGGGCTCAGGGCGCTGCCGAAGGAGCCTTTCGAGGCAGCCGCGATCGACGGCGCCAACGGCATCCAGACGTTCTTGCGGCTCACATTGCCGATGCTGCGCAAGGTGATAGCGGTCGCGGTGCTGATCCGCGGCGTCGATCTCTTTCGCATCTACGACTACGTTTACATCATCACCGCAGGCGGGCCTGGCACGGCCACCGAGACGCTTTCATTCTACGCTGGCCGTATCTACTTCACCGGAGACTTTCCCTATGCCGCGACCCTGTCGCTGATCGTGCTCGTCGTCTTGATCGTCGTGTCGAACCTCTTCGTCAGGCTGTTCAAGGTGAGGTTCTGATGGAGTCGTCGCGCGCCCAAACGATCGCCCGTGACGTGCTCGCCGTGCTAGTGGTGGCGATCTTTATGTTCCCGATCGCGTGGTGGGCCCTGTCGTCCATCAAACCCTATTCGGCGATCTTCGACCGCAGCGGACCGGTTTACACCGGTTTCACCCCGACGCCGGACAACTACCGCGTGACGTTGCTTGGCGTCTCACGCGTCGACATCGGCATGGAACAGGGCGGCGAGGCGGCCGGGGTCATCAAGGGGGGCGCCAGTTCCTACGATTCCCGCCAGTCGTTGCTCGACAGCGCCATCATAGCCGTCGGATCGACAGCGCTGACGCTGCTGCTGGCGACACTGGCCGCCTATTGCCTGTCGCGAATGCAGTTCAGCGGCCAGCAGTCCTTCCTGTTCTGGATTCTCTCGCAACGCTTCATGCCGCCAATCGCGATCGTCATTCCGATCGTTTTCATGTTCCGAGATCTCGGCTTGCGCGATACCTATACGGGCCTCGTCCTCGTTCACAGTTTGATCAACCTGCCGCTGGCGGTTCTGCTTTTGAAGTCGTTCTTCGACGATGTTCCGCGCGAGGTTGATGAGGCGGCGCTTATTGACGGCGCGACGCGCTGGCAGACGTTCCGACGCGTGGTCCTTCCCATGGTCAAGGGCGGCATCGCTGCGACGGCCGTGCTGTGTTTCATCTTTTCGTGGACCGAGTTCCTGCTCTCACTGTTCCTGACAACGTCGATCCGCACTGTGCCGGTGAAGATCTCGACCTTTGTCACCTCGACCGCGACCGAGTGGGGCTACATCACAGCGCTCGGCACGTCCGCGATCATACCCAGCTTCATCTTTATCCTGCTGGTTCAACGGCATCTGGTCCGCGGCCTCACCCTCGGATCGCTGAAGGAGTGAGGCGCAGACGAGAAGAACGACGACAAAAACGCAATGGAGGAACGATCATGAGCTTCAGTGAACACGACAAGAAGACATTCGTCGCCGATACCTGCAATGACTTTACGGCGCGCCGGATAACCAAACGCGACTTCATGAGGAAGATGGCGCTCGCTGGTATCGGCTTTTCCGCCTTCGGATCGGCCATGCTAGGTGGTGGCCGCACCAATCGGGGGATGCTGGGCCTCGGGGTTGAAGAAGCCCGCGCCCAGGACGCCGATATGCTGAAGTGGCTGGCCGACGTCGGCAAACCATATGCCGGCACCAAAATCCGCTACACCTCGGAGGCGACGCCGCCAACGATTGTTGCCAACCAGCTAGTCGCGGGTGAATTCACCAAGGCAACCGGCATTGAGGTGGAAGTCGAGATCGTGCCGCTGGAGCAGGTTCTCGCCAAGGCGACGCAAGACGTACAGGGCCAGCTTGGCACCTACGACGTCTACTATCTCGACCAGTCCTGGATGGCGACATTTGCCCAGGATGTCGTCGATCCGCGCGAGTATTACGACCAGAACAAAGACCTGGCGATGCCCAACTTCGACTGGGACGATTTCTCCAAGCCGCTGGTCGACGGCATCGCCATGTACAACGGCAAACAGTGCGGAATTCCATTCGATATTCCGATCTTCATCCTGATGTACCGCAAGGATCTTTTCGACAAACACAACATTGCGCTGCCGACTGACCTCGACGCCTACCTCAAGGCCGTGCAGGCGCTCACAGAGGCAGAAAAAAGCAACGGCATCTTCGGCACCGCGTGCCAGGCGAAGTCCGGCCACTATTCGCTGGAATGCGACTGGACCTTCGCATTGTGGGGCCATGGCGGTTCGATCTTCAACAAGGACAAGAAGTTTGTCGGCAATGACGAACGCGGCGTGGCCGGGCTGCAATTCTATCAGGAGCTGGTCAAGAACTCGCCGCCCTCGGCGACGACTTGGACGTGGGACGGTCAGGGGCAGGCGCTGACACAGGGACAAGCCGCTATGGCAATCACCTGGGGCGAAGATTTCCCCGGCTTCGACGCCAATGATTCCAAGGTCAAAGGCCTGTTCGAGGCCCTGCCCGCGCCCAAGGAGGTTCCTGGCCGTCGCGCCGCCGCCGATTGCGGCTTCAACGAAATCCCTGCCGTCGGTCACCAGGGCGGCTCGACGATCTCGCTGTCGCAATATTCCAAGAACAAGGAAGCGGCATGGCTATTCATGCAGTGGGTCTGCTCGAAGGATGTGATGGCGCGGGTATCGACGCTCGGCGGCGGCGCCTCGCCGATGCGCAATTCCTCTTTTACAGATCCTCGGGTCAAGGCGAAGGCCGTTGTCGGCCCCGGAACGACACGCCATTTCGACGCGATCAAATACACGATCGACAATCAGATGGGATCTGAGCCGGACATGCCGATCTGGGCGGATCTGTCGAACAACGACATTCCGGTTGAGCTCGGCAAGTTGCTTACGGGCCAAGACTATGGCGGCGATGCCAAGGCATGCCTGGATGCCATTGCCGGCATTGTCGACGGCAAAGTCAAGGACGCCGGTCTTTAGTGGGTAATCGGTGATTTGGGCGAAGGCGGTTTCGACCGCCCTCGCCCGTTGGCAACGTGGCGGCAATGGTTCCTGATCTCGTCATCGGCATTGATTCCTCGACCTCGGCAACCAAGGCGATCGCCTGGGACCGCAACGGTCTGGCCGTGGCTGAAGGTCGTGCACCGCTTGCGCTGTCGAACCCGCGTTCGGGCTATTTCGAGCAGGATCCGGCCGAATGGTGGGCCTCGACGGTCACGGCGCTTCGTGCTGTCGCGGCAACAGTTTCGCCGGCACGCATTGCCGCCCTTGCGATTGCCAACCAACGCGAGAGCTTCGGCCTTTTCGACGAGCAGGGCCAGGCGGTCGGGCCCGCAACGCTCTGGCTCGATGAGCGCGCCCGGCGGAAGGCACACCGCTTCGGCGAGAGCTTCGGCGCGGCACACGTCCACGCAATATCCGGCAAGCCGCTGGACGTCATTCCTTGCCTTTACCGCATGATCTGGTTCCGCGAGCAAGAGCCCGAGATTTTTGCCCGGGTGGAGCGGATGGCCGAAGTCCACGGCTATCTGGTCTTTCGCTTGAGCGGCCGGTGGGTGACGTCCACCGCATCCGCCGACCCGATGGGCATACTCGATATGCGAGCTATGGACTGGTCGAACGATATACTGGAGGCAGCGGGCGTCGCCCGGCGCATGATGCTGGATCTGGCGCGGCCCGGCACCGTTCTGGGCCAACTGACTTCGGAAGCGGCCATTTCGACGGGCCTGCGCGAGGGCACGCCGATCGTCGCCGGCGGCGGCGACGGTCAATGCGCTGGCACGGGCGCGGGTGTGTTGCAGCCGCGATGCGCTTACGTCAACCTCGGGACGGCTGTCGTCTCCGGCAGCTTCGGCATCGACTACGTCCATGATTTGGCCTTCCGCACAGAGACGGCGGTCGCCGATGACGGCTATATCTACGAGACGTGCCTTCGCGCCGGCACTTTTCTTGTCGACTGGATGGCGCGCGAGATGCTTGGCGTCGATCTGCATGGCGCAAATGATGCCCTGGAGACGCTCGAGGCCGAAGCCGCTGCCAGCCCGATCGGCGCAGGCGGCATAATGCTCCTGCCCTACTGGCAGGGCGTCATGGACCCACACTGGGATAGTGCGGCCCGTGGTGTGATTGCCGGGCTTTCGGGCTCTAGCCGCCGCGGCGACATCTATCGCGCCGTGCTGGAAGGCATAGCGCTGCATCAGGCCGCGACAAGTCAGCGGGCGGCTGCGGCCGCCGCCCAGACCATCGACCAGTTCATAGCGATCGGCGGAGGAGCGAAGTCCGACCTGTGGATGCAAATTCTGGCGGATGCACTCGATCGTCCCATAAAGCGTTCGACGACCGTCGAAGCCTCCTCGCTTGGCGCGGCGATGGCGGCGGCAAAGGGCGTGGGCTGGTTTTCCACCATCGCCGAAGCGTCGCTCGCAATGGCCAGCGAGCCGGCCAAAACCTTCGAACCGGACACGAAACGGGCCGCGCTCTACGCCGAACTTCTTGCGATCCATGCCGATCTTTGGCCAACGCTTTCAGCCTGGAACCAGCGCCTCGCGGCCTTCATGGAGGCCGATCATGGCTGAAACGACCAACTGGAACGCGTTGATCGAGGACGTTGTCGCGGGACGCTGGACAGATCCCAAGACCGGCGCGGCCGCGGTCCTGCCGTTCAAGACGATCGAACTGCTGGAGACGACGGAGGGCCGCGAGTCGGATCTCGTTGCGCCCCTGGCGCTAGGCAGCCGCATCGCTGTTGTGTCGGATATCAACACCGTCGATGTGATGGGCAGGCGCGTCGCGAAGGCGCTGCGTGCCATCGCCGACATCGATGAAATCGTGCTGCCTGACGGCCTCGACTGCGATGAGGCAATGATCCAGATGGTCAGGAAGAAGACGCGTCACGCCGACGGGGTCGTGGCCGTCGGGTCGGGCGTTCTCAACGACGGCTGCAAGCATGCAACCTTTCTCGACGAGCGGCCCTATGCCGTCTTCGGCACGGCCGCCTCGATGAATGGCTACGGCGCCTCGACAGCGTCGGTGACCTTGGCCTCCGGGCTCAAGATCTCGCTGCCCTCACACGCGCCCCGGGGCATCTTCCTGGACCTTGGCGTGTCGGCCGCAGCGCCCGCCTGGCTCAGCGCTGCCGGGCTTGGTGACAGCCTCTGCCGCTCAACCGCCCAGATCGACTGGTGGGCTTCGCATCGGCTGTTCGACACTTACTATTCTGAGGTGCCCTACCTGCTGCAGGCGGGCGATGAGGAGCCGATGCTGGCCCATGCGCCTGGCCTTGCCAGGCATGACGTCACCGCAGTCGGGCATCTCCAGCGCGTCCTGACGCTGTGCTCGACGGGCGTGTGCTTTGCCGGCGTTTCCCATCCCGGGTCCATGGGAGAGCACCAGATTTCCCATTGGGTCGACATGTTCGCGGGAGAGCGCCATCCCGGCACCACGCATGGTCAGCAGGTTGGGGTTGCCTCGCTGGTCATGGCGCGTCTGCAAGCGCGGCTGCTGGACATGAAAGAGCCGCCGCAGGTGAAGCCGACCGCCATCGACGAAGCGGCGATGCTGGCACGCTATGGAGCGCAGCTTGGACCACTTTGCATTGCCGAGATGAAGAAGACGGCACTCGACGCCAGCCAGTCGGAAATCTTCAACCGCAGGCTTGCGGAAATCTGGCCGGCGCTGCGCCAGGAGGTTCGGCCCATGGCAATGCCGGTCGCCCGCATGGAGGCAGCACTCAAGGCTGCGGGAGGGCCGGTCACCGGCGCGGAACTAGGCCTGCCGCGAGCGCTTTGGCACGACGCCATTCGCTATTCGCGGGAAATCCGCGGTCGATGGTCCTTCATCAATCTGGCCGCCGATGCGGGACTCTTGGAAGAGTTTCTGGAGAGCGAATGGTGAGAGCGCATCCGATCGCCAATAGCTCGCATAGCGAAAATGCGATCCAACCGGCAAGGGCAATCGAAGGGTAGCAATTTATGGCGTCTGTCACCATCAGCAACATAAAGAAGGACTATGGCGCCCTCTCGATTATCGATGGACTCGATCTCTCGATCGAGGATGGCCAGTTCGTCGTTCTGTTGGGGCCGTCCGGCTGCGGCAAGTCCACGCTGTTGCGCATGATAGCCGGTCTCGAGCCCATCACATCCGGTGAGATCGCCATAGGCGACAGGGTCGTCAACACGCTCCATCCCAAAGACCGCAACATCGCGATGGTCTTCCAGAATTACGCGCTTTATGCGCACATGACCGTCTTCGACAACATGGCCTTTTCCATGCAGTTGAAGAAACGCCCAACCGAAGAAATCAAACAGAAGGTCGGATGGGCGGCGGCGATCCTCAATCTGACCCCCTATCTGGAACGGTACCCTCGCCAGCTTTCGGGCGGCCAGCGGCAGCGCGTCGCCATGGGCCGCGCCATCGTGCGGGACCCAACTGTGTTCCTGTTCGACGAGCCGCTGTCCAACCTCGACGCCAAGCTGCGCGTGCAGATGCGCACCGAAATCAAGGAGCTCCACCAGCGGCTGAAGACCACCACCGTCTATGTCACGCATGACCAGATCGAGGCCATGACCATGGCCGATGTCATCGTCATCATGCGCGACGGCCATATCGAGCAGATCGGGCGCCCGCTCGATGTCTACGATCGCCCGGCAAATCTCTTCGTCGCCTCCTTCATCGGCTCGCCCGCAATGAACATGTTCCATGGCGAGGTGGCTGCCGAGCGCGACGTCTGGGTGGTGCGGACCGACGAGCTATCGCTCCCGCTGCCGCCAGGGGCTGCGGTCCGGCCCGGCCAAAAGGTGATCTACGGCATTCGCCCCGAACATCTTCGACCAGTGGCCGACGGGCGCGGCATTCCGGCGAGGATTACGGTTGTCGAGCCGACTGGCCCCGAAATCCACATCTTTGCCAGCATGGGCAACATCGCGATCTGCGCGGTGCTGCATGACCGCATGGAGCTCGCTCCAGGAGCTGTGATCCATCTGGAGCCGGCGCCTGAGCGAATCCACCTGTTCGACCAAGGTAGCGGCGAGCGGCTGGACAAGGGAAGAAGTTGAATGGCGCGGATCCTCATCCTCGGCGCCGGCGTCATGGGCTCTGCCATGACGCTTCCGGCCGCTCACGCTGGTAACCGCATCACTCTTGTCGGGACCCATCTCGATGAGGAGATCGTCGGCTCGATGGCCAGCACAAGTCATCACCCACGCCTCAACATCACTCTGCCTGATGTGGTAACCGCCTGTTCCTGGACCGAATTCGGGGCGGCGATGAACGATGGACCCGATCTGCTTGTACTCGGCGTCTCGTCGGCCGGCATTCCTTGGGCGATCGACCGCATTGCAGAAAGCATCAAGTCGCCCGTGCCGATACTGATGATTACGAAAGGACTTGCAGCAAGCGACGAAGGCGTGGAAATCCTGCCACATCTGCTTGCCCGCGAGATCGAGCAACGCACTGGCTTGTCTGTCCCGGTCATGGCCGTCGGCGGACCGTGCATTGCCGGCGAACTGGCGGCACAGCGCGACACCTCTGTGATCCTGGCCGGGCACAATCCCGACCAGGTGGCCGCGGCGTCCCGCATTCTGCGCGCGCCTTTCTATCATGCGCGATCGTCATCCGATCTCGTCGGCGTCGAGATCTGCGCTGCGTTCAAGAATTTCTACACACTCGCCGTTGGGGCTCCCGTCGGGCTGCTCGAGCGCGACGGCAAGGCGCCCAATGGCGCGCTCATGCACAACCTGGCCTCGTCGCTTTTCTCGCAGTCCCTCGCCGAGATGGCGATTCTGGTCGAAGCTCTGGGTGGAAAGGTCGAAACGGTGCTGGGGCTGGCCGGCTCCGGCGATCTTTATGTGACCTGCCAGGCGGGCCGTAACGGTCGCATGGGGCGCCTGCTCGGCCGCGGCCTGCCCTATTCGGTGGCGAAGCGCGAACATATGAGTTCGGACACGGTCGAGGGCGCGCAACTGGCGCTGGACCTTGGTCCGACTTTGAAGAATATGATGGCCCGGGGTGTACTTCCGCACGATCGCCTGCCGCTGACGAGGGCCATCATCGACGCGATTTGCCATGATGCTCCGCTGGTTTTGTCCTTCGACCGCTATCATCGAGGCTAGCGGAGCCGGGAAACTCGATTGATACCTCATCTCGATGAGCACATGGCTCCGCCGAGCCGCTCTGGACCCGCTGCCGCGGAGTGGACAGGATGATCTGATGGAGAAACCAGCACGAAAGAAACGCGACGGCCGCCAAGCCGTAACGAGTTCCGTCACGTCCGATCGCGAGGAAGGGCTGCTCGTGCGCGCCGCCTGGCTTGCTTATGTCGGTGACCTCACCCAGGCGCAAATCGCCAAGTCTCTTGGCCTGACACGCCTTCGCGTCAACCGGATGCTGGCGCATGCCCGTCAGCGGGGGATCGTTCAGATTCGCATCAATTCCAAGGTGGCGAACTGCATCGAGCTGGAGAACCGGCTGCGGGACGCCTATGGCGTTTCCGACCCAATCGTGGTTCCGACACCGCCCGATCCTGCCCTGGTGCCACAGGTGATCGCAGCCGCTGCCGGTGAAGCCCTGTCGCATAGAATCCGTGACGGGATATCGGTGGGCGTGGGATGGGGACGGACGCTGCAGCTTAGTCTGCGCTCAGTGACCGTGCGCCCCGTCAAAGGGATGTCGGTCGTTTCCCTGCTTGGCGGGCTCACACGTGGATCGGCGATCAACATCTACGAGATCGCTTCCCGGCTCGCGGCGCTCTTCGACGCCGAATGCTTCTACATCGCAGCACCGGTGTTCACGGATACGGAGGCCACGCGCGATCTGCTTATGCGCCAGTCAATTCTGGAAGATGCTTTTACTCATGCCCGCGACGTTGACGCCGCTTTCGTTTCGGTGGGCGCGGTGCACAAGGACGCCACCATCTTTCGGATCGGACTGGTAGGAGACGATGATCTCAGATCGCTCCGCGAAGCCGGAGCCGTCGGCGATATTTGCGGCCACTGGATCGGCGCCGACGGACAACTCGTCGATCACCCGCTAAACAGCCGTGTCATCGGCCTCGCCCCCGAACATCTGCGGGACGTCGACACTGTGATCCTGCCCTCCGGCGGCCTCGACAAGGTTCCGGTGCTGCGCGCCGTGTTGCGTCTGGGAGTCGTCGATGTGCTGATCACCGACGAGAAAACCGCTGAGGCGATCCTTGCGGAAAAGCCGTAGCGCAGACTGACCTCTACCAGCAGAGCGGCTCGCGAGTGATCGCTTCTTCGCGTCACAGAACCTCGTGGATTTCCTCGATCGAAGTCTCATCGATCCGCTTGTCGAGAACGATCTCACCGCGCGCCATCGCCACGACCCGGTCACAGCATTCGAAAACATGATGCATGTTGTGGCTGATGAAGACGCTGGTGATGTTCTGGGCCTTGAGGGCGCGAACGAAGCCGATCACCTTTCGCGTCTCCTTGACCGAGAGATGATTGGTCGGCTCGTCGAGGATCATGACTTTCGACTTGAAGTGCATGGCCCGGGCGATCGCCACGCCTTGGCGCTGGCCGCCCGACAGTTCGCCGACCAGCGCATCGGGCGACCTCAGATGCAGATCGACGTCGGCGATCGCCTTGACGCTTTCGTCACGCATGCGCTTCTGGTCCAGGATGCCGATGCCGAAAACCGAGCCCTTCACCGGCTCGCGTCCGATGAAGACGTTGCGGGCGATGGTCATGGTCGGGACCATCGAATTGTACTGGTAGATCGTCTCGATGCCGCGATCCATGGCGTCGCGCGGGTTCGAGAAGCGGACCGGTTCACCTTCGATCCTGATCTCGCCGCCATCGGGCTTTTGGGTGCCTGACAGGATGTTGATCAGCGTCGATTTGCCGGCGCCGTTGTCGCCGACGAGGCCCAGCGCCTCGTCTGGATAAATGTCCAGAGTGACGTTCTTCAAGGCGTGGACGCCGGAATACCATTTCTGGAGTCCCTTGATCGCGATGATGGGTGCCGCCATGATCAGGTCTCCACCTTCATTGCCCTGCCCCGCTTTCGAAGCCAGGCGTTCACGACGACCGCGAAGATAGTCAGGAAGCCGATTGCCATCTTGAACCAGTTGGCGTCAACCTGGCTCAGCACCAGTCCGTTGTCGATGACGCGGATCAGGGCAGCCCCGATGATGCCGCCGAAGACGGTGCCGATGCCGCCAGCCAGCGAGGCGCCACCGATGACGGCAGCCGACACGGCTTGCAACTCCAGCCCCTCGCCGATCGACGGCAGCGGCGCGCCGAGCCGCATCACCTGAATGGTGCCGGCAAAGCCGGCGAGCACCGAACAGATCATGAAGCAGGCGACCTTCACCCGGGCCGTCGGGATGCCCATCGACTGGGCGGCGGGCAGAAAGCCGCCGGTGGCGCGCACCCAGTTGCCGAAATTCGTGCGCGACAGGAGCACCGTCACCAGGATTGCCACGGCGACAAACCAGAAGAACGACATGCGAAAGAGGTCGCCCGGTCCCACATAGATCGTAAACAGCCATTTGGGCAGAGCGTTGGCTGGGATAACAGGAGGGAAGCCACCGGAGATTACCACCGTCAGCGAACGCGCGATGAACAGCATGCCAAGCGTGGTGATGAAGCTTGGTATCGCGAAACGAATCGTTATGAACCCGTTGAAGAAGCCAATCAGGGCGGCGATCGCGAGCCCGGCGGCAAAGGCCGGCGCGAACGGCACGCCTGCCGCCAGCATCACCGCCATGGTCATCGGGGTCAGCGCAAATACCGAGCCTACGGAAAGATCAAACTCGCCGCATATCATCAGCAGGGTCACGCCGATCGCGACCAGCCCCATTTCAGGCAGCAGCCCAAGCATTCCGCGCACGTTCTGTGTGTTCAGAAATACGCCGTTCGAGCGTATCTGAAAGACGAGGAGGAGGAGGAGCAGGAATACGACCGCGGCAAGCTCCGGCTTCTCCAGATAAATCTTCATCAAGCGCTTCATCATTCGCTCCGGCCTGGATTGTTGGCGCTGGCTTGCCGCATCGGCAAGCGGGATGGCGGCAGTCTGTCTTCTCCCGCCCTTGACGGGGAGATGTGGTGGCAGGATGAGGGGTGGATCTAAAACGCCCAAAGGCCACGCGGCCTGCCCCCCACCCTTGCCCCCCTCCCGTAAAGAACGAGGAGAGGACGCCGGCTTCGCCGCCTACCGCACGCCTTGTGCGGCCAGTTCCTTGAGCTTTGGCACGTCTTCCTTGACGATGATGCCTTTGCCGGTGTCGATGTCTGCCGGCAGCAGACCGACGTTCTTGGCGAGATAGGCTTCCATCACCGGCATGAAGCCCTGCATGTAGGGCTGCTGGTCGACCTGGACCTGGATGTAACCCGCTTCCATCTGTTGCAGGACTTCCGAGACGATGTCGAAGCCGCCCATCAGCACCTTGCCCGGCTCGATGCCGCGATCGACCAGGACCTGGGCCACGTAGGCATGCCAAAGGCCGGTGTCGAAATACACCGTGGTGTCCGGGTGGGCAGACAGATAGGCGCCAACACGATCGGCGACGACGGCGCCATCTGTGCCGGTGTCGAGCCGTTCAATGACCACTTCGCGTCCGGCATTCGCGGCCTTGTATTCCTCAAGGAACTTCATGACGCCGGCAGCGCGCTGTTCCGACCAGTTCTGACCGGGCGCGGAGACGCCGACGAGCGCCCTGATCTTGCCTTCCTTGGGGAAGAACTCGGACATCTTCTTGCCGAGTTCGTAGCCGGCGGGAATGAAGCCCTGGCCGATGAAAGCCTGGCGGGCATTGCCGGCTGCACCCTCGGTGTCGTCGACGTTGGACGCGATGACCGTGACGCCGGCAGCGCGGGCGTCGGCGATGATCTGGTCGAAGGCATTGTTGTCGACGATCGAGGTGATCAGCGCGTCCGGTTTTGCCGCGAGTGCCGCCTGCATGTTGGCCGATTGTTGCTCGATCGAGCCTTCGGTCTGCGTGAAGACCATCTGGCAATTGGCCTGGATCTTGGCGCAGGCGTCGTCAAACCCCTTCTTCACCGCCTGCCAGAACGGGTTCGACGCCGACGAATGATGCGTGAAGACGATGTTCATCGGCTCCTGTGCGCGTGAGCCGATTGCCGAGCCTCCAGCCAGTACTGCTCCCAAGGCTGCCGAGATAAGTAGCTTCTTCATGGTTCTCCTCCGTAGAAAGCTGCTTCAGGTTCATTTTCAGAGAGTAGATGCGTCAGTCACCTGTCGAAGCGCCGTGAAGGCGCGATCGATCTCCGGGTTCAGTTCCATGCCGAGGCCCGGTCCGGGAGGCACGGTGATCATGCCGTTCTTCACCTGCGGCAAAGCGGTCACAAGGTCGCGGTACCAGGTCTTGTAAAAGGCCCTGACACTCTCCTGGACAAGCGCGTTCGGCGCATTCAGTGACAGGTGGGTCGATGCGCCGAGCACGACTGGACCGGTGCAGTCATGTGGCGCGACCGGCAGGTGCCATGCTTCAGCCATGGCAGCGATCTTGCGCGCCTCCGAGAGCCCGCCGCACCAGCTGATATCAAGCATGATGACACCGGCCGCTCCGGTTTCGAGAAGGTCGCGGAAGGCCCACCGGGAACCGAGCGTTTCCGAAGCCGATATCGGCGCCAGCGAAGCCTCGGCATAGCGTTTCAGGCTGGACAGGCTGTCCATCCTGATCGGATCTTCGTGCCAGAAGGTCTTGTAGGGGGCAAGCTCGCGAGCGATCTGCATGGCCGGCAGCAGCTGCCACATTGAATGGAATTCAACCATGATGTCCATCTTGTCGCCGACCGCATTGCGGATTTTCTCGAATGGCGCCAGCGCGGAATTCAAGTCGGGCTGCGATATATACTGGCCGCGCGTTTTCTCGGCGGCCATGTCGAAGGGCCAGATCTTCATGGCCGTAATGCCTTCCTCCAATAACGAATGCGCCAGTTCGTCGGCGCGGTGAAGGAAGCCGTTCAGATCATCATAGGCGTCGCCGGGCTTATCGAGCCCGTAGTTGGCCGTCGTCTGCCCGGTGGCCTTCTTGATGTATTCGGTTCCGGCACAGGTGTTGTAGGTCCTGATCTCGTGCCTGGTGAACCCGCCGAGGAGTTGTGCGATCGGCTGACCCGTCGCCTTTCCGAACAGATCCCAAAGCGCGATATCGAAAGCGGAATTGCCCCTGACTTCCGCGCCCGTCGACCGGAAACCGAGATACCCGACGAGGTCGGCGGCAAGCAGGTCGATCTGCAAGGGGTCGCGCCCGATCACGCACGGCGCGACATATTCGTGCAGATAGGTCTCGACGGTTTCAGCCATGAAGAAGGTCTCGCCCAGTCCCACGAGGCCTTCGTCCGTGTGAACCAGGACCCAGAGAAGGTTCGGCCGCTCCTCGAGCCGCAGCGTTTCCAGTTTCGTGATCTTCATTGCGCCCCTGCTCCTCAGGCGATGCCGGCCGCCAGCAGGGCCTTGACGCTCTCGTCAAAATGCCTCGCCATCAGGTCACGCGCCGACTGGGGATCACCGGTCTCGATTGCTTCGGCGAGGTCGATATGGATCTGGATCATCGCCAACTGCTCGGCATCCGAAGGGCGGGTCCGCCAGCCGATCGGCCAGGTCTGGCGCGATACGCGCTCGAACGCGCCGACGATGAGGCTGAAAACCGGATTCTTCGCAGCCTTGGCGATTTCGAGGTGAAAGGCGAGATCGTGCTCCATGACCTGTTCCGGCCGCTGGAAATTCTCGCGCATGGCGAGCGCGTGCGTCCTGATCCTTTCCACTTCGTCGGCTGTTCTGCGCAAGGCCGCCAGCATGGCGGTGCGGGTCTCAATCGTGCGGCGCACGTCGTAGATTTGCTGCACCGTGATCTGCTCGGTGTGGACGCCATGCTCGATCACCAGTGACATGGCGCCATAATCCAGCTCGGCGACGGTAGCCCGTCTGCCCGCCCTCAGGTCGATAAGCCGCATGGCGGCGAGCGAGCTGAAGGCCTCGCGAACCACGGTACGCGAGACGCTCAATTGTCTCGAAAGCGCGGCCTCGCTGGGCAGCCGGTCGCCGGGCCCGAGCTCATGCGCGCGGATATGGCGCGTGATCTCGCCGATCGTATTGCTGACCAGGCTCGCTGCGTCGGAATGTTTTGCGGATGCGGCCGTGCTCACGCAATCTCCAGTTCAGGAGTCGGCAAACCTGTCTGGCAGGTTTTCCCAGATATGTTGATAGTACCTAGGAAAGCTGTATGTCAATCGAGTCTTCGCCGGCAGACCCTCGGCATCATCGCCGGGGAGATCGATGACCAGAGGCTTGCATGACCGATGCTGTTGACGCGACCGATACCGGTCGGCCGGGTGCGGGAGCCTGCGTGATGGAACAGCGATCATCGCGCTTGGGTAGGGCAGACATTCTCGTCGTGAACACTGGCGGGCGGCCGACCATGCCGCCCGAAAATATCTCGGCGGACAATTCACTGATATTTCGATCGACGCACCCCATATGAGCGGAAAGAGTGTCACTTGAGGACTTGCCTATGCTGATTTCGCGTTGGGGACGGTTTGCAGTTTTGTTTGCGGGGTTGTTCCTGGCATTTTCCATGGTCGCTGTGGATCACGCCGATGCGCGCCGTGGCGGCAGCTTCGGCAGTCGCGGCATGCGCACTTTCCAGCCGGTCCCGCCGACCAGAGTTGCGCCGCAACCGGCCGCACCGGTCGAGCGCTCGATGTCGCCGAATGCGGCAACGAACAATGCGGCCCGTCAGCCGCAGGCATTCCAGCGCCCGGGCTTCTTCAACGGCCTCGGCGGGTCGATGATGCGGGGGCTGCTTCTTGGCGGTTTGATCGGCGTTCTTCTGGGCCATGGGTTCGGCGGCTTGGCCGGCATGTTGGGTCTTTTGCTCCAAGTACTGCTGTTCGGCGGCGCGATCATGCTGGCGATCCGCTTTTTCCGCTCGCAATCGGCCTACAACCCAGCGCCCGCTACGGCTGGAGCCTTGCGGGGCGCAGGGAATTTTGGGCGAAACGCAGCAGCCCGGCCCGAGCCGAGCAACGCCACAGCTTTCCCTATTCCAGGCATCGGGTCAGGATATGGCGGAACGAGCCAAGCCAACGCTTCCGATGAGATCACGCTCACCAAAACCGACCTCGACACGTTCCAGCAACGGCTGACGGAAGTTCAGGAGGCGTTCGGGCGTGAGGACCACGCTGCATTGCGCCGCTTGGTGACGCCCGAGATGGTGTCCTATCTGTCCGAGGAGCTTGCCGACAATGCCAAAAAGGGCGTCAGGAACGACGTGTCGGAGGTCAGCCTGTTGGAGGCCGATATTGCGGAAAGCTGGCGGGAGGGTGATCGCGACTACGCGACGGCCGCTTTGCGCTATGAGTCTCGCGACGTGACCCGCGATCGCGTCAGCGACAAGATCATTGAGGGCCAGGCCGATCAGCCGACGGAGACAACCGAACTGTGGACCTTTACGCGCCAGGCCGGGGGTGACTGGAAGCTTGCCGCAATACAGCAGCCTGGCTGATGTGCTTGCCTTCATTGAGATATCTGCGCAGAGGTTGTTCAGGTTTCGCGCTACCACTCGAAGGCCAGCGCCCTTTTCGCGCGCTTGATCAATCCATCACGGACTGATGAGGTAGCTCACCAGGGCGCGCCGCCGTCGCCTTGGGCCGGTCGGTCAATCGAGTCTTTAGCACATCGATGAGGCTGATTGTGATGGCGATCACCGCAGGTCCGAGGACAAGGCCGGATGCTCCGAACAAGACGATGCCGCCGACCGCGCCGATAAAGGCCACCACCGTGTGGAGGCGCAACCGGTTCCCGACAAGCATCGGATAGAGCAGATTGTCGATGCCGCCGACGATGACGCCGCCCCAGACGGTCAATATCGCCGCACTGGCCCAAGCTCCCTCCAGTGCGAGATAGACCGCTGCGGGCACCCAGATCACAAATGCCCCGAGCACGGGCACGATGGCAAGAAGTCCCATGACAAGGCCCCAAAAGACTGGCGTCGGCAGGCCGAGCCACCAGAACATCAGGCCACCCAATGTTCCCTGGACGGCGGCGACGAACACGGTGCCGAGTAGTGTTGCATGGACGGTCTCCGCAAAGCGGGACAAGATGTAGGCTGTCTCCGGAGCGCGCAGGGGCGACAGGCCCGCGACGGCTTGCAGGCCATGTTGGCGGTCGCGCAGAAAATAGAACAGAAGATAAAATGTCAGGCCGAACATCGCGACCTGATAGATGGAGCCACGCAACAGCGATGTGCTTTGTCCCGTCAGCCATTGTATGAATGCGGCGACTGAGCCGGCCGGATCGAATTCGTTCTCGATCCATTGGGCAATGGCCGAAAGCGTGGGGTAGCCAGACATGAAGCCGTCTGCGTCCCAACCGCGGATGACCTCCTCCAGATAAGTCGCTCCGTTTACCGCCTCGCGAACGAGCTGTTGTGCGACGAGTGCCAGCGGCAGGCCGACGGCGATCGCCGCGACGCTTACCGATATCAGCGCTGCCAGGTTTCGATTTCCGACCCGTCTCTCAACCCACCGGTGAGCCGGAGACAGAACGATTGCCAGGACGAGCGCCCAGGTCAATGCCGGCAAAAAAGGCAACGCCAGCAGATAGCAGACGTATAGACCGATCGCCGTCGCTGCCACGACGCCGAGCAATCTCAATTGTTTTACATCCGGCATCTGTTTCACGTCGGCATCTCTCGCTTTGTCGCAAGCCCAGCGAGCGTAATGGTTTTCCCGAAGAAAAGGCAGGTCGGTTGCCGTACCGTTTCGGTCAGGCCGCCGGTGAGGCGCTTCGAGTGACCTTCAGGGATTTTGACGGCATGCAAATCGAACCTGATATCGCTCGCCTGCGCTTTGACGGCCTTTCAGCCCGTCTGTGACTGGCAGATGGGGCTTGAACAAAAGCGACGACAGGAAAGCGTTTCAGAACTCCCACGGAGATGTCAAAACGAGTCCTGCCGTCTCGAATTCAGTCAGATTGCGCGTGGCGAGGCGGCCACCGTTTACTCGAGCGATCGCCGCGATCATGCCATGGGGTGCCGACATGCCGCGTCCCTGGCGAGCAGCAGCACCCATAATTTCCCCGTAAACCAGCGCAGCTTCTTCCGTCAGACCGAAGATGCGGTCTGCGAAACGCCGGCGCCAGTCGGACAACCCTTGCTTCAGCCGTTCGGCACGCTGATCCGGTCTTATCTTCTGGATGGGGAAGGCGATCTCGGCAATCGTCACGGTCGGAAGCGCGAGTTCGGTATCGTATCGGATCAGCCAGGCAATGACTGCCTCGTCTGGGGTCTTTTTCAACGTTTCGGAAATGACGTTGGTATCGACGAAGATCAAAGCTCGACGCCTCGATTCGGCCGGCGACTCTCGCGGATCACCGCCTCAAGGTCGATGTCTGTGCCGGATTGCTCTGAAAGACGCAGATAGAAGGCAGAAGCAGGCTCACGACCGGCCTCGCGGACCTCGTAGCATTCGAGGGCGCGCTCGACCACCTCCGCAATCGAGCGGTTTTCACGGCGGGCAAGCCGGTGTGCAAGATCACGCGCCTTAGCGCTGCGGACTGAGAGTTGTGGCTCGGCCATATCCGACGCACCGTTATATAGGCTCATTTGGCTCCCCGCCAGGGCGAGAGCCCAAATGTCAAAGTTGATATGGCGGACGCCGAGAGCGATACCCGCGGAGATATGCTCGCAATGTTGGACGAGTTTCCCAATCAACCGGAAACCGCAACCATCTGGAGAAGCGGCCTCTAGCAGGCCAGCATTGTGCTGGTCAATCGCGAGATGGCCGACATGGCCGCGGCGGCCGTGGCGGGCTCGGCCTCGCGGTGCTGCCCCGCATCATCGGAGATAGCGAGCCGGGGTTGCGGCGGTTGACCGGGGAAATCCTGTGGCGGCAGAGCCTCTCGGTCGTCTACCGCCGCGAGGCCGCGCTGGCGAGTTCGGTTCCAATCATCGTCCGTTTCCTGATCAACGTGATGCGGCGACATTTTGGCGCGATGCCGCGCTGAGCGGTCAGAACCTGAAGGTCGACGAGACAATCGACGGCTTGTGTGAGTTGAGCCTTTGCCCGTGGCCGTGCGGCGGCTTCCCTTGCTGTGTTGAAGGTCAGTGCCAGCTGTTGCTACCGGTGGTGCTCGGCTGGTGCGACGAGAACTTCAGCCATAGTGAAGGCGCGGTTTGGGCACTGTTTCGGTGAACTGCACACCGACACGGTCGTTCCTGCGCCAGCGCAACACAGACCGATAGGCAACGCCATCGGTCGGCACGTAGAGAAGGAAATGCTCCGGCACCAAAGCTTCGACCGGCACCTTGAGTTCGGCTCCGCCGACGTTCTGGTTTCGAATGGTGCAGCTAATTTCGGAGTTGTTGATGCCGTTAATGATCGCGGCACCCTTCAGGACGCGCTGTCTGCGTTCGCGGCGGTTGTCGCCTTCTTCAACCATTGTGACCTCCGTTAGGCACCCCACTTGTATATCAGAACCGCCCACGCGCGAGCCGGATTAAATCGCGGAGCGTTGTTACCCGCGTCGGGCTGCGATCGCTGTCCAGTCGGGTCAAAAGGGTTTCCATCTGCCTCGGCCCCTTGCCTCGGCCTGATACAGCGCCCTGTCAGGATTCTTGAGCTACCCCTCCGGTAGCCGATGGGTCCGCCCGGAAAGGGGGGCCAACGTCCGCCTTCAGCCGTTGCGCCAAGTTCTTCATGAGCCGCGTCGGGAGGCTAACGTCGCCGGTCCCATCGCAGGGCCGTACATCCGCAGAGCGAATTCATCTCCACCAGTCTCGCAACCAAGCCACCACGTCTGATTGCTTTCTCAAGACCGCGCAATCGCGACCAGTAGCGTGTCGCCAACGGCATGCTCGAAATTGTCCTCGCGTGGCGTCGCCAGTTTTTTTGGAGAGATGATCGTCCAGGCTTGTGCCCGGACCAAGCGGCTCCTCCCGATGTTCGACAGGCGCCTGAATGATATCGGCGAATTTGTCCGCGGCACCCGCAGGTGCGCTGTGCGAGGGAATAACTGCCGGAATATGTGCTCTTCGTCGCCAGGCCGGCGCCGATCGCCGTCAAGCGTTAGGCAGGGAATAGCGGCCGAGGTGAGGGACGGCAAGCCGCGCATTGCCGGGGCAAAGGCCGTGATCATACATGCCGTCCCCGATCTATAGCCAGGATGAAGGCCCGCGCCGAAGTCTACGTTCTGCGCCGGTGGCGGTGAAGCAGACCTGAACGCAAGCAAAGAAGAACAAGCCGATCACTGCGCATGTTGCGTAAAGAGACTATTGGGTGCGCTCATGACGCAACCAACGGAACTGTGACAGTTGTCGCATAATTTATCGAGTATCGGTCGAAGTACGGAAACTCGATCGCGAACGCATATTTGGCGGTCAGATGGGCCATTCGAAAGCCGCCGCTGGGGGCGTCGATTGCTATTGTTATGTCGACATCGGTTAATCCCAAACTCAGCAATTTTGCCGTGGCTATCGCTTTTATCTCGGCTTCGGTCAGAGAATTCTTCATTTGCAGCGCTCGTGAGGACGTTTCCAGAGTATAGCGAACACTTGACATGGCATTCAGAGCCCAGCCGAATGCGAAGATGCCGATCAAAAGCATTATCAGAATAGGCGCGATCAGCGCGAACTCCAGTGCGGCTCCGCCTGATGCCTCACGTATGAAGGCTCTCCCTTTAGCGAACACGTATCACCTGTTGGTGGCTGAGCTCGCGCGAGAGGGAAAACTCGCCGAAACTGAAGGGCGGGGACCAGGTGGCCGTCGCCTGTATTTCAACGAAAACCGCGGAAGCTTTCAAACTGTCGCACAGCACAGATGGATCGACCACGATGATCCCGCACATATATTTCCGGCTCAGCGTCACCTGCGCGTCATCGGGATGATTTTCCCAGCTCGAAAGGGCGACGGTCTGGGTAGCCGCGTCGTCGGCTGCGCCTTGCATCACGAGATTGGCCGCCGTTTTCACGCCCGCACGCATCGACAACGCGCTTGATACAAAAGACCAGCCGTCGATGATGCCAAGAAGTACCAGGCAAAGGATGGGCAGAACCAGCGCAAACTCCACCGCGGCAACACCCGAATCACTCCGGAAGATCCGGACTTGTAGCCGATCCACGAAAACTACTCGACAAGCTGAACGGTTTGCGTGGCCGGAATGTTACGCATTCCAAGGCTCGTGCAATCCTGAATGATGTTTGCGTTGCCGGACCACTGCACGGTACTGGCGACGACCTGCGTGCAACCACCCTTGCCAGAAAAATTGCCGAGATAATTGACGCCCTGTGTTGGAAAATACAGAGCGCCGGTCAATAGCGAATCCGCCGTGCCATTAAATGTGTTGGATCCCGCCAGGTTGGCTCTGTCGCCATAGAACAGCACACCTGAATAGGTGCCCGACGTCGGTGCGCTGAGCTTGACGGTCGCCGTGCCGTTCATGCTAACGCCGGAGGTATCGGCCAGATAAATGACGACACCCTCGCCGGAAATATTTGCATTCGAGCTCGCTTTGAAATCGCCTCCCTCAATGACGTATATCCCGGGCGAGAGGGTTACATTGCCGCTCAAGCTGAGCCCCTTGCAGTATGTTCCAGGTTGCAAGGTTGACTGATTGCCGTTTTGACAGGGGTTCGTGGCCGGTGGCGCCGGCAAGTCGGCAAAAGGATCGGCAGCGGGCAACGCCTGGGTTATCGGACTGGCGCAGACGGTCGTCACGGGGTTGCTCAACGAAACACCGCCTGCCGATATTAGGCAATCGACCTGAAGGTTTGCCGATCCCTGAAGCTTGATGGCGTCCGCGGCTATCGAATTCGACATCACGACGCAGCCGGTCAGTTTGAGGTTCGAACTGCCGGAAAACAGCGCCGCTTTCGGAGCGGAAGGATTGCGCGCCATAAGGCAGGCCTTTGAAGAATCCGTGATAAGAGCCACCGCTCTTGCCCGTGCGCCGACCGGGCTTTGCGTGAATATCGATGTGAAAAACCGATCGAGGGTCTGATGAACGATGACCTCGACGGCCTTTTGGGCGACATTCGGGCCGGAAGACGGAGGCGTGAAGATTTCGATTGTGCCTGTTGACGGGTCCCAGCCGTTCGTCGTCGCTGACAGTGTCGCGGCGGAGACAATCGTTGGCTTGTCAGATCCCGAAATCTTTCCAAAGCGCCAGCATAGGCCGCCGCATCCGCCACCGCCTGTAATTTCAGGCTGCTAAAATACCAGTAGGAGGTCTCGATACCGAGACCCGCTGCGCCGACGACAATCGGCAAAGACAGGGCAAAAATAGTAGCAACGTTGCCGCTCTCGCCTGTTTGTCGCAGACGGCTAACAAACCGCCTCAAGATACGGGCACCCCATTCCATGGAAATATTTAGGCCAGGATGAATGAAGGAACGACTAAGGATTTCACTCCATTTGACAGGTGCGCTCCTTGGGCGGCCGGCACGAGCTCCGGCGGCCGCACTCGGCGAGCACGCTGCTAATAGCTGTACCTGCGCGCCGGCGATGCCGATGTCGCGATTCGTTACGCGCACAGGATGCCTCCGACCGTTGTGATTGTGGCCGCCAGAGCGCAACTGCTCGACAACGCCTTTGCTATTGATGATAATGCAAATTTGCATTATCTAATCGTGTGGATGAGTTGGAGCTGCGAAAATGACTACATTGACGGTGACGGCACGGGGACAGGTGACCTTCCGCAAGGACGTTCTGCAGCATCTGGGCATCAGGCCGGGCGAGAAGATCGAACTTGATCTGCTCCCCGACGGCCGGGCGGAATTGAAGGCGGCGCGGGCAAAGGGATCATTCCGGGAGCTCTACGGTTTTCTCAAGGGCAAGACGAATGGCCGGGTGTTGAGCATTGAAGAGATCAACGAGGCAATCGCGGAAGCGGGTACTGCAGCGGGATCGAGCAAGGAATGAAAGTCACGGCCGATACCAACGTTCTGCTGCGTGCCTATGTCGCCGACGATGAACGACAGGCGGAAGCGGCCGTCGATCTCTTGGCGAAGGCAGACATCGTGGCCGTTAGCCTTCAGGCCTTGTGCGAGTTCGCATGGGTTTTGGGCCGACAGTATCAAACCGCACGCGCAGATATCGTGGCGGCAATCCGAGCCTTGGCGAATACCGCAAATGTCGTCGTCAACCGGCCAGCTGTCGAGGCAGGGCTTGCAGTGCTTGAGGCCGGCGGTGATTTTGCGGACGGCGTGATTGCCTTCGACGGCGACTGGGTGGGCGGGGAGACATTCCTCTCCTTCGACCGCAAGGCGGTCAAACTGCTGTCAGCGCAAGGACATCCTGTTCAGCTTCTTTCCTAGCTGTCCTCAGGCGTGTCGACATTGTATTGCCTGACGCGCCTGGCGGAATCCAACCCATTAAATGCCGGGACTAAACAGCTAGCCACAACGAGAGCAACTGCTGATCTGTAGAATGAGCAGGTTCGGTGAACTTTGCGTTCTCCTTACAGATCGTGTCCTGGACACTCCGCAGTTCACGTTCGACGCGCTTGCCGGCGCCCGCGTCTGGTACATCTCGAATGATGTGACAGTGCAATATGCTGGGTTCTCCTTGTCGCGCGAGGAGGATTTCGGCTGGGTCGATCCGGTGATCGGGGCGCGCGCCTTCTACAACATCACCGACAGGCTTTCCGTGATGGCGCAGGCGGATATAGGCGGGCTTCGGGGTGGGCGCCGATTTCACCTGGCAGGTGCTGGGAACCGTGAATTACCTGCTTACCGACCACCTCTCGGTTTCCGCCGGCTATAAGCACTTGGCGATCGACTACGATGACGACGGCTATGTGTTTGATGCAACCCTGTCCGGTCCGGTTCTCGGCATAACATACCGCTTCTGAGCCGCCCATGTCTGACGTTCCATACTGACGGTGTGCCTTTCCTGGTCGTGGATTGATCCTTCTGCCACGGGAGTGCTGATTGCTTCACGTGTCGGCGGTTCGGCATCTTCGCCGTCATTCTGCTATTTTCGGCTCTCCGCTGAAGCTGGCGGTCTGGTTGGGTCGGAACTGGTTGACCAATGTCATCCTGCGCCGACAAACTCGATCACGGCGCGAGCTGGTCAAAGCACCCGATCGGTCCATCGCGTTCCGCAACGGGCCCGACACGGTCCGTCGCATGGACATCCGCTACGGCAAATCGGCAAATGAAGCGACTTGGCATCAGTCGGCCCGCGTAGAGGGCACTTCCGGCATTTCGTCTTCCGAAACTCTCGCTTCAGGAAATTGAAGGGCAAATCGTGACCCTGAGCGGTCCCTGACCGCGACTGGCACAAACGTCGCCAAAGGTATACCTAGCGCCTATTCATACTCCCCTGAGAGACACGATTGCGCTACCAAGGTCAGGCATGTAGCCGCTCATCGCTGTGAGGCAGGGCTCAATGGCTAAGCTGCCAGCTCCAATACGCGCTGCCAGCGCGGATGCTCGTGCAGTGGCGCAAAGTCAGAATCCTGCTTCACCCATGCCTTGGTCTCGTGGTTTGCATGACAGCAGGCGTTCCAGCAGATCGAGCGCACGATCGAGCTCGCCGAAATGACAGCAAAGGCAGGCGGTATTGCATTGCGTCAGAATGTCGTCCGGATCGATTGCCAGCGCACGTGCCGACCATTCCTTGGCACGTTCGGTCTCCCCGATCAAGGCGAGAGCATTTGCGCCGAGATAGGCTGGCCGGGGGTTCTCAGGATACTTCGCCAATTCGCGCTCGGCGCGTAACACGCCTTTGCGAGCCGCTTCCCTTCGTCTTCCGGCCGCCCTAGAGAACGATAAACCTGCATAAGCAGAAGAACAGACTGATAGTCATCGGGCTTGATCTCGGCGGCCCGCTCGTAATGGTGGGCAGCCCCTTTGAGCTTACCTTGTGCATAGCACGCACGCGCGTAGAAATAATGCGCTTCGAATAGATTGAGATCACTTGCGATAGCCTGCTCGAACTCCTTTTCGGCCTCTTCATATCTTTGGCCGACCGAGAGAGCGAGACCACGCGACGCGTGTGCTTCTGCAAGTCCACTTTCGATATCGAGCGCCTTACCGCTGTTGGCCAGAATGCTTTCGAGAGAAACTTTCTCGTCGTAATTTAGGAATAGAAAGGAGTCGCAGTCGGCGATGCCCGCATAGGCGCGCGCATAAAGTGGGTCGAACTCGATTGCTTTGCCAAACATCCGCTTCGCCAGCACATAGTAGGTTTTGGACGTTCGGTGAAAAAACTCTCTCCCCCTCAGATAATACGTATGGGCCTCTACATTGTCAGTGGGCGCAGCCCTGATCGCCTTCTTTTCGGCCGGCAGCAGCTTGACCTTGAGCTGATCGACGATGGTGTGAGTGATCTCGTCCTGGATCGCGAAGATGTCGGTGAGTTCACGGTCGTATCGGTCGGCCCAGACGTGACCGCCATCAGCCCCGTCGATAAGCTGTCCCGTGATACGGACGCGCTGACCTGCCTTCCGTACGCTCCCCTCGAGCACGAACTTGACGCCGAGTTCCCGCGCCACTTGCTGCACCTTCACGGGCTTGCCTTTATAGGTGAACACCGTGTTGCGGGCGAGGACGTGGAGGCCGGAGATTTTCGACAGGTCGGTGATGATGTCTTCGGTAATTCCGTCGGAGAAATACTCCTGCTCGGGGTCGCCGCTCATATTTGTGAACGGCAGGACAGCGATTGAAGGTTTTGCCTTCATGTGGCTTTGAGGAGATGCTGTCATCGCGCTGTCCTCAAAACTGAACGGCGCCGCGAGTGCGACGTGGTAGACCCTGACCGGCCGGTCGATGTTCTTGAGCTCGTGTTCCCCCGTGTCCTCGAAATCCAGATCAAGATTCTTGCCAAGATGGTCACGAACCGCGCCGGAGATAGCGATACCTCCGGGCCGGGCGATGCTTTCAATTCGCGCCGCCACGTTGACGCCGTCGCCATAGATGTCGTTGTCATCGAAGATAATGTCGCCAACATTGATGCCGATGCGAAATTCGATGCCGCGCTCCTCTTGCACGTCGGCGTTGCGCTCGAGCATCCTGCGCTGGATGTCGGTCGCGCAAGCGACAGCGTTCACCACGCTCTGGAATTCCACCAGCATACCGTCGCCTGTGAGTTTCACGATCCGGCCCTGGTGCTCGGCGATCTTGCTGTCGACCAGTTCTCGCCGATGCGTCTTGAGCGCCGAAAGCGTGCCGCCCTCGTCGAGACCCATGAGCCGGCTGTAACCGACCACATCGGCAGCAAGTATCGCGCTAAGTCTCCGTTCCATGCGCGGCTAGCCTGTTTTACGGCGAGTCAGGGTAACAGGTTCTCACAGCAGCGGCATCACACTAAATCGGCTCCTCGTAATATTCGGAAGGAGAAGGCATCAACTGAGGTGCGGACGAGGCGTGTCACGGAGATGAAGCGGAAGCGATGAAAGCCCCTGCGTCAAGAGTGTCACCGCGGCCTCATGGTTTTTTCTACGGCGATCACGGAGCGTCCGCTTACTGTAGCTATCCGAAGTTGACAGGCACGTTCTGGAAGGCCCGCTACTGGCGCTCCTTGTCCTGCTGGTGCAAGCGTTTCCCTACCCCCGCACCGTACTGCGGTCGGATTCAGGCATCTTGCCGGAACTCACGATAATCGTCATCCTTGCCAGCCCGACGGCCAGCGTTCCGACCGGCCGTCACGGAGTGCCCCGCCCTTGCAAGAAGACGACGCCGGAAACGCATTCCAAGAGGCGATCCTCGCTTCGGTGGTTCGCTCATCGCTCGACTGCGTGATCGTCACGGACGAAGCCGGATTCGTTGTTGAATTCAACCCGGCGGCCGAGGCGACCTTCGGCTATTCGCGCGCTGAAGCGGTCGGCAGACAGATCTCGGAGCTCATCGTCCCGCCGCATCTGCGCAAGGCGCACGCAAACGGGCTTGCGGCCTATCTGGCGGGTGGCGCCCCGCGGTTGCTCGGGCGTCGTACAGAGCAGACTGCCATGCGAGCGAACGGCACCGAGTTTCCGGTGGAACTCACGATCACCGAAGCCCGGAGCGGCAAACGTCGTTTCTTCACGGCGAGCTTGCGCGACCTGTCGCAGCGCCACGCTGCCGACGCCGCTCTGCGTGCCAGCGAAGCCCGATTGGCGGCGTTCATGAAGCATGCTCCCGTAGGCATGTACCTGAAGGATACCGACGGGCGCTATCTGATCGCCAATCCCGAAATGGGAAAGGTCTTCGGCCGGCCGGCCGAGAGCGCAATCGGATTAAGCGCGGCCGACATTTTCGGGCCCCAGGAGGCCGCGATGATCGCGGAAAACGATCGCCGCGTCCTGGAATCGGGACAGGCGATTGCAATCGAGGAATTCCTAAGCAACGCGGCCCACTATGCCTGGAGCCTTGTCGTCCGCTTTCCCGTTCTGGGGGCCGATCAGCAGCAGGCGCGCATCGGCGGCTTCGATATTGACATTTCCGAGCAGAAGCGCGCGGCCGAGCGCCTGCTGCGAAGCGAGCGGCGCTTCCGAGACCTCACTCACCATCATCCGGTTCCGGTCGTGTTCATAGACTCGCGAACGAGGCAGCTGATTAGCGCCAATCCCGCCTTCCGCGAGATCATGGGTATAGGCCCGGATGACGAGGACCGCTTCCGGCGGCACCGCTGGTTCGCCACACGGGAAGACTATCGGCGCCTCAGAACCCTGTCACGTCAGCAGCCGCGCGCCGACGGCGTGGAGGCTCAACTTCGGCGTCTGGACGGCTCCGCGTTTACCGTGTCGCTGAGTTGGCGCCACATCGAGATGGACGATCGACCGGTGATCGTCGGCAGCATTCTTGATCTCACCGCAACCAAGGCGGCTGAAGCCGAACTGGCGCGGTCGCGTGAGGCATTGGCTCAGAGCGAGCGGCTCAACGCACTTGGTTCGCTGCTTGCCGGCGTTTCGCACGAACTCAACAACCCCTTGGCGGTCGTCGTCGCGCAGGCCCAGTTGCTGGAAGAATTTCTAGGCGGAACCGCCCACGCACAGCGGGCCGGCAAGATCAGACTCGCCGCCGAGCGCTGCGCGCGCATCGTGAAGACCTTCCTGGCAATGGCGCGACAACGCCAGCCGGAGCGCCGCAGTACCAACATCAACGATCTGATCCGCGCAGTTCTCGATATCGCCGGCTACGGTTTGCGCACGGCAGGCATCGAGTTGCAATGCCGGCTCGCCGAGGGCCTGCCGCCTCTGGAAGTCGACCCTGACCAGATGCATCAGGTGTTCTACAACCTGATCGTCAACGCGCAACACGCCCTGCAGGAGATACCGGCACCGCGGCGGATCGAGATCGAAACGTCGCTTGAAGGCAATGACCTCCAGATCGTGATCGCCGACAATGGCCCCGGTGTGCCCGCCGAGATCCGGAATCGCATTTTCGATCCGTTTTTTACCACCAAGGCTCAGGGTGCCGGCACCGGGATCGGGCTCGCTTTCTCGCTCAGCGTGGTGCAGTCGCACAATGGACGACTGGCCCTGCTTGACCGTGCGGACGGCGCGCATTTCCGGTTGCTGTTGCCGGTGGAGGCCTGCACTTCATCAGATTCAGTCGAAGGTGTTGCGGCGCACTCGGTCGCGGGCTTCGGTTGCACCGCCCTTGTGGTCGATGACGAGCGGGAGGTTGGAGAAACGATGGCAGAGCTACTTGAGGCTGAAGGTTTTGCCGTCAGGATCGTCGAGGACGGCGCCGGCGCCAAGGCAGCGCTGATGAGTGCTGTTTTCGATGTGATCTTTTGCGATCTGCGGATGCCGAACATCGACGGCCCCGCCTTGTTCGACTGGGCCTGTCAGGCAACCCCGGGCATAGCGGAGCGATTCGTTTTCGTTACCGGCGACACGCTCGGCGGCGCTGCGGCGCGCTTCGTTGAACGGGCCGGTCGACCAGTTGTCGAGAAGCCGTTTTCGCGCGATTCTATCCGCCGGGCACTAAGCTCGTTGGCAGACGTTCCGCGCTAGCCAACGACCCTCTTTGCGCGCTGGCGCCTTCGGACAACACCGCAGCGTCAGCGAACACGCATCGCAGGCCAGCTTGCTCGCGCAATACCGCATAGAGCCTTTTCTTCGACACTGGCCTTGGAATACCTGCGTTTCACGAAACTCGGCCCGCAATTCGATCAGCCGGTAGCGACCAGAAGACCTTCCGTTCAGGGAAAGCGTGAAGGGCTGCTATCCCATCGGTAAGCTGCTGATCGCAGTCATCTCTCCAAAATTCAGGTCATGGCGCGACCGAGCCGGCCGAAGGGTTCGGCCCCACCCTACTGCCGTGGAGCGTTCTACGTCGCGGTTGGGTGGTGAGCAGACCTCCGGTTCGCTAGAGTCCCAAGTCTCCACCGGGCTGCAGACCGAAACCCGGAAAACGCTTATCTCATAGTAAGCTGATGAATCTGGAGCGCCTATGATGAAGCCGACCGGATCCAACGAGGCAGTGAGGATCGAAGACCTTGACGACGCGGGGCTGGTTGAACACGCGCGTCAGCGTGACCCCGCCGCATTCTGGTTAATCATAAAGCGTCACAATCAGCGGCTTCACCGGCTCGCCCGCGCCGTCCTGAATGACGACACTGAGGCGGAGGACGTACTTCAGGAGACCTATATCCACGCCTTCACCCATCTGGCCGAATTCCGCGCGGAGGCGCGGCTGTCGACCTGGCTCACCCGGATCGCGCTGAACGAGGCGCTGGGACGCCGCCGGAAAAGGCGGCCCACTGTCGATGTGAAAGTCATCGAAGGCATGGTCGCTCCGTTCAGCGCCCACAAGCCTGATCCCGAAGAGGCGGCCGCTCTCGCTGAAATCCGCAGCCTCCTGGAGCGAGCCGTCGGTGGCTTGCCAGAGCCCTTTCGGATCGTCTTTGTCATGCGGGACGTCGAGGAAATGAGCATTGAGGAAACGGCTTTTCTTTTGGCATTGCGACCTCAGACAGTGAGCACCCGCCTTTATCGCGCACGCCGGCTGCTTCGCGAGGCGCTGCGGGACAAGCTCGCCACCGTGTTCACGGATACGTTTCTCTTCGCTGGCGCACGTTGTGACCGCCTCGCGCAATCAGTCTTAGATCGGCTCGCAATCAGCCTGGTTCGAAAAAATACTCATCAGTTGAACGTGGCGAGCGAGCGCACGTAGACGCAGTCCACGTCGAGCTTACGCCGGCTCCCTTCGCAGGGCTTTTGTAGCGGGACGCGGGAATATTTTGGCGCCCCGGACCATCTAATCGTCGGGCAAATGCACTCGGCGCCGCGGTGCTGACAGCGGTGTTGAATCAACAAACATAGGAGACCGCTATGCAGGGCGCACTTCACCTATCCCGGCGTCAGTCGCTTCAGGGACTTGTCGTACTCGGTGCCGGAGCGGCACTCGGCGGAATCGCGCGGCCTTCTCCGGTATTGGCACAGGACATATCGGACGAGGACATTTTCCGTTTTGCGCTCAATCTCGAATATATGGAGGCTGAATACTACCTCCGCGGCACCACCGGAAAGGGTATCGACGACGCCGATGCCGGCTCGAAACCGGGCGATGTCGTCGGCGGAAAGAAAGTGTCCTTCGAAACACCTGCCATCGGCCAATTCATGCAGGAAGTTGCTGAAAACGAACTCGCGCACGTCCGATTCTACCGCAAGACGCTTGCAAAGAACGCCGTCGACAGGCCGGCCATAGATTTCGATGCGGGGTTCAAGGCGGTTACGGAGGCAGCTGGCCTCGGGCGGGACTTCGATCCCTTCGGTAACGAAACGAACTTCGTTCTCGGCGGCATGCTGTTCGAGGATGTCGGCGTCACCGCCTATGCGGGTGCGGCGACAGTTCTGAAAAACAAAGACTTCCTCGCCGCCGCCGCAGGCATCCTGGCGGTCGAGGCCTACCACATGGGAATGGCGCGATCTACGCTATACCGGAAGGGAGAGGAAGCCTGGAAGGCCGCCAACGCTGTCTCAGATGCCCGAGACAAAATCGACGGATCGGATGATAAGGACCAAGGGATCCAGGTGGACGGCAAAGCCAACATCGTTCCTTCAACGCCGGACGCAATCGCCTTCACCAGAACACCGCAACAGGTGCTCCGGATCGTCTATCTCACCGACAAGGACGGAGTGAGCAAGGGCGGCTTCTATCCGGAAGGGATGAACGGCACGCTCAAAAGCACCTGAGCCAGTTGCGACGGGTGACGATTGGCCGCCGGAAACTGAGCGGCCTGATATCGGCTGCTCTCGGAGAAAGACCATGAATAATGATGATAATGGAACCACGGATCGTCAGCTTCGCCACAAGCGAACCTCGGCCCTTTCTATGCGCCATGAGTGAATCCTGGCGCTGACGACATCGCTGTGGCTTGTCGGATAGTACAACGCTACGCTGCCTTGGCCCTAGCCGACACAGCGCTCTTCGCAAAGTCGCGCACGACCTGCACGAATGCCTCCGGTCTTTCGAGGGGCATGAACTCGCCAGCTCCGCTGATGACCTTACCTATCAAGGCCTCGGCACCAATTGCCTCGATCCCAGCAACATAGTCCTCGATTCCGCGGCCGTCCGCGTCGCCGCGCAGATAAAGCATGGGCGTCTGATCCGCTTGTGCCGTATGTTCTTCTTGGCGTCCGCCTCGAACGCTCGATACCAGTCGATTGAGATCGTAGGCCACTACGGCTCGGAAGACCTTCCCATTGGCGCGCGCAGGGTCTTCGTTGTGGTTGAAAATACCGCCAAATCGGTCCTTCGGGGCCAAGAGCTCCAAACAGAGCAACTCAGAAATCGACGGGATAGAAGAAGGTTGGTCGCTGATCTGAAACGTGACCGTTGAAGCGCATGAGAGGCCAATGCGGAGCGTCAGTTTTGCCGCTTGGCGGTTAATCAGCCGGAGTGCTTTTCATGGACCTGGTCGAGCTTGGCCCAAATCAGCCGGTGATCGTCAAAGTCGAGCCCACCGGTGACGACGATCTTTGAGCCGGGAGGAAAGAGCACCTCATAATCGAACCGCTTCTTCGTCATCGAGGACGTCACGGCTGTCGATCCATCGCCGAGGTGAATTGCGGTGGTTGACCTTCGACCCGCTGTGCGCAAGTGAGATTTGCCGTGCTGCTACTGAAAAATTCGGAAAGCCCACTTGTCCTGCCTCGGGTTCCGACGCACACGCGAGAAGCACGGTTCGGCCATAACTCGAGGGCACGCGCCGCGGTCTGGAGCGGCGATCGCTGTCTGGTCGAGACCGCCGGCACTATCCGAAACAATGTGAGGCGCGATCGCGATCATGTGGCGCTCTATGGCGATCCTCGTAGTCCTGCCCGGGTTGGACAAGGAAGCTGTGGCAGAGCAAATTCGCGGGAACATTGAGGCCGCCGCTTTTCCGAGCCCTGCACCTGGCGTGTCGCACCGCGTCACTGTCAGCATCGTAGTTGCGGTTCAGGCGGCCAGCGAGGCCATCTCACCGGAGCATCTTCAGTGTCAGGCGGATGCGCGACTCTATCTTCCCAAGCAGACCGGCTGCGCCGAGTGCTGCTCCACAGACCGGAGTCGTCCGAGCGCAAAGATATTCGGTTGACGGTGATGCCGTCAGCCGGGTGCAGTGCAAGAATAGTCGTTTCGCTCCGCCCTCCTTGAACGGCCGAGGTCGATTTTGCGGAGGACCGCTGCTGCTGGTCGCCATCTCCGCGCTCAGAACACCTAGTCTCAGTCCACCGAGGAGCTCGATCGACGTGGCCGTGACGATCGGCTGAAGCCATCGCAGGACCATTATTTTGAAGGGCCCGCTGCACCTTCCCGGGGCAGCGGGCTTGGCATTTGTGCGAATGCTAACTCCTTTGGTACGACCCCAAAATCAACCATCCAGGTTTTCATAAATGGCCCCTTCCCCGCAGCACGCCGTCTGGGATGTTTCGGCACACGATCGTGATATCGAAGCTGCATATCAGGCTGCAGCAAAAAGCTCATGCTGACCGGCCGGACGAGATCGAAAGAAGGTTCGGCTGCGTCAGGCGTCCTGGCAATCCGCCCGACTGAGCACCAGAACCGACCCTCCCGACGGATTTTCGCGAGCTGCATTCCTCCCTCCCCTCCTTACCAAAACCGCCGCTCGCGAATTCGCTGGCGAGTATATCTCCGATGTGATATACATATATCACTCGGAAGATATACAAATGCCGCTCTTCATTCGCGATCCCGACGTCGATGCCATGGCCGTCGAGCTGCAGCACATTACCAACGCGCGCAGCAAGACCGAGGCCGTCAGAACCGCCTTGCGCCACGAGATCGAGCGCAACCGCGGCAGCGTCCCGCTGCGCGAGAGACTTGCCAAAGTCAAGGAAATGGCGCGGCGGATCGGGCCGGCCAACCCTGATTTCGATATGAAGAAATTCACCGACCAAATGTGGAGCGACGACTGATGTTCGTCGATGCCTCGGTAATCGTTGCCATCCTGAACGAGGAACCTGGCGCGGAAGAACTGGAAAAGCGGCTCGCGGCCGCGACCAAGCCGCTGTATATCTCCCCGCTCGTCCGGTTCGAGGCAGTCCAGGGTCTCGCGCGAGCGTCGGCCGAAGCCATCAAAAAGAACGCCAAGCCCACGGCCAACATGCTGGCGCAAGCCCGTGATACCGTCGACGCCTTTTTGATCGAGATCGCCGGCAAAGAAATCATGATATCCGGCGACATCGGCGACCGGGCGATCGAAGCCAGCATGAAATACGGCAAAGCAGTCGGGCACAAAGCCGATCTCAATTTCGGCGATTGTTTTGCCTATGCTTGCGCGAAGGCTCACCGGCTTGCCCTGCTTTACAAGGGCAATGACTTTTCACAAACTGATCTGGCGTAAGGCTTTCCAGGCCTTGCATCGCGCGAGAGCCGATGGGCCCCTTTTGCATGCTTTGGGCGAATCGTCGTCTTTCATGGCTAAACGCAATATTACGAGGAACGTTCGCTGCAGCACTGGTTTTCTTCGGCCGGATCAACCCCGTCACGACGGGGCCCTCGGCGGGCTGGAGCTGCCGGGCGTGCAGGGACGCGTTCCTTGAGGGCCTTGGAGACGACCACCGCTGGCGGGCCTCGGCCGCACGGAACTCCGCGAGAAGTGCGACGGCGCGTTCGCTGTAGCCCGGCTGACGCCGGCCTCGCGCGCAAGGTTGGCGACGGTCAGCGCCCCGTCGGTGCGCTCAGGCGGCTGTCGAGCAGCCGCACCATCGCCGCCCTCAGCGCCGCTTCGCCGCCTTGCGGCCGGCAAGCCAAAAGCCGTGCAGGATAGAATGTTGGACGCGCTGGCGGTCGCAAGCTTCGGGCAGAAGGCCGATCTGGCAAAGCCGATGAAGCACCGGGGTCAGGCGTGATGGAAATCGCCCTGCCCTACCCCTCCGACGCCTACGAGATCGTCAGAGGCAGCGGCAATGTCTACGCGGACATGGGGGATCCCGACGCCGATACCAAGCAGATGAAGGCCTTCCTGGCGGCCGAGATCATCGCTGCGCTGAATCGGCGGCACCTCACGGTCAGAGCTGCGGCGGAGGTGACCGGCGTGGAACTGTCGCCGCCTAACGCCTAATATGGCCAAGTTGCTCTGCCGGCGACCGGCAATGCCCTCCCTGTTGGCTCTTGGTCAATGAAGCCGAGTAGCTGAGGGTCGTCGAGGAAGATATCGACGTCGTGGCTTTCGCGATGGTTGATCTGGATCATCATCGCCGTGCCGCCGCCAAACGACCATTCGAATTCAAAACCTCCGGCCTTCTTCCGGAGCTGGTCGATCAGATCGGCAGCAAGGGCGAAAAGCCGCCGCCATTCGGACGGACGACGGCTATGGACCTCGATCATCAAGCAGCGAGTTAATAGGTCTCGCCGGACCAGGCAGAGAATGGGCCGCGAAAGCCTTCAGATCATCGACCGCTATCTGGTGCGCGGCGGCGAACCCCATCTGCTGCTCGACCGGCACTTCTCCAAGGAAGGCACTGACCTGCCCAGGATACTGCTTCGCCAGATCTAGATCCGAAAGACAATGAGCCAGCGCCACCCCATCGAGCTGTTCGCTGTAGGGCGCGTTAACTGTCGTCAGAACCAAGGCCAGATGCTCGCTCATAGTCATGCAAAATAGTCAATTCGTGGATGGGCACAAGCTGCGAGACTCGGGCACTGCAAATGGCTCGCGAGGCTCACAATCGTCCTTCCGTCGACCACAGTGACGCCTGAGCGGTCATGCGCGCGTAGACGGACGAGCTACAGAAGCGCGCGGGTCGAGCAGCATTCGGCCGGCTGCGAACTGACTTCGGAGCATGACTCCGGCACGTCCCGCCCTTACGAGCTGCCGCGCGCGATCGGTTCCGCGTCGACCTCACCAAAGGCTCTGACGGTCCCCTCCTCGCGCTTGAAGCCGTAAGGTGTAAACGGCGGTTCCGCATTTCAGCTTACGACTTCAATTGAAATCGGGAAATAAAACCGACACCCGCAATTACCAACGCCGCCGCGATCGTTACCGAGTCAACCTGACCAAAGCGTCCGGGCTCTAAAAAGCACCCTCCCCTGCCGGCGCGGTTCGAGCCTCGCCAGGCGCGCTCAGGAGGCTGGCGTGATCAACATCAGCGATGGAAAATAGGTGCGATAACGGCCGACGTCGCGGGTGAGCAGCGGCAGCTCACCGACCGCCGCGTGGGCGCCGATGAAGAAATCCGGCAGCACCCCGGTGCGCGATCCGCCCGATTTGCGATACTGGGTGAACACCTTTCCGGCCAGGAATAGCGCCGGCCGCGGCATCGTCACGATCTCGAGGCCGGCCGCGTCAAGAAAGGCGTCGAGATCCTCGATCCGGCTGTAGCGGACCGAGAACTCTGCATAGACGACGTCGTTGATCAGCAACGGTCCGCGCAGCGAGGCGGCCTCCAACTGTTCGATCGACCACTCCGCCCAGTCCTGATCGTCGGTGACGAGGTCGAGCAGAACGTTGGTGTCGACCAGCGTCACGCTTCGCCGCGCGTCAAGGTCATGATCGCCTCGGTGCTCAGCCCCTTGCCGGCATGGCCGCGCAGCTTGGCAAAGCGGCTCGCCGGCCGTTTTTCGTCCGCACGAACCAACACCACGCTGCCGTCGGCGGCGCGGCGAAAATCCACTTGGCTGCCCGGTGCGATCCCCAAGAGATCGCGCACGGGTTTGGGAATGGTCACTTGACCTTTTGCGGTTACGGTTGTTGTCATTGCAGCCTCGGTAAGGATACCTCGAAATATGGTATTACCTCCGCGCGATGGATTCAAGTATCGGGAGTTGCCCTGAGCCGTTAGCCGCGAACGGGACGTCCGCAGATCCTTCGCCGCTGACCTTCGGAACTCGGCACCGCCGCGACCATCTTGAGTTCATCTGGACTGGGGCCAACAGCCTTGCAAAAGGCCCGTCGCTCGCCTTCGATTGAAGCGAGAAGGCAAAAACCATCGGCTGACTTTTCACCTTAGGGCTTTAATTGAAATCGGGAAGTGAAAGCCACAGTCACCGAGGATGGTGCTGAGGCCAAACAACACTATCGATAATGACCGCTTATCGATGGTGACTTGACCAAGTCTTGGCCAACCGACGGAATCGACGCTATGGTCGCCTCTCGAGGCCTGGTCGCTCGCCGCGACCGGACAGCCTCTGCCCTGGCCGGCTCCGGAAGCCCTGTTGATCAAGTTGGTCGCCCACCACCTTTGGGACGCTTCCCGGCGCTCAACCGATCCGGGGCATGGCATGTCCGATGCCGTCATGGCCGCGCCGAGGGCGGAGGGACTGTTGCGGGTAAAAGCGGTCCGCATGCGCCGTCCACCGTGCGCCGGCGGCTGTCGAGTTGGTCGACGCTGACTCAATGGCGCGGTTTGCGCGGAAATTTCGCAGCCCCGGGCCTGCGGAGCGCTATTGAACTGGCGGTGCGCGCCAGCGCCCGTCCGCGCGGCCGCAAGAGCAAGAAGGCTGTGACCGCCGATGTTCTGGCCACCCTCCTGAAAACACGCGCTGGCGACCGTCTCGTCGACGTCAGGGATCGCTCGATCCTCATCACCGCCTCCGGCGGCCGACGTCACAGCGAAATTTCTGCTCTTCGTCGAACAGCTGGTCGACGAAGACCCGGTTCCGGCCGATCCCAAGGCTCCCGACGGCGATAAATTGCCATGCCTGTCGATCCGGCTCGGCCGCATAAAGTCGACGCAAGCCGACAGCGACGCTTTCGTGCTGCTCGTCGGCCGGCCTGTGCTGGTTTTGAAAGACTGGCTGGCGCGCGCCGGGATCGGCGAAGGCGCCGTGTTTCGCGGCATCGACCGCTGGGCCAATCTCGAAGCGCGCGTCCTGACGGCGCAGGCCGTCAATCTGATCCTAAAGCGGCGCACCACCGAGGCCGGGCTCGATCCGCAAGCCTTCTCCGCCCGCGGCCCGCGCTCCGGCTATCTCACCGAAACCGCACGCCGCGGCATTCCGTTGCACGAAGCCATGCAGCAGTCGCAGCATCGCTCCGTCCAGCAGGCCTCGAACTACTCCAATGACGCGGAACGCACGCTCGGGCGGGCGGCGCGGTAAATCGTCTGAGTCGCAGATCGATCCGACCCTTGCGGCGTCAGCTCCAGGACAATTGGTTCCGAGGCAACCGGCGTCCGGGATCGATCACCTTAACCTGGTGCGGGAGCACCTCGCCCCAGCTCCATAGCACGAGGTTCTGATCGGATGTGTCGGCACCTGGCGCGAAGCTTGGCACGAGAATGCCGAACTTGCCTTCAGCAACGAGGCGGTCTTGGATGGTCCATGACGGCGGCCGTTTGCCATCCGCGAGAAAATTCATCCAGGCACAAGCTATATCTTCGAACCGGATCTCGGCGTCGGCCTGGCCTTGCGCCGTCCTCAGATCGACAATGTCATCGCAATCGATCTCGTATGAGCAGAGCACGCAGGGATCAATGCGATATGCAAAACCCTGATTTGCCTCCTTCACGGCCGTCATGATGTCGAGCGCCAGATAAAGCGTAGGCACACCTTTCGCGTTGAATCTGGCACCCCGAATAGCCGCTCCGTCCCCTGAGATCGGCTGGAACGACCAACGCGGATCATGGGCGCGGTAGCAAATTCCGGCAAACCTCAAGCAAAGCCACCAACGGCGACATGATCCAGGTAGTCGCGAACCGCGCTGGCCTTGCCTTCCTTAACCAGAGCTTCCGCCGTCCGCCCGCCGAATGCCGGTATCGGCTGCGCCCGGTACCAAGCCATCGCCTGCTCCTTGCCTCCAGCCCAGTCGGTCACCCTGCTGATGATCTCAAGCATTTCACGAAGGCGACCTTGCGTCTTTGCAGCACGGCTACGCTCAGCCCTATAGAGGGTTTCCCGCGCAAGACCCGCCGTTTCGGCAAGCTGACCTTTGGACATACCGAATCCATCCGCAACCTGGGCGACAGCGATCTTCCCAGCCCGATCCATATAGGACAGCACCAACGGTTCGTTCTGAACTGGAACTTTCAACGGTTGGATCATCCCTGCCCCACTTGCCATATCCAGAAACACATTTCTTGTGCATAAGATATGGCATTAGCGACGGATTACAAGCCTCGGTTGGCTGATCAGGCGTCGTTGAGGCCTCACCAGACGCATTCACACGTTCGTTTTCTGGCACATTCCTTGTGTGTATAAAAATCCCAAAAAACGGCCCCGAAACCGGCCAAATGCACGCACAACGTCCAGTTCTCCCGATCGGCCGCCCATTGGCGATCCCCGCGTCTCGACCGAGGATCGGGCGACCGACGCCCAGGTCGACGAGGTCAAGGCGGCTGGCTGCCGCCTCGTCCACCAGGAGCACGGCTCCGGCGCCTCGCCCTCCCGGCCGGTGCTGGCGAAGCTGATGCGCGAGATAGCCGCATGTGGGACACACCGCTATGGCGATGTAGCGCCCAGAATCTCCAGGGTCGCCGCCGGCGATAGCCTGCCAAGACGGTCACCCATGCTTGCCCTAGGCACCCGTAATGGAAACGATGGCGGGCGCTACCGTGACGAACAGGATATAATGCCCACCGGCAGCAAGCTGGTTGAGGAAAGCCCCACCGTCATGAAGCCAATGAACGAAGAGCACCTCGCGGTCCTACGCAGGCACATGGTCGAGATGATTGCAATCCATACCGACCTTGCAAGCGAAGAACTCGGCAAGGCGGCGCTCGATGAGCGGGTGATGGCAGCGATGCGGCGAGTGCCGCGGCATCTCTTCGTGCCAGCCTCGGTTGCACCTTATGCCTACCAGGACATGCCGCTGCCGATCGGCTTCGATAAAACCGTCTCGCAGCCATTCATCGTCGCTCTCATGACCGATCTCCTCGCTCCCCAACCGCACGAGGCGGTGCTCGAGATCGGCACTGGCCTGGGCTATCAAACCGCAATCCTCGCGGAACTCGCCGGGCAAGTTTGGAGCGTCGAAATCATCGAGGAATTCGTAAGCCGTGCGGAGGCTCTCCTGCAGGAGCTAAGCTTATCCAATGTCGGCATTCGTGTCGGAGACGGGTCTCGCGGCTGGCCCGAGCACGCCCCATTCGACAAGATCCTGGTCACGGCGGCGGCTGAGCAGACACCGCCGGCTTTTCTGAAGCAACTCAAGCCGGGAGGACGGCTGGTTCTGCCTTTGGGACCTAAAGAAGCACAGTTTCTGACTGTCATCGCCAAGGACGCGGCGGGGCAGCTCGAGACCCGGAAACTCATCCCGGTTCGGTTCAGCCGGCTCGAAACCGTCTAGTGAGGTGCGACAACTGGCGCGACCGCGCTTTTCCGACCGTCAATCTACCTCATTCAAACAGACGAGGACAGTAGGCCATCCTGCCTCTACCATAGGTGGTCCTTCTGTCGAACTCGTACGGGAGCAATTATTGCACGTTGTGCGGAAATTGAAGCAACACGCAAACACTGTTGCAGTTCATACACTCGCATCCCGTAGGGGGGACATTCTCGAAGGACGATTGGGGTAACAACGATTTTCTCGGTGTTACCGCAAGAATTTACAAACCCATTCCGTGATATGCCGCCAAATGAGCGCAGCCGTTGGCCCTTTAGGCAGCGGCCGCGCAGACGTGTCATCTTCGTAGTGGTTCCGGTTTCGTCGATGAACACCAGCCGATGTGGCTCAAGCCGCATCCGCGGCTGGCGCCTGGTCTGCCACTCCTGCCGCGCCTTGCTGACGTCGGGACGATCTTGCTCGCTGGCCAGCAGCGTTTTTTTTGAAGCGATAGCCATTCCTGATGAGCCAGCGCGAGATCGAGGCAGGAGCGACCTGGACGTCTGTAGCAGCGGCCAGTTCGGCGGCAAGCTCCGGCATGGTGATGTCATCCTTCTCGGCCACACGGCCAAGCAGGAACGCACGATGCGGGTCGAGCTTGGAATGGCGGCGGCCACCGCTGGCCTTGGGCGCCAGGCTCTCGGTCTTTCGATAGTTCCTCATCAGGATCACGACAAACGAAACCGACACCCCAAAATGTGCCGCCGCCGCACGCCGCGAGTGGCCAGCCTCGACAAACCGCACAACACGTTCACGCAAATCGAGCGAATAGGGCTTGGGCATGGCAAATCACCTCCTACAGGAAGTGAATCATGAACCACGCTCGCGATTCAAACTGAACGTCCGACGCTCTAGTCTTACTGAGTCAGAAAGTCGCGGCTGCGAGAGGATTCGCGCTGATCGCGGATTTGTTAGGGTGCTGCTTCGTGATCAGGGAAGCGCCCCGCCATGCCCGACTGGACAGCCGAGAGTGAAGCCGCGTTCGACGCCTATGTCGATGCTTTGATCGGGGTGATCGGCCATGCCGACCGAGCTGAGCCGCTGAAGGATTATTGCCTCGGACTTCTGATGCCGATAGAGCGCAAGAGCGTGGAGCCGTTGGCGGCCGTCACGGCGCCGTCGCGGGTGTCGGCCAAGCATCAGTCTCTGCTGCATTTCGTGGGACAGGCGGTCGGACGCGGCCTTGCTAGCGCGGGTTCGCGACTGGGTTCTTCCACAGATCGAGCAGCGTGGACCGATCCGGGCGTGGATCGTCGACGACACCGGCTTTCCCAAGAAGGGCAAGCACTCGGTGGGCGTAGCGCGCCAGTATTGCGGCCAGTTGGGCAAGCAGGACAACTGTCAGATTGCGGTTAGCCTATCGATTGCAAATGACGCAGCCTCGCTTCCGATCGCCTACGAATTGTATCTCCCGCACAGCTGGGCGGAGAATCCGGAACAACGCAAGAAGGCCAAGATTCCGGCAGAGATCACGTTCCGGACCAAGCCGCAGATCGCGCTCGAGCAGATCAGGACGGCCAAGGCCGAAGGCGTCGCGCCCGGCGTGGTTCTGGCCGACGCCGGATACGGCGCCGACGGCGGTTTCCGCGCGGGCCTGTCCGAGCTCGGTCTGACCTATGTTGTCGGCGTTCAGCCCACACTCAGCGTCTGGCGTCCAGGCGAGAGCCCGCTGCCGCCCAAGCCTTGGAGCGGAAGAGGTCGGCCGCCGTCTCGAGTCGGCCGTACCGACAATCACAAGCCGATCTCGGCCAAGGCCCTGGCCGAGGAGTTCGACACCGAGACTTGGCGCACGATCGCCTGGCGTGAAGGAACCAACACCGAGCTCAATTCCCGCTTCGCCGCCGTGCGCTTGCGGCCGGCATCCAGGGACTACAATCGGCCCGAGGCTCATGCCGAAGAGTGGCTCCTGATCGAGTGGCCTGAAGGCGAGGTCGAGCCGAGCAAGTATTGGCTCTCCACCTTGCCGGCCGACGCTACGATCACCCAGTTGGTCGACGCCGCCAAGCTGCGTTGGCGGATCGAGCGAGACTATCAGGAACTCAAGCAGGAACTGGGACTGGGCCACTACGAAGGCCGTGGGTGGCGGGGCTTCCACCACCACGCCAGCCTCTGTATCGCCGCCTATGGCTTCTTGGTCTCTCTGAGGGAGACGATTCCCCCCTCAACTCCAACTCGCGCCCAGGGCCGCCAAACACCTGGTCTTCCCGACGGTTATCGACCCCGCAGATCCTCCGATCCGACCAGAGCGGCACGTCCCGACCTCGATCCCAACCCTCAGGCGACGCCTGACTGTGGCCCTGGCCAACCGTCTGCAACGATGTCCGTGCTGCATAAGGGCAATGGACAGTCCCCGTCGCTCACAATTTATGACGCAGTAGTACTAGAAGCTTGCCGCAATACAGCAGCCTGGCTGATGTGCTTGCCTGATTTAATGTCTGCCAGGAGACTGGTTCACTATTGGCTTGAAGGCCAGTCAGCCGAGGTGAATCCCGCCCTATCGGCCCAGCGGCAGCTTCGAAGTCGAAAGCAGTTCGGCCTCGTCCATCACTCCGGCCATGTAATTTGCTAGGATGCGATGCGAGCGCTTCATGCTCATGCTCGGATTGACAGTCACCCTTGAGCCCATCGAATACCCGGCCCAGAAGCGCCAGCTCGGATGGATTGAAAATACCAGCAGTCTGGGCTGTTCGATGGATCGGCATGACCAATTCTCCGTCTCGATGTTCTCAGCCGAACGATAGAATCCGCCTCTCCAAGATTGCATTAACCTTTGCTAAGATCATGCTGGATAGCCACAGAAAAACGCCCGCCACGTGGAATAAGGGCACCGCGTGGCGCCGCGGATGCCACCGCCGCACTGTGAGCCAGCTTGGTCGAGCAGGTGAGAGGCCCTTGGAGAGTGGGGCGCGAGCCAACAAGCCTCCGACGTGCTTGGATAAGTCACGGCGAGGACCCACGGCTGTTGATAGCTTGCGGACTGGTGCGGTAACTCGGTAAGGCGCGTCGACGCCGCCTCGAGCTGGTCGGTCAACCGATTCTTCAGCACGTCAAGGAGGCTGATGGTGATGGCGATCACCACGGGGCCGAGGACAAGGCCGGATGCACCGAACAAGACAATGCCGCCGACTGACCCAATAAAGGCCACCATGGTGTGGAGGCGCAACCTGTTCCCGACAAGCATCGGATAGCAGCCATTGTGATCGTCGAGCATGGCGGCCTCGCATCGGTATGCTCATCTGTTACGATGTCGAATTTCCTGAAAATGTGCGGCGGCTGGCGCTCGCCGGCTCCAATCTCATCGCCGTGCCGCCGGCCTTGCCCGCAACCGACCATGCCGAACTCATTGCCCGCAAGATGATTCCTGTCCGTGCTTTCGAGAACCAACTCTTCATCGCCTAGTGAACCATTGCAGCGCGGACGACCTTTTCTGCTATGCCGGGCTGTCGGCGATCACCGCTCCCGACGGCACCCTTCTGGCCGCTGCCGACAGGGCCGAGGCATTGCTTGTCGCCGACATACTGCCGGACGAGCATTAATTAGACCCGCTTCGCTTACTAGCAGGTGGTGTTGGCTTGCTGCCGCATGAGCGACTAACGCCACAGCTGACGAAAGGAGCCGCCCCTAATATCCGCGCTCTTATTCGAACGAATAGGTAAACCCTTGGGCTGAGGCGCCAACCGTCACCTTCGTCATCTTTTCACCAGCGAGCGACCGGTTCAGCACGCCGCGGCTCAGTTCCGGAAGAAGCGTGTTGGTCAGAAGTGCGTCAATCATCCTGCCGCCCGATTCGATTTCCGTGCAGCGGGCCTTGACCAGATCCATGACACCGTCGCCGATTACCAATTCCGCATCGTTGGTCGCACGCAGCCGGCGAGCTATCTTGGCGAACTGGTGACGGGTGATCGCTTCGATCATCGAATCCGAAAGCGGAAAGTAGGGGATGGTCACCACCCGGCCGAGAAAGGCCGCGGGAAAGACTTTCAGCAATGGGCTGCGTAACGCGGCGTCCAGTTCGTCGAGCCCTGCCCGGACCGCACCATTCCGTGTCCGGTCCATGATCACTTCTGAGCCGACATTCGACGTGAGAAGGATCAGCGTGTTCTTGAAATCGATGCGTCTACCTTCACTGTCGTCCATCATCCCTTTGTCAAAGACCTGGAAGAAGATTTCGTGCACGTCCGGGTGCGCCTTCTCGACCTCGTCGAGCAGGATCACCGAATAGGGTTTGCGTCGCACCGCCTCGGTGAGAATTCCTCCCTTGCCGTAGCCGACATAGCCGGGCGGCGCGCCCTTCAAGGTAGAGACCGTATGCGCCTCCTGGAATTCAGACATGTTGATCGAGATCAGGTTCTGCTCTCCGCCGTAAAGCGTTTCGGCCAGTGCCAAGGCGGTTTCGGTCTTGCCGACGCCCGAGGGGCCGCAAAGCAGGAATACACCCACCGGCTTTTCCGGAGCGCCGAGACCGGCGCGGCTGGTCTGCACGCGCTTGGCGATCATCTCCATGGCGTGATCCTGTCCGACAACGCGCTCGGACAGAGTGGCCGCGAGCCGCAGCGCCTTCTCGGTCTGACTCGACAGCATCCGCCCCGTCGGGATGCCCGTCCAGTCCTGGACCACGGCCGCCACGGCGTTGCGCTCGACCGATGGCAGGATCAGCGGTGTTTCGCCTTGCGCCTCGGCCAGTTCGCTCATCAGTTCGCGCAGCCGAGCGAGATCGGCAGCCGGATCGGGAGGAGAAGTACCGCCTCCCGCCGGAACCTTCGTCCCGGCGTTGGACCGTTCGGTCTCCGGCAGGTCCACGCTCTCTGTCTCAGTGGCGGCCTCCTGCCCTTCCACGGCATCGAGAGGCACGCCGTCACCGCGCAGCCTGGCGCGCAGTTCGAGTATCTCGGCCACCAGCGCCTTTTCGCGCTCCCAGCGCTGTTGCGCGGCTGCTAGCGTGCGTTCGGTCTCGGCAAGCCCAGCCTCGACCCGCGCCTGCCGCTCAGCCACCTCGATGCCGATTGCAGCCTCGCGGCCGATGATGCCGCGCTCGACCTCCAGCGCCTGGCGACGGCGCATGATGTCCTCGACCTCGGCGGGCGTGGCGTGCTGCGATACGGCGACACGCGCGCAGGCGGTGTCGAGAAGGCTGACCGCCTTGTCCGGCAACTGCCGCGCCGGGATGTAGCGATGCGACAGGGCGACCGCCGCGTCGATCGCCTCGTCCAATATCTGCACCTCATGGTGCTGTTCCAGGACGCCGGCCACCCCGCGCAACATGAGAATGGCCACCCCTTCCGACGGCTCGTCGATCTTTACCACCTGGAAGCGGCGGGTCAGCGCCGGGTCTTTCTCGATGTGCTGTTTGTATTCCGCCCACGTCGTTGCCGCTATCGTGCGAAGCTCGCCGCGCGCCAACGCCGGTTTGAGTAGATTGGCAGCGTCGCCGGTTCCGGCAGCACCACCGGCGCCTATCAGGGTATGGGCTTCGTCGATGAAGAGGATGACCGGCGCCTCGGACGATTGAACCTCGTCGATTACAGCCTTCAGCCGCTTTTCGAATTCACCTTTTACGCTTGCGCCTGCCTGCATCAATCCGACGTCGAGCATGCGCACGCTCACTCCCTGCAGTGGGGGCGGCACATCGCCTTTGGCGATGCGCAGAGCAAAACCCTCCACGACTGCAGTCTTGCCGACGCCCGCCTCGCCGGTCAGGATCGGATTGTTCTGCCGGCGTCGCATCAATATGTCGACAATCTGCCTGATCTCCGGATCGCGGCCGACGACGGGGTCGATCTTTCCGTCGCGGGCGCGCTGGGTCAGGTCGGTGGCATATTTGGCCAGTGCCGAATCCCCGCCCGAAGCCCGCCGCGGCGCCTCTGTCGCGGTGACCGTTGGCGCAGCGCCGGCTTCGAGTGAGCCCTCCGTGACATCGGCGAAGCGCGCCACGACGGCGTCGGCGTCGATCTTGTCGAACTCGCCGCTGATCTTCGACAGCAGGCCTTCCAGCACCGGTGTCTTCAGGCAAGCAAGCAGAACATGCGCGCTGCGGACCTCCTCCACGCCGAATTCCAGTGTTGCCAGATTCCAGGCCTCCTGGATGGCGTGGAAGATATGGTCGGAAAACTCTTCGATCGAGGTTGCGCCATAAGGCAGCTTGTCCACCGCACGCGTCATATCGGCCGTAAGTCGGCCCGCATCCAGTCCCGCATCGGCGATCATCATTTGCACATCCGAGCGGTCGGAGAGCACCAACTGCTCGACGAAGTGGACGAGTTCGACGTAAGGATTGCCGCGCAGTTTGGCACTGTCGGCCGCTGCCTTGAAGGCGCGCAACCCTAGAGGATTGAGCTTTCCGACCAGTTCCTTGCGCTTGAAACTCTGCGATGACCGGCGCTGTTCCATCGAAGTGCTCCTGCACTCTGCAAGTCGATAACCTGCCACATAAGCAGCCACTTGACAAAGTACAGGATGAACAAAGGTTTCGATCCCCGATTATGCGGGCTCCCATCATTGGTGGAAGATCCTGCGTCGCCGGCTGCAAACAACCACGAGCCTGACATCCCAGGCACGACATTTCCGGTCCAGGGCTCGGCAATCACGCCTTTCGGATTCCACAATCAAGACAAGGCTGCATTAGCTTTTGTTAATTTTTTCCGCACTCGCTGAATTGTGGAAAAGCGCAACCGTGTGATAACGTAGGGGCAGGTCGGCCTCAGGGCCGGTGACTGGGGGATCGGTGTGATCGACGTCGCACTCTGGCTTGCTCCGCTCGACGGTGAAATTCCGTCGGGAGAGGATTTGCGTAACGATCCGGCGTTTCACGAACTGGAGCGCCTGACGGAGCCCCAAGTCAAGGTTGTCCATGACGGCAACAACAGGCCGGTCTCGCAAAGCACCATTCCCGTCGACTGGCCAGCAGTGCTCACCAAGGCCGAGGAATTGCGCGCGCGTGGTCGCGACCTGCGCCTGATTGTCATTGTCACACGCGCACTGGCCAACGAGCAGGGACTGGCCGGCTTGGCGCAGGGTCTGACGCTTATTGGGCGGACATTCGACCAGCATTGGGAATCCATGCACCCGGCGCTGCGGCCCAACACGTCGCCTCGCGAGGCCGCCTTACGCCGCATCAACGCGCTGCTCGATCTTCAAAACGGTCAGGACGGGCTGCTGGCCAACCTGCGTCAAATGACCTTCTTTGCGCCACGCTCGATCGGGCCGATCAGCGGACGCGACCTGGAACACGCTGCACTCGACGACCGCGTCATGCTGCAAGAAGCAGCGTCAGGATTGAATGCGGCCGAAAAGGCAGCGCTTGTCAGTGCGCACGGACAACTGTTGAACCGGGTTCGTGCCGGGTGCGCGGCACAGGCGGATCAAGCCAATGAGGAAATGCAGTCGCTCATCGCCGATGCGCGCGCGGCGGTCGCGGCACTGGATACGGTCGAGACAGCCCTCAATGCTCGCCTTGAAGGCAGCGGCGGGACCACCATTCCGGAATTAAAACGGTTCCTGCAGCGTTTGCTGACAACCCTCGAGCGCAACTCGGCTGCCGGCGCGATGGCGAATGGCTCGGCAAAGCCGTCCCCTTCGCCTGCAGAACCGGTAATGCCTGCCCGAAACGGTCATGGAGCCGATACAATGGCAAGTGTGGCTAGCTACGCGGACTCGAGCACCGGACTCCCCGACCGGATTTCTTCGCGCGACGACGTGGTGAAATGCCTGGACCTCGTCGTCGCCTTCTATGACCGTACCGAACCGTCGAGCCCGATTCCCCACCTCGCCCGCCGTGTGCGCCGGATGGTGCATATGGATTTTGTTGAACTGATGGAAGACCTCGCCCCGTCGGGACTGAAGGAGTTCCGGCTTCTTGCCGGCGTTCCCGATGCCAAGAAGACGGCTCAGAAGGATGAAAGGTAGCAAGCAATGCCAGCCGAAAGCAAAGCCAAGGTCATCGAACGAAATCGCGCGCCGCGGGTGCAGATCGCCTATGACGTGGAAACCTATGGCAGTCCAACGACAATCGAGCTGCCGTTTGTCATGGCCGTCATGGCCGATCTTTCGGGGGCTTCGCAGACGAAGGAAGCGGCCAAGTCGGTGCTGGACCGCTCCTTGGTCGAGACCGATGCGAACCGGTTTCCGCGTTTCATGGAGGCACTTGGACCACGCGTGAAAGCCCGCGTGAAGAATACGCTGCCACAGGCTGAAGGCGCCGAGCGGGACGAGGAGCTGGCGCTCGACCTTACCTTCACCAAGATGGGCGATTTTGCGCCGGACAAGATTGCCGAGCAGGTGCCCCAATTGGCCGAAATCCTCAAGATGCGCCGCCAACTCGAGGAACTTCTCGGCTTCATGGACGGGCGCGTCGACGCCGAAAAGCGCATTGCGCAACTGCTGAACAATGAACCGCTTCTTGGCCAGATCGCCAGCCAGGCACTGGCGGACGACAAGGCAGGGGAATGACCATGGCCGAACAGCAAAAAACCGCCGCCGTCGCCGAGGCGGAAACCATCGATCTTGGAGAATTCAGCGGGCTCCTCGAGAAGGATTTCAAGGTCAAGAAGGACGACAGCGAAAAGCTGCAGCAATTGGTGCGCAATCTCGCACTTGCAGCGCAGACACGTTCCGATACCACGACCATCTCGTCGAATGCGATCAAGTCGATCAAGTCGCTGATTGCCGGAATCGACAAGATGCTTTCCGAACAGGTCAACGAGATCCTGCACGCGCCGGAAGTGCGCGAAATGGAGGGCACATGGCGTGGCCTGTGGTATCTCGTAAACAATACCGAGACGGATCAGAAGCTGAAGATCCGGGTGATGAATATCTCCAAGGAGCAGCTGGCCGACACGCTTGAGGATTATGAGGGCCAGATGTGGGATCAGAGCCCGATCTTCAAGAAAGTCTACACGGACGAGTATTCGATGCTTGGCGGCGAGCCGATCGGCTGTGTGATCGGTGCCTACGAATTCTCCAACCACCCGCGCGACGTCGGTCTGCTGCGCAACATCTCCGGCGTCTGCGCCTCAGCGCACACGCCTTTTATCGCAGCTGCCTCGCCTCGCCTGTTCCGCATGGATAGCTGGCAGGAATTGCCGAATCCGCAGGACCTGCAGCAGATCGTCTCCAACCCCGCCTATGCCTCCTGGCAGTCGCTGCGCGAGAGCGAGGATGCACGCTACATCGGCCTGACCATGCCTCGCGTTCTGGCGCGGCTGCCGTATGGTACCGATACCGTTCCGGTGAAGGGCTTCACCTTCGAGGAGGAGGTGCATGGCGACCACAACAAATATGTCTGGATGAACGCTGCCTTCCCGATGGGCGTGAACATAAACCGCAGCCACAAGCTCTATGGCTGGGGTACGCAGATCCGCGGCGTCGAAAATGGCGGCACGGTCCTCAACCTGCCAGTGCACAGCTTCCCGACCGATGATGGCTCGATAGCGATGAAATGTCCGACGGAGGTCGCCATCGACGACCGGCGCGAGGCGGAGCTGGCCAAGCTCGGCCTGATGCCCATCCTGCATCGAAAAAACACCGATCTCGCCGCCTTCATTGGCGCCCATTCGCTGCAGGACGACGAGACAAGGGCGGGACGGCTGGTCGACCCCGATGCGCAGGCCAACGAGCGGCTGAGCGCCAACCTGCCCTACCTTTTCCCGGTCTCGCGCTTTGCCCACTACCTCAAGGCGATCGCGCGCGACAAGGTCGGTTCGTTCAAGGAGCGCTCCGACATGCAGATCTGGCTGACCGAATGGATCAACCGGTATGTGCTGGCCAACCCGGCCTTTGCCGACGACAAGGCGCGCGCCAAGCGCCCGCTCGCCGCCGCCGAGGTTCAGGTGGACAGCGTGGAGGGACGCCCAGGCTACTACAATGCCCGCTTCTATCTGCGCCCGCATTATCAGCTGGAGGGTATCAATGCCTCGCTCCGGCTGGTTTCGGAACTTCCGTCCGTAAAGACTTGATTTGCAGCAACAACATCTCGGTTTTTGAAAGCGGTGGAGAAAGACAATGCCCACAAATACGAAGATTGATGGCTTTCTAAAGGTTCCGGATATCAAAGGTCCAAGCACTCGTGATGGCCATGAGGACGAAATCGAAATCCATGGCGTCGATTACAAGATGATCGCACCCTATGATCCAAACTCGCTCTCGCGCCGCGGTCGTGTGTCCTTGGGTATGATTAAGTTCACCAAGCATTATGACAAGTCCTCGCCCTACCTGAAAAAGGCGCTGTTCGAAAACAAGGCCCTGGACGAAGTCGTGTTTTCGGCACGGCGGACCATTGATGGCGAGACCAAGGATTACCTGGTCGTCACACTCACCGACGCCTCGATCATGGAATACGACATGTCGCAGGCCGAGGATGAGGAGGACCTGATCGAGGAAGAGGTCAGCTTTGCCTACAAGAAAATAAAGTTCGTCTACGACGACAACGACGAAATCGAAATGGATGTCTATGTCGGCAAGTGAGGCCCGGCGGCCCGGCGCGGACAAGTCGCTGGGTAGCGGCAGCTCGCGAGCAAAGCGCGAAGCCGTCCAGCCCTCTCTATGGGACCGCCTCGTAAACGATCTGCCGGGTATGACCTCCGAGATAGACGGGCTGCGCCAGGCACTGCAGGACGAGCTTGGCGCGGAGCGGCTGGACAATCTTGTTGCGGCCAGCGCGCGGCTCATCGACGCCGACGCGGAGTTGACGGCCGACCAGAAGCGGCGTCTGCATCGCCTGGCCTTTCAGAGCCAGCACCGCGCTGAAATCGAAAGCCGCGGCGTGGTGGTGTCGGCGCGTGTGCTCAAGGAAGCCGTGCGGCGCGATGTCGAGGCTTTGTTCAATACCGAGCGCTTCGAGGCCGTTCCGCTTCTTTCCGACCTTGAAAGCGAACAGGCCACGGACAACCCACCGTCGCTCGCCGATTTTCCGGAGGTGCGTCGCAGCGTCGTCAATTACGGAGTGCCTTCCTTCTCGGGCCGTTCTTCCCGCGACTTTGATCGCGAGGCCCTTGCGCGCGAGATCCGCTCGGTGCTTGCCACCTTCGAGCCGCGTCTCAAGGACAGTGCAACAAAGGTTGCGGTAACCCTTGGCGACAAAACCGTGGGCCTGAAGATCGAGATAGATGCGGTGTTGATCATGACGCCCACGCCCGAACGCATGCGCCTGCGCACCACGATCAATCTCGATAACGGCTTGGCTCGGACCGAATTTAGGGAAGCCTGAGATGGACCGGGTCTTCGTAGAATATTACGAGGAGGAACTGACCCATATCCGCGCGCTCGCGGCAGAATTTGCCGACATGCATCCCGCGGTGGCGCGCAACCTTTCACTCGATACGGTCCCCTGTCCGGACCCTTACGTCGAGCGGCTGCTTGACGGCGTTGCTTTCTTGGCCGCGCGGACCCGACTCAAGGTCGATGCGGAACGCTCGCGTTTCTCGCGCGCCGTCCTTGATGTTCTCTATCCCGATCTTGTCACGCCGGCGCCGGCAACGGCCGTGGTGGTGTTCAAACCCGGCCAGCAGGTCCAGACAATGATTGGGGGCCATGTCGTCAAACGCGATACGCGTCTGGTTTCCAGCCTCCAGCCAGGCCTGTCGACGCGTTGCACGTTCACCACCGCCCAGGACATCACGCTGTGGCCGATTGCCATCACCTCGGTCGGCTATTTTCAGGATCGCAGCGCCTTGGCTGCAGCCGGCATCGCGCGGATCGGCGGTGTGGATGGCGAGGCGGCGCTTCGCATCACGCTGGCTCGTACCGGAAAAGGCAAGCTCGACGAACTGTCGCTCGACCGGCTTGATCTCTACTTTTCCGCGCGCACCAAGGCACCACTGCTTTTCGACGCGATTTTCGGCGCCTGCGCGGCCGTTGGTGCACGGCCGGAAGGCAAGGCCAACCCGATATCGCCGTTGCCGGTACCTGAAATGGTCGGCATCAACGATGACGAGGCGCTGATGCCTCGTACACGTCCGACCTTCGAAGGGTACCGTCTTCTGCGCGAATATTTCATGATGCCGGAGCGCTTTCATTATGCTCGGGTTTCGGGATTGCAGCCCATCGTGCGCACATGCACAGCCGAACTCGAGATCATCTTCATCTTCAGGCGTCCGGTGCCTGAAGTTGCCGATGTGACGGCGGCCGATTTTGAACTTTTCGCAACGCCGATCATCAATCTGTTCGAACGTGAGTGCAACGTCGTCGAGCTCGATCCACGCAAGACGCGGCAGGTGCTGCATGCCGACCGCACGAGAGCGCGGGACTTCGAAATCTATCGGGTTATCCGCGTCGAGGACGCCGACAGTGAGGGGAGCGACGCCGCAATCCCGGAGCTCTTCAGCCTGGGACAGAACCGCGGCAGCGGTTGGGTTTATTCCACCGAACGGCGCCCACGCCGCCCGACGGAGGAGGAACGGCGCGACGGCCTCACCCGTACTTCATACACGGGCGACGACGTTTTCCTGGCGATTTCGCGTCCCGCGGAAAGTCCTCCGAACCGGCCGCTGAAGCGCGTCGACGTCGTGGCGCTCTGCACCAACCGCGATCTGCCGATTCTTGACGACAACCCTACCTTGACTCTGGAAGCCGGCGATCCGGTCGAGACGATCCGGCTTCTCGGCGCATTGCGCCCGCCTCGCCCAGCCATCCCCGCAGCGCTGCCGGCGGGCGCGGCGGGTGAATCGCGAGCCGACAATCTCGCCTGGCGGCTTGTAGCGCAGCTCGCGCTCAACTTTCTAAGCCTTGCAAAGGAAGGTCGCGGCGTCGATCCGCTGCATGCGCTGCTTGAGCTTTACGCCGACAGGGGAGACCCGAGCCTCGCCCGGAATGTGCACTCGATCGTGCGCATCGACTCCCGGTCGGTCATCGAACGGCTACAGATCGATGGGCCGATGTGCTTCGGACGAGGCACGGAGGTGACATTGCATGTCGATCAATCGGTTCTGGCGGGGCAGAGCACCTTGCTGCTTTCGGCCTTGCTGGCACGGCTGTTTGCCCGTCATGCCGGAATAAACGGCTTTGTGCGAACCCGCACATGGCTGCTGCAGAAGCAGGAGGATGTGCCATGGCCGATGACGCCCGGCAATCGCTACCTGATCTAGACAAGCCTGGCCGGTCCGAAGAGCTGTCGGATGCATTCGACTTCTTCGAGTTGTTGCGGCGACTCGAACGAAGAGGCGGGCTGTTCGGCTATTCCGGCCCGCCGGAGCGCGAGCCCTCGCGGCTGGGGCAGCATGTCCGTCTCAGCTTTTTCGCCAAGGACTTGGCAGAATTCCGCGAAGCGACTGACAAAGCGCCCGCTCGGGTCACGGTCGCAAACATTGGTCTGATGGGACCTGAAGGTCCGATGCCCCTGCATTTGACGCGCTGGGTACTCGATCGCCTGTCGCAACGCTGGTTCACCGGCGCCGATGCGCAGCAGACCAGCGATACGACGTTCATGGACTTCGTCAACATTCTTCAGAACCGCATGATTGCGCTGTATTACAGGGCGTGGGCGGATGCGCATCCGGCGGTTCAGGTCGAGCGCCCGGTAGGTGGGCGCGTTCGCGCCATGCTTGAAGCCATGGCGGGAATAGGGCTTCCCGGCACCCACAACCCCGAACTGGACGCAGTGAAGCTGCGCCAGGCCGCTTCGCTTGCCAATCAGGTCGACGGCCCCGAGCGGCTGACGCTGTTCCTGGCTGAGGCGTTCAAGGTGCCGGTCCAGATCAGGGAGTTCATCGCTGCCTGGATGACCATACCAGCCGCGCTCCAGACCCGCGTTGGCAAAGCCTACGCAGGGCTCGGTCGGGGAGCGACGATCGGTCCGCGCGTCTTCAACCGTCAAAGCAGGATCGAGCTCCGCGTCGGCCCGCTGGGCTATGAGGAGTTCAAGGCGTTCCTGCCGGGCGGTCAACGCCTCAAATTGTTCAAGCAAGCCGTTAGCGACATGGTCGGCGCATCGCTCGACGTCGATCTGCGCATCGTGCTGGCGCGCGATGCCGTTCCGCCGCCGCGTATTGGAACCGTGCAACTCGCCCGGACCGCGTGGCTTGCGCGGCCCGCTGAAAGGGGCGATGCTGACGACATGCGGCTGCGGACATTAGTCGGCTGGCGGCACGAAGGGGCGGAGGTCGCGGCATGAGTCTGCTGCTGACGCTGGAGCAAGGGCCACGCACCCAGGCGGTACGGCAGACCCGGCTTGACGAGGGGGAACTGGTGATCGGCCGCAGCGCGGACGCCGGCTGGCAGATCGATGATCCCGACATGTTCGTTTCACGCGCCCATTGCAGGATCACTGGTGGGCGCGACGGATATTTCGTCACCGATACGTCGAGCAGCGGATTGTTCATAGACGACTCCGACAGCCCGCTCGGCGCAGGCAAGTCGACGCGTCTTCGCAATGGCATGCGGCTGAGACTGGGCGATTACATCGTGCATGTCGATCTGCAGACGTCGAGTGCCCAAGCCACAGCAGCAGCCGCAGCGCCGGTTCCGGAGCGCTCACCGCCGGCGTCTCGGGCGCCGGTCAGCATCGGCCGTGACGATTTCTTTTCAGCCGCCGTGGAAGAAGAGCCGCAGCGGCCACGTCCAGCCGAGCTGCCGAACCCGTTCGAGCAGCCGATCCCGGGTGCGTTCGAACGCGCCAATTCCAGACAGCGCAGCTCGCCTGCTTTCGACGACCCGTTCAGCCTCGATCCGATCGCAACACCAGTATCCAAAGGCACCGCAAACTATCCAGAACCAGCCAGCGCACCCAAGCAGACAGACCCATTTGGCCTCGAGTCGGTGTCGTTCCCCAACGGCGCTACGGAGCCTGCGACGGCAAAGCTGCCGGAATTCAACGACGACTTCGGTTTTGGTCCAGCCGCAGCGCCCAACCCGGGAGGCGGCGCCAGCTCAACCGGGCAGCGCGAGCGCCACGCCCAGCCACTGCAAGCGGCCAATCCCTGGGACGTGCCCGTGCGAGGGGCAGATGCCCCTCCCCCAATACGGGCAGGCGCAGCCGCCAGCCCCGCCCGCCAGCCGCCTGCGAGGCAGCACGCCGACATGGCGCTTCGCAGCGCATTCCTGCGCGGTATGGGTGTCGCGGAAGCCGATTTTCCCGGGCGCGACGCCGTCGCCGAGATGGAAAAGTTCGGCCGCGAATACCGGCTTATGATGGAAGGATTGATGCAGCTGCTGCGCAAGCGTGCCGAAGAAAAGGGAAATGCCCGCGTTGCCCAGACAATGGTCGGGGCCTCCGAGGTCAATCCACTCAAGTTTCTGCCGACGGTCGACGACGCAATCGTGACGCTTATCGCCGAACGCAGCCCCGGATTTCTCGCCGGCGAAGCGGCTATCGCGGATGCGGTTCGCGATCTGGCACAGCATCACGTGCGCGCCTGGCGCGGCGTGCAGGCTGCCTTGCGGCGGATGGTCGACCGTTTTGAGCCGGCAGCCATCGAAGAAGAGCTGAAATCGAGTTCCGCGATCGGCACGCTGTTGTCGGGCGGGCGCGGCGCCAAGCTGTGGGAGCTCTACCAGAAACGCCATCGTGAAATCGCCGAGAGCGCGGAAAAGAGCTTTCTCGGCGAAATCGGCGCCGATTTTCGGGATGCATATGAGGAGGAGTAAGACATGATCGATCGACGCGAATTTATCGTTGCCTTGGGTGCGACCGGGCTGCTTACGGCCTGTCAAAGCGCCGGGCCGCCAAAACCGTCGGTCATCACCGTGAAGCTGACAGGAGCGGCCGGCATGAACCCTGGACCAGGCGGCGGCGACCGGCCAGTGACGGTGCTGGTCACGCGGCTGCGCAGCACCGGTAAGTTCAACTCCGCCGACTACTTTGCCTTGCAGGGGGATGCCGGCTCGGCACTGGCAGGCGATCTCATCGGGTCCGACCAGATTGCCGTCGGGCCTGGAAAAACCGCGACCAAGACCATTACAGTTGAACCGGATGCGACGGCGCTGGGCTTCGTTGCACTTATCCGTGAGCCTGGCGGGCGAAACTGGCGGACGACCAAATCGGTTTCGCCCGGAGCAAACTTTACGATCAATGTCACACTCGGCAGCGGCGGCATTTCCGCCTGACGGCCAAGGCAAGGGGAGCTCGATGCAGAGTAGCCGGATGAGCGATGCAAACAGGGTGCTGTGGTCCGAGGGCCTTTTTCTGCGGACCCAGCATTTCCAGCAGCAGGATCGTTTCTTCGAGGCGACTGTGCGCGGCGCGTTGCAGGCCGGCCAGCTGCATACGTTCGGCTTTCAGCAATTGACCCTGGATAAGGCATTGCTCGATGCCGGCCAGATCTCGATCCTGTCTGCACGAGGCATTTTCCCGGACGGAACCCCCTTCTCCATTCCGGATCTTATGGACGCGCCGCGTCCGCTGCCGGTCACCCCGGATACAGGCGCCGGCCCGGTGCTGGTCGCCTTGCCGCTCGAGCCGGCCGGCGGCATTGGCTTCGATCCGGCGCACGCGCCACCCAGCGGTGCGCGCTATCATGGACGGATCGTTTCGGTGCGCGATGCCGTCCAGGGCGGTTCAGACCCGGAAGAAATCGAAATCGCCCGGCCGCAATCGCTGTTGCTTGCACCCGCCAAATCGGTCGGCGGCTATACCGCCCTGCCGATAGCCGACATCAAGGGGGTTCGTGCCGATGGCGGCGTTTCGCTGGACGAGACGTTCCTGCCACCGGCATTGGTTACCGGTGCAGTGGCCTGGTACCGGCAACTGCTTCTGGAAGTTGTCACAGGCCTCGACCAGATCGCCGAGGCGCATGGCAAGATGGTCATGGGCGGGCCAGGGCGCAGCGTCGAAGACCTGTTGATGCTCAACCTCGCCAACGCGGCGCGTCCGCGACTGGCCCATATGCTGGCGCAGGATGTCTTCCATCCGGCCGAACTTTACCTCGAACTGGCCGGGCTTGCCGGTTCGATGGCGACCTACGGCTCGAGCGCGCGGCGATTGGGCGAACTGCCGGCTTACGATCACATGGCGCCCGGCCCACCGTTTTCGGCGCTGGCGGATGCATTGCGCTCACTGATCCTGAGCCTGCGCTACATCGAGCCGAAATCGCGCGCGCTGCCCGTCATGCGCCATTCGACCAATGTTTGGAAAATCCGCATCGACAATCCGAAGCTGCTGGTGGCCAGCCGGATCGTCATCCGGGTCGGTTCGGAACTGTCGGAGGACGCGCTACGCAAGATATTCGTCAACCAGGCGACCGTGGGCTCGGCGGATGAGTTCGAGGGCCTGTGGAAGTCCCGCCTGCCCGGCATCCCGCTGAAACCGCTTCATTCGCAACCGCGCGAGATTCCTTACGACGGCGATCGGCTGTGCCTTGAGCTGGACCAGAAAAGCGAGCACTGGGCATCGCTGCTCGGTGCCCCAGGCTTCGTTATTGGCGTTTCGGGTGTACTGCCGAGCGAACCGCAGGTGGACTGCTATTCGGTGAACAGGTGAAACCATGAGCCGGGATGATCCTTTCGGACTGTCGGAGGATCGCGAACGCACTCGCATCAGGCTGACCGGCACGCCGATGCCGCGACCGATGGCGCCATCCTTGCCGGGCGGGCCGGTTAAACGCTCGCGCACCCACCCGAACGGCCTTGTCAACGCCTTTGCGCCCCTGCTCGAGTTTGCGCCTGAGCTTGAAAGCGCGCTGCCACCAGAGAATCCGGAAGTGTTACGCACCCGGCTGCTCGAAGAACTGGTTCGGGCACGCGACACGGCAATGGCGGCGGGGTCATCGATGGAGCGGGCCGATCAGGCAGCATGGGTGGTGGCGGCCTTGCTCGACGATCTGGCCCTGAACACGCCCTGGGGCGGGGCCAGCGCATGGCCGCGTCAGCCGCTTGTGGTCATGTTGCGCGGCGACGTCGACGCCGGCACGCAGTTCTTCACACGGCTCGACGAACTGGGACGCCATCCGAACCGCGATCGCGAATTGCTGGAACTTCAGTATGACTGCCTGGCACTCGGTTTTCGCGGCAAGTATCGCGTGCCCGGCCGGTCGGGCGATCGCTCGCTCAATGCCGTTCGTGTGGCCGCGGCACGTTTCCTGCGCGATGCCGACGCCGAGAATGGACCGCTGTCGCCGAACTGGAAAGGCGTCATCGCATCCGACGAGCCGCAGCGCTTCATCGTTCCGATCTGGGTGATGGCCTTGGCCGCGGCGGTCATCGCCACCGCGACCTATGTCGGGCTCTCGATGGGACTAAGCAGCCAGGCGGTGGAGCTTTCAGCGCTGGTCCGCGCATTGCCGCCGCCGACCCGTGGCGACATCAGCCGCGTATCGCCAACCGTCGATGTCCCGCCGCCGGAGACTGTGGATTTCGCGCTGCTGCCCGTATTTGAGGCCGGCGCGCCGGGCAATCTCAGATCGGCTCTGAGCGGCACGGAGAGCGTTTCGCTGGCCAAGCTGGTCATCCAGGCCTCCAATCCCGAACTGTTCCAGTCGTCGCGGCCAACACTGACGGAAGGATTCGAGCCGCTGATCGGCTCGATCGCCAAGGTGATCCTGGCCAATCAGGACCTGATCGGCAACATCACTGTGGTCGGACATACGGACGGCGTCCCTCTGCAAAAAACCAATCCGCTGTCGACCAACCAGCGACTGTCAGAGGCTCGCGCCCAGACCATTGCCGACATGCTGGTACAAAACGGAGTGCCGCAGGAACGCGTCCATTCCGAGGGCCGGGCAGCCACGGATCCAGTGGCCGACGACGGCACGCGCGAGGGCCGGGCCCTGAACCGGCGCGTTGAGGTGCTGGTCGAAAAGAGGCTGTGAGATGTTCATCCTGCGCTTCCTCTGGGCGGTCCTGACATCGCGCTGGCTGTGGACACTGGTTGGCATCACGCTGCTTTGCTTTGTGATCTGGGTATTCGGGCCGATCGTCAGGGTCGGACCCTACGACCCTTTCGCCTCGGACAATGTGCGCATCGTCATCATCGCGCTGCTGGTCATCTTCTGGCTGATCTGGCTGATCGCCGCCCAGCGTCGGGCGATCCGTGCCAACCGTATGTTCGTCGCCGAAATCGCCGCGCCGGCGGTAGAGAAGCCACTCAGCCCCGGCGAAGAGAATGTCGCTGCCGTCGGAGCCAAGTTCGGCGAGGTCATGGCCGAGTTGAAGCGCCGCAAACTGGGCGGTCGCAAGTTCCTGCGCGAGATGCCCTGGTACGTGATCGTCGGACCGCCGGCCACCGGCAAGACCACGGCCTTGCGCCAGTCGGGGTTGAATTTTCCGATCGACCTGACCGACGACCTGCAAGGGGTCGGCGGCACGCGCAATTGCGACTGGTTCTTTTCGGAGAGTGCGGTTCTGATCGACACTGCAGGCCGCTATGTCCAACAGGAGAGCCAACCCGACGTCGATGCAGTGGAGTGGCTGGGCTTCCTCGACCTTTTGAAGAAGCACCGGGGCCGTCGCGCGCTCAACGGTGTGATCGTCGCGCTTTCGATCGATGTGCTTTCGGAGGGCGACGACGCCATCAAGGCGCATGGCCGCAAGATCCGCCGTCGGCTGGCCGAGCTCAACGACCGCCTCGAAATCCGCCTTCCGGTCTATCTGATGCTGACCAAAGCCGACCTGATCAAGGGGTTCGAGGCTTTCTTCGGCGGTTTGTCGACGGCTGCGCGCGAGCAGGTCTGGGGGACTACGTTCGCACTCGACGCGCATGTCGATGCAAAGACCATCGAGCGGGAAATCGCGACGTTAGCAACCGAGCTCGAGCGGCGGCTGGTGCCCCGGCTGGAGGACGAAGACAAGCTTGCTGCCCGCGCCGAAATCTTCAGGTTTCCCGCCCAACTCGCCAGCCTGTCCGAGCCGATCCAGGTACTGATCGAGGCGATGTTCGGCGAAAGCCGGTATGAGGAGGCCGCCTGGCTGCGTGGCCTTTATCTGACGTCGGCGACCCAGGAAGGGGCGCCCATCGATCGGCTGACCGCAGCGCTGTCTGCCTCCTTCGGCCTTCCGCCGCGCCGGGCGTTGGCCGCGCCGCGTGTCGAAAAACGCAGCTTCTTCCTAAAGAACCTGCTCACAGAAGTCATCTTCAAGGAAGCCGGCCTAGGCACCTTCGATCCGCTGGCGCAACGCCGCCGCGCCTGGATCTGGCGTGGCGCCGCGGCAGCATGTGCCGCCGTGGCTTTATTGGCCGGCGCAATGTTCACCTGGTCCTATTATGACAACCGCAATGCGATCACAGCGCAGGCGAGCCAGTTCGAGGCGCTGCAGGCGCCACTGACCGCGGCAGCCGCAAGCCCGGCATCGGTGGAGCAGCCCGCCATCGAGGGCGCGCTCAACGCGATGGCCGAGGTCGTAAATGCCCAAACGGCACCGCCGAGCAATGCCCAGAATCTGCTGGGGCCATCGGCATCGGCGGAGTTGCTGCGGGCGCAGGCCGACACTTACGACCACGCTCTGCGCAACGTTCTCGAGCCGCATATGGTCGCTTTGCTCGAGGCGACGATGTGGCGGCAGATCCGCGATCCGGACTTCATGCTTGGCGCGCTGAAGACCTATCGCATGATGACCGGCCTTTCTCAGATGGATCCAGACTTCGCCCAGAGCTGGTGGGTCAACAGTCTGCCTGAATTCGCCGCGGCTGCCCCCTTTCCGACAGCTGACGCCGAAGAGCACCAGCTTGCCGCGATCCGTCGCATGGCGGTTGACGCCAGTTATATCGCTCCGGACCAGGCGCTGGTTGCGGAGGCACTGAAAACCGTCTGCACGATTTCCTTGCCGGCGCGTGCCTATAAACAATTGCTGGCCGATCCGGCGGTGACTGTGCTCAAGGAATGGATTCCTGCCAACTTCGCCGGCCCCAACGGCGCCAAGGTTTTTGCGCGCCGTTCCAACAAGACGCTGCGCGTCGGCATTTCAGGCGCGTTCACCTATTCGGGCTTCCACGATGCCATCCTTGACCGGGTCGAGGATGTTGCCGCCCAGGCGGCGCTGGATCGAGCGGTGTTCGCCGGCGGTTGCTCGGAAAATTCCGAAACCTCGGTGTCAGCGCTGTCAGAAGATATTCTGAAGCTTTATTACGACGACTACATCGCGCAATGGGACAGCTTCCTGCGCGACATGAGGCTTGCGCCATTGACCGATCTCAACGTCGCCAGTGAGAACCTCAAGGATCTTTCAAGTGCCGACTCCGCGCTGAAGCGCCTGGTCACCGCGGTGGTCCAGGAGACCGAGCTTACGCGATCCGATGAAGCGCCGGCAAACGACAAGGCAGCGGCGGCAGGTGGCTCGAAACTGCTTGGCAAGCTGGGCAAGCTTGGCAAGATCGTAAAAACCGGAGCAAAGCTTTTGCCGCGTGCCGGCTCCGCCGACGAGGTGGATCTTACCGGCAGTCTGGTGGCCGAGCATTTCAAGCCGCTCAAGGGTGCCATCGCCGAGGTCGACGGCCAGCCGCCGGCGCTCGACGCCGCCATTGTCGCGCTCACCGCACTGTCCAACGTGCTGCAGACGGTGACGGCCAATCCCGATCCTCAGGACGCCATCAAGAAGCAGGGCGGCCTCGCCGAACTGACTGGAGCGGTTGCCAGGCAGGCGCAGATCCTGCCCGACCCAATCGATGATTGGTTGGGCGGCATTGCCGGCGATACCAGCGGCCTGACGCAGAAGGCGGTCACCTCGGAGCTCAACGCCATCTGGCGAGCCGATATCCTGCCGTTCTGCCAGGCAGCACTCAACAACCGCTATCCTTTCAGCCCCGACAGCGCCGTCGACGTCAATGTCCGCGACTTCGCCCGTCTGTTCGGACCGGCAGGGCTGATCGACACCTTCATCAACGACCATCTGATCAGCTATGTCGACACGTCAGCGCAGCCATGGGAATGGCGCGCCGATTTCGGCCTTGATCCTTCGGCACTGGCCGCGTTCGAACAGGCAAGGCGGATCCGCGACGATCTCTTTCCCGGCGGTACAGGCCCGCTGATGAGTTTCACGCTCGAACCGAAGGACCTGTCGCCCAACGTCGCGCGCGTGACGCTCAACCTCGATGGCCAGAACCTCGTCTACTATAACAATGCAACGAGGCCGCAGCCGATGACGTGGCCCGGCAAGGACGGCACAGGGGTCATCTCGCTTGCCTTCCAGCCGATCGATGGCTCGCCCGAAATCTTGCTCAACGAGACCGGCAGCTGGGCGTGGCTGAGAATGTTGCGCAGCGGTCGCTTCACCGGCACGTCGCTGTCGGACGTCTACAGCCTGCGCCTGGGCACCAAAGGCATGTACGCCGATTTCCAACTCAAGGCTGCCAGCGTCGAAAATCCCTACAACCTGCAGATGTTCAAGAAATTTTCATGTCCGCCGCAGATATGATCCTGCCCGGCTTTTACGGCAAAATGCCCGCCACCGGCGATTTCGTGACGCGGCGGCTGCCGGGAGATTTTGTTCGCGCCTGGGACCGCTGGCTGGCGCAGCATGTCGTCCCGCTTATTGGCTCGGAATCCTGGCCGCGCGGCACGGCGCTGCGGTTCCTGAGCGGTCCGGAATTTCTTGGCGCATCGGCAGGCGTCATCGTGCAGAGCGCCGACAGAGTTGGCAGGCAGTTCCCGTTGAGTGTCGTCGCGCAGCTTTCCAAGGCTCCCGTCGAGCTTGCCTATGCCGATGCATGGTTTGGTGAGATCGAAATCGTGGCCATCGCCGCCCAAGGCGGCGACCTGACGCCGGATGAATTGGAGGGCGCGCTGGCTGCGTTGCCAGCACCGCAGGTTGAACCGGGCGAAGAGCTCATCGGCGGTGTGGTGATGTGGACGGCTGGTTCCGACATTTTCGACATTGATCCGTTGTCGCCGCAAGCCGCGCTGGAGCAAATCTTTGCCGCCAGTTGGGAGAGGCAAGTCTGATGTTCGTCAGCCAGAACACGACACCGTTTCTCGCCGAGACCTTTCCTTACCAGGATAAGGATTGCGTGAAACATTGTGTGGCTGTCATTCGTGCCACGTTCGATGTCGATCCCGACGGAAACTGCACGCCCAGCAAGGAGCAGTCGCCTTTCGTCTATGCTGATACTCACTATGGCGATCCGGAGGTCACCTCCATTCGCGTCGAGACCGACTTTGCGCCCGTCAAGCCGAAATGCGAGGTTCTGCTCGATGCGATGGCCGTCGCCCCGCAGGGGAGGCAGGTGGAAGCTATCGACGTGCGCCTGGTTGGACCGGGACTGGACAAGCGCGCGATAGTCACCGGACAGAGACGCTGGTTCCGAGGCGGGCTCGGTATCCAGGCTTCGCGGCCGACGCCGTTCGTTTCAATACCGCTTGCGTGGCACCTTGCCTTCGGCGGCACCGACCGCACCGATCCCGATCCAGCGAAGCACCGCAGCGACGCGGTCAACCCGATCGGCAGCGGCTACCTTGTCGGCCAGAGTAATGTCGATGGCACGCTGCTGCCCAGCGTCGAGCACCCGCAATCGCGAATGCGCATCTGGAACGACCGACCGCGCGCCATCGGCTTCGGGCCGGTGCCGCGCTTTGCCAAGGAGCGCGCGCGCTATGCCGGCACCTATGACAAGCACTGGATGGAGAACGTCCTGCCCTTCCTGCCGCAAGATTTTGACGACCGGTACTTTCAGGCGGCGCCCCAGGACCAATGGTTGGACAAGCTTGGCGAAGGCATGATCTTCGGCTGCCTCGGCATGAACGAAAGCGGCAAGTTCAAGGTGAAGCTGCCAGCGATGTCAGTTGCGGTACGGTTCATGTTCCATGACAGGACCGAGCACAAGGTGGTGGCGCCGGATACGCTGACCATGCTGCCGCATGAGAGGAGGATAGTGCTGGTCGGACGAGCAAGCACAAAGCTGCCTCGGAAGTTTGTGAAACTGCTCCAGGTCCAGGTGGGAAAGGAGCGGGAGCCGATCTTTCTCAAGCCTCATTACGCTGGGCTGAAGGAGGCTGTGGCGGCCTTGGCCGGGATGCGGAAAAAAAGATGACGGCGATTTCCTGTGTCAGTCTTGTCTGCCCTGTCGGCTATACGCCCGAAAGTGCTGCCGCCGCCATGCGGGCGAGTATCTCGGTATTCCAGGAGTTGTTGTATCGGGACATCAATGGGCAGCCGCTTCGCGGAGCCAGGGTCGAGGCTGTTCCGGCTGAAACGCGGGGCCGGAGCCGTCTCACGGCTCTAGCCCGACTCGCTGTCGAGCATATCGATGAAAAGATTGCGGCCTTGCTTCCCTGGGGCGAGATGCCGTTCCTCCTGTGTACGCGCGACGCCGGCATGCCCGGCGCCCGCATAAATGGCATTCTGTCCGGGCTTGCGGTGCGCGGAGGGGAGCCATTAGTGGGATCGCGCACATTCCAGATCACCCATGGCCAAATCTCGGCTTTTGTTGCGATAGAACAGGCGCGCAAGCTGTTGAACGAGCGCAATGCGGAAGCCTGCCTCATCATGGCGATCGACAGCCTGATTGACGCTCGCTCGCTCAGCTGGCTCGACAGCCGCATGCGATTGAAGACGAGCCAAGTGACGGACGGCCTCATCCCCGGTGAGGCGGCCTGCATTCTGGTCGTCAGCAAACGTCCGATCCTTGAGGGGGCCTTGCGATTGCGAGGGCTGGGCCTGGCCATCGAAACGGCAACCGCAGGCAACGAGGAGCCGTTCCGAGCGGATGGTCTCAGCGCCGCGCTGAAAGCCGCACTTCGCGAGGCGGGCGCCCATCTGCACGAAGTTGCTTTCCGCATCAGCGATGTCGGGGGCGAGTCTTACGCATTCGAGGAATTGGTGCTGGCGCAAATGCGCAACATGCGTAAGACGCGTCCGGAACAACCGCTGTGGCACGCGGCGGACTGTATGGGCGATTGCGGATCGGCGGCTGGCCTGATCCAGTTCGCCTGGGCCGAGCAGGCCTTCAGGCGCGCCTATGCGCCTGGCGACCTCGCCGCACTGCACGGCAGCTCGATGTCGTTCGGCGGTCGTGCCGCCGCTGTGGTCTCAGCATGAGGACCGTCAGATGACAAAGAATGTCTTTGCCGGAAAGTGGGAAATTGCAGCCGAGAACGGGATGAACAAATCAATCGCACGCTTCCCCGACGTGTGCATGTCGCCACCGTCGCCACCAGCCGGGCCGATTCCGATCCCGTACCCAAACACCTCGTTTTCGAACACACTCAAATCAGGCTCATCAACGGTAAAGATCGGCGGCAAAGGCGCGGCATTGGCACAGAGGTCGTATTACAAGGAATCCGTTCTGGGAAATGAAGCCGCGACACGGACTTTCGGGGCAGCCGTGATCACCCATCAGATCACAGGCAAGACCTACTTCCAATCGTGGTGCATGGACGTCAAATATGAGGGCAAGAACGTTTGTCGCCACTTGGACATTACCACCAGCAATCATGCATCCGACCCTCCCTCGACGCCTCCAGCCCCAGCGCCGGAGACGCAGACTTTCGCCGAGTCCGAAGCCCTCTGGGACGAAGACAAATGTCCATGTTGCCACGAGCCTCTGCACGAATGGCAAAAGGACGAGAACGACAAAAAGTTTCCATTGATGAAGGAAAGCGATTTCTGGGCAAAGAGACACAGCGAGCTTCCCGCTACTAACGACAAACAGATCAAGGTGCGCGAGCGCTTCAAGAAGAAGATGGATGACATGCTGGCCGCCAAGGCGAAGGCGCGGGCAGAAAGCGCGGCAGGCGGTGATGGCTGTCCGAATGTCCACAAGACGGAAGACGGACCATGCGCCCTCTATTTTGACGTGCCGCGCGGTGCTAAATCCAGATACACCAGCCCGCGAACCCCAGGAACGCGTGTGGAAAGACAGGCGAGGAGTGGTCGAAACCATTTCGACGACAACGGACTGAAGGATGCCGCTGTGAAGAAATGGACAGAAGCGAACACGAAGCCAGGTCAACCTCCGCCTGATTTCAAAGGCAAGACGATGCACCACAAAACGCCGATGATGGGAGGCGGATGTGCAACCGCAAACAACGTATTGCCAGACCAATATTTGAAAGCTTCCTCTGGGGACTGTCAGGACATCGAAGCTTGGCAAAAAGACCTCGAACATCTGACGACGAATTGATGCCTGAGACACACATCAATCCCCACATCTATGATGGATTTCATGTGGATGCATCCCTGGGCGATGAGTTTGATCCAATTTCTGCAATTCATAGCGAAGATCCATGGACGGCCTACTTAGGTATCCTGAGGGCATGCAAGTCAGGGAATTTTCGCGAGATTGGTCGACTACCTCCTCTGATGACAAAGACGGAGGGATATTTTTTCTGGCGAGCTAGCACTGAAATCATCGGCTATGCCGGCAGCTGGAAAACAATCTCGGGCGCTTTCTCGTACTTCACGCCGCGAATGTCGAATTCTGATTTCCAGTACTTCTTTGCCTCGGCATTGGGCGCATCCTGCAGCCTCAAGGCGGTAACACCGCTACTGCAACTGCATCAGGAGGCGGAAGACGAAGAGGCACGGCACCAGATCGAAAACCACCTCGCCTATTTGCTGGAAGAGGAGGACGGCCCCGTCTGGGACGGCGCCTCGCAGACCCTTGATGTTCCAGACGATGATAATGAGCCACTGCGATTTGTCGTGGACCGGGTGTCATACTTTGACGTGGTCCAAAAAGCTTTCCGAGATGTTGCCGCTACTCAATCGTCAGATACTACCCCAATCTATGAAGGCAAGACGTACGATGTGATTCAGCTTTCCCACAGATTGCTGGACAGGTTGCGATCAGACGACCGCCAATTTGGCCGCATCAATCGTGAACGGGTCGCCTTCGAGGCCGCTACTGGCCTCGATACTCGCTCATTCTACACCGAAAATGGCACTCTCTTGCGCTTGCCGGCCGCGGCAATCATTGAAGACTTTCTCGACAGCGGCGACGTCAACCGTTTCCGTGCGGGACAGCGCTATTTCTTTGGCCACCCAATTCCTGAGTGATACTACACTACCGACGGGCAATCGGCTTGGTTTCGGCTGTGGCAGGGACGTTCATACCTGCCCATTCCGACACCTTGTCGGCCAGTGACAAAGTAACGGTGCGGTCCGCGAAAAATGTCGCGAACGGTTTGCCGAGTTCGACCGGATCCCCTGTGAACAGCTTGCTTTCTTCCCGAGCTTCAGGAAAGAGTTCCAGGAACGAGGCTTTGGCCATCAGCGCCAGGGCCGGCTCCTTCATCCGCTCGACCAGCCAGCCCAGCGCCGACTTGTCTCCCAGCATGCCAATTCCACGCACGGCCATGGCAGCGGTGGAGGGCGATTTCATCAGACCGCCCATCCAGATGCGAACGTCGTTTTCGGGTCCGGCTTTGACCAGCGCACGCATGGCGACCACCGCGTCAGTGCCGCCAGCGGTTGCGATTCTCGCGAGTTCCTGCCGCGCGAGATCGCCAGCCCCCAATTCGACGAGCGCCCATGAGGCCCATAGCCGGACGGGCCCGTCTTCGTGATCAAGCGCAACTTGGATCTCCCGTTCCAAATCGAAGCACCGGAGCTGGCCCGCAAGACGCAAGGCAGCGGCACGCACTTTTGAATCGTGGTCTTTGATCAGCCGGGCCAAAGTTTGGCCCGGGTTAACGTTGTGTGCGAGACATGACGAAATGGCGAGGAACCGGATCAAGGCATCCTGGCCCCCGATCCAATTGCGCACATACGGGCCAATGGTCGCAGGTTTGTGCGATGCCAGCGCGCCGACCAGACCCTTGGCATCATCGGCCGCCAATCGTGCGAACTCGACCGCCTGTTCCACCCTTTTGCCATCATCCAGTTCCAGTGCCATCCATGCGAAGGCGAAGAGCTCTCCCTTCTCCGGAAAATTCTCGTACTGCTCGCTCAACAGCGGCCACGCGGCGGCGCCCGCGATTCGGAGTCCGTCGAGATTTATCTCCAAGCGCTCGTCGATCTCAGCGACGACCTTGGCATCGGGGGGATCCTCGGCGGACCAGCTGTCACGCTGCGCCCAAAGAAAGGCGACGAGTTCCGCGTGCTGGCGCACGACCTCCCTCGCAATGCGAAGCGGGCGTGCCCCTTCTGTATTCGACGAGGTCCGCATCAGTTCAGGTTGATCGAGCCGCCGCGAATGCGCTGCGCACCACTGGCATGGCTGGTGATCTGAGCACCACGAATGGTGATGCGGCCGTCTGCTTCCATCAGGATCGTCGCCTTGCCACATCGCAGTTCAAGGCGGTCCGCGGCGGTGACCTGCACGCGCTGTTCATCCCGGATCACCGGCAGAGCCATTTTGGCGCGGTCAGGCTCAACAATGCGGCCAACGATCAGAGGTTTGCGCGGGTCGCCTTCCTGAAACAGCAGGGCCACCTCACAGCCAATCATGTCCGACGACAATTCGCACAGGCTGCGAGCAGGCAATGCCGTCTTCTCCGGATTGCCAGGAAAAACGACTAAGGGGGACTCCTCTCCGAAACCCAGGAAGGCGCCGATCACCACGCCGTCGATCTTGTCCCTGACATTGCTCATCGTGCCCTCAATTCTCGTTGATCTTCGAGCCCTTGATGATCACATCACTCGACGCCTTGATGTTGATCGTGCCCGAGCCCTTCACGGTAATATCCTTGCCCTCGATGATGATCGTGCCGTCTTTCTTCATCACGATCTGCGCGCTACCCGACTTCAGCGTGATGCTGTCCTTGGCGTCGAGCGTGAAGTTCTTGCCGACGTCGATAACGCCGCTCTCGCCGATGTCGATCTTACTCCCTTTGGCGATCTTGAGCAGATGCCCGCCACCAACGTCGGTGCTGTCGTTCGACTTGATATTGGCGACGCGGGAGGCGCCGATATCCGTGGCCTGCGAGGCTGCGATCGCCACAGTCTGTCCCGCACCGATGCTGATGCCCTGATCGGCGCCGATGGTCCAGGTATCACTCGTGCCTATGCTGTGCGTCTGGCTAATGCCCACGCTGACCGACCTTGTCGCGCCGATCGTGTTTGTTTGCGCCGCGCCTACGGTTCGCACCTCCGCGGCGCCGACCGTATCGATACGGGCGGCCCCCACCGTGATCGTCTGGACAATTCCCACCGTCTGCGAATGGTTGGCGTCGATGTTTTCCGTCGAATTCGCCACAACGTGGATGGTCTCGTTGGATCCGACTGTCAGTGACCGGTTCGCACCCACCGTCTCGGTGTCGTTCGAGCCGATGTTTGTTGTCTGGTCTACGCCGACCTTCACTGTTTTGTTGTTGCCGACGTCCTCGTCTAGGTTGTGACCAACCGAGTGCTTAGCGTCGTGGTCGATACGGTCCGACTGGTCGTGCTGGACCAGCTTGTTGCGGTTGTGCTTGATCAGAAGGTGATGGTCCTTCTGCGCCTGGAAATTGACCAGCTCGGAGCCGGCCTTGTCCTCGAACATCAGTTCGTTGTAGCCGCCGCCACCTTTCGATGAATCGGATTTCCATCCGGATTGCGTGGCGTTGCCGGGAAGTCCGTAGGGCGGCATCTGCGCGGCGTTGTAGACCCTGCCGGTAATGATCGGAAGGTCGGGATCGCCTTCGATGAAGTCGACGATGACCTCCTGCCCGATGCGCGGTATCTGGATAAAACCCCAGCCGCTTCCGGCCCAGGTCTGCGAAACCCGCACGAAGCAGGAACTGTTCTGGTCCTTTTTGCCCAGCCGGTCCCAATGAAACTGGACCTTCACCCGCGCATATTTGTCGGTGAATATCTCCTCGCCGGACGGACCGACCACCGTGGCCGTCTGGGGACCGCGCATGATTGGCCATGTCGTGACTCGCGGCGGACGATAGGGCAAGGCCGTGGGTGCCACGCCAAGGACCACCTTGAAGTTCTCGCTCTCGACATCCGCATGGGCTCTGTAGCCGGGGTCGAACAGTCTGTATTCGGCGCTCACCACCAGATACTCTCGGTTCTGGTCTTCGCGCGGGAAGCCGTCCAGCTTGAAAGTGCAGCCTGAATACAGGCCGCGCACGGTTCCAACAGCGGCGATGCGCTGGTGCACCGCCTGGATTTCCTCGCGCCGGATCGCCGCTAGGGTGTCGCCGCGGCCCACTTCCAGATGCGCGCCGGGCTGCCGGTAATTCTCCCCCGCGGCCAACTTGTGACTGAACGGCTGGGCCGATTTGGCCATCAGGTCGGCGCCCGGTTTCCTGAAATCATAATCGGTATGGACATAGGAGCCCGGCCGCACCGAGCTGCCCGGGATCCATTCGGTGATATATTCGACATCACGCCGGGAGCCCTGCCCCTCAAAGTGGTAAGGCACTTTTTCATAGCCCGGCGCCGGCTTCAGCTTGCCCATCGCATCGGCCAGCACAAGAGTGTGCTTGCCCTCGCCATGCTCGAAGAAATACAGGATGCCTTCATGCTCGAGCAGCCGCTGCACGAAGTCGAGATCGCTCTCGTCGTACTGGACGCAGTACTCGCGCGGCGGATAGGACCCTTGCAGGCGCTTCTCGAATCTTGCCGTGCTGTATTTCGAAAATACCTCTTCGACGATTTCGATGACGCTCATGTTCTGGAAAATGCGGCAGTCGGTCGTATTGCCGAGAAACCAGAGCCATGGCCGGACGACTGCTTCGTAATAGGCCAGCCGATCCTCGATCCGGGTGAGGCGAAAGTCCGACACGATGCCGCTGAACCAGCGCTGGGGGTCGGCTTCACCTTCGATGGAGACGGGGCCACCCAGCATTTTCAGCGGATCAATATCGGGGCTGGGGCTTACGAACCCGACCGTATAAGCCAGACAACGACTGATCTCATCTCGCCCGACGAGATGTGTGAAGGTCAACAGCTCAGCGCCAACTGGCGTTTGCACCACCGTGGCACGTTGTTCACTCGGCATGGGTCGTGCCCCTCCTCGGCCTAGCCGCCAGCGTGGTGGATTCGAAATCCAAATCAGGAACTCGAAATCACATCTAACCTCGATGAGTGCCAGTCCATGTCGAGCGTAACACATGTTGTTGTGCTGGCCAAAGAGGACCATGAAGCGCCGCCCGGCCCTGCGCTACCAAGAATTCGCTCGCTGCGTTGCGCCAAACGTTATGCGAATTTGGGGTTAGCCACGCTAAAAACATGGAGTATCGTGTCGGCAAGGCCGCCAGCGATCACACAGGCGATTTTCGCATGTTAATCAGTCTGCAGATCAGCAATGTCGATGCCCTGCCCACTGGCGTGGCGCCTGGCTACCGATCGCGTAATCGCAGCTTCAAAATCGGCCGCGAACATTGCGACTGGATCTTGCCTGATCCTGACAAGTTCATCTCAGGCCGGCATTGCCAAATCCGATACGAGGCAGGCGCGTTTTGGCTGCACGACATCTCGCGCAATGGCACTTTCATCAATGGATCGAGCCAACGCATCACCGGTCCGCGCCGGCTAGACCACGGTGACAGGCTCCTGGTCGGCCGCTACGTCATCTTTGTATCGATTGACGACGAGCATGCAACGCCAAGTCATCCGGAGGCCGACCGAGATTCGACGCAACGACACATGCCGGTCGCGGCCGATCGGCTGCTTGATTCCGGAGGCGAGCCTCTCTTCAGTTCGGCAGAGCGATGGCTCGGGCAAGCACCGCCATCGACATCGTCGCTGCCTAGGGCCGTCCCCTCGACGACAGACGAGGTGCTGCGGGAAATTGCAATCGGCGCAGGCATCTCGCCGGAATTGTTCCAATTGCGTGATCCGCATGAAGTCGCGGCCGAAATCGGCGCAGTGCTTCGCACGGTGGTCGACCAACTGGCCATGCTGCTGAAGGCACGTGCGACTGCAAAGACATTGGCCAAGAGCCCACACCGAACGATGATAAGCTCCGCTGAAAACAATCCCCTTAAATTTGTCCCGGGCACCGACGACATACTCGAAATCATGTTCGCGCGGCGCAGGGCTGGCTATCTCGATGCCAGGCGCAGCGTCGAGGACGCGTTCCGCGATCTCAAGGCGCACGAATTTGCCACCTATGCCGCCATGCAAGCTGCACTCTCGCGACTGCTTGACGACCTGTCGCCGGAAGCGATCGGCAAAAAGCTCCCGCCGACATCGTTTACCTCGAAGAAGGCCCAAGCGTGGGACGCTTTTGTCGGCACATGGCGGAGCATGGAGGAAGCCCACGAAAACGGCATGCTGGATATATTCTTGGCCTATTTCAGCGAGGCGTATGCCAAAGCCGACAAGCACAAATAGACCTGCGCAACATACTGCACCGCTGTAGCCGACGAAGAAAAGAGCGTCGGCGCACCGCATCATGTTCCAATCGACAACATCTGGGACTACGATCACATACGACAGTTCGCCAAGCGGGTAAGCCTGATTGACCTGGGGGTCTGCGGCAAATGTCACATTGCGGCGCCATAGTTTCTTGTAGCTCCGGACCGCCTTGCCGGAAGGACCATTGCCTGCCCTATCCAGCCAGGAAAGATCTGGCGCCTCTCGCACGCGAGCGCGGACACTGCACGGCAGCGGCATATCGGCGATGAGCTCGAAGGACGATCCTTTCGGCCCGGTCGGCAAGACCGTCATCCGCACCAATCCACGACGCGGGCAGAATGCGAAACCAGCCGCAAACGAACCGATTGCGAAGACCGTCGCGCCCCCGCATGTCAAGGAATCGACAGTTTTCGATCCTGACATAGGTCGGCATATGCCGCCGGACTGGACATCCGGAACCATTCTTTATCAGGGAGCATCATCCGGTACAGCGGCCAGAGCCGAGGCGGCCGGGTCAAGGCCGAGCATTCAGCAGGAGGTGCTGCTCGGCGCCGCAGACACGGTAAAATATTCGACGGCAAATCCGATCCTCGCTGGGTCAGCACCGTTGCTCGTCCTGTTCGGGCATCTCAGGCTCGTGCCGGTCGAAAGACAGGCGGCGCCATTGGCCGAACATATCGCCGATGCGATCGAGAGGTTCGACTGGACGCTGGAGAAGTCAGGGGTTCCCGAAGAGGATGCGCGGATCGCGAAGTTTGCCCTTTGCGAAACGGCCGACGATCTTGTGGGCAACCTGCCTTGGGCCGGCGAGGACACCTGGGCACAGCACAGTATGCTGTCGCGGTTCTTTCACATCGAGCCCACCGGCGCCGGCTTTTACGAAGCACTGAACAAGGTGCTGGCCAATCCTGAGCCACACTTAGACCTGCTCGAGCTGATGCATGTCTGCCTATCCCTGGGATTTGAGGGCCAGTATCGTGGCCTGGCGCGCGACGATACCAGTCTCGAACGTGTGCGGCGCGACGTCTACGAGACGCTTCGCTACTTCAGGGCCCGCGCCGGAGAGGACATCTCCCCCCACTGGCAAGGCATGGCCGCTATGATGGTGCCGTCTTCGACCCGCCTGCCGCTCTGGGGTGTTGCTGCAGCGGCGTCAGCTCTGGTGACGGCCGCGTTCTTCACGTTGCGGGCGTTCATGACCGATGAAGGCGATGCTGCAGCCAGACAATTGCTGGCGCTCAATCCCTCGACGCCTGTGACGATCGAGCGCGCCAGTGTGGAACCCCCACTTGCCAAACCGGTGACAGCCGCCTCGCCTGCCGTGACCGGCCAGATCGACCGCATCCGCTCAGCACTGTCCACGCAAGTCGAGCGCGGCGGGATGACCATCGGCACAAAAGGCGACTTCATCGTAGTGGAGATCAACAATCAATTGTTGTTTCAGCCAGGCAAGACCGAAGTGAAGCCCGAGTTTCTGCCACTGGCCACACAGATTGCCGCAGCCCTTGAGCACGAGCCAGGGCCAATCACGATCGTTGGCCACACGGATAATGTGAAACCACGGAAATCAAGCACGTTCAAATCGAATTTTGACCTTTCGGTCGCCCGCGCGAAGGCTGTTGAGACAATGATCGCCGCGAAGCTTAGAGATCCCTCGCGAGTAACCGCCGAGGGCAAGGGCGAAGATGAGCCAATTGCCGACAATGCGACGTCCGAGGGCCGCGCCAAGAACCGCCGTGTCGACGTGATGATCCCCAAAGAGGAAACGCTGTGAACACCGCCGGTGGGGAACGCCAATGATGCGTTGGCTGCCGCGAATATTCAGCACGGCCGCGTTGGCCGGTTTTGCGGCGGCGATCTGGTTTGCTGGACCTTTGATCCGCTTCGCCGATATCCGGCCGCTGGGACCTGTCTGGTTGCGTGCGACAATCATCGGCACGATCGTGGCGACCGCGGCCCTCGTTTACGCAGTGCGCTTCTGGCATGTGAGAAAGGCGCAAAAAGCGCTCGAGACGGTCATTGCCCGCAACGACGGGCGCAATTACGATTCACCGGTGCTCGAGGCGCGCATGAGTGAGGCCATCGCAGCACTCAAGCGCTCGAGCGGCAAGCGCAATTTCCTTTACGACATTCCCTGGTACATCGTCATTGGCCCGCCGGGCGCCGGCAAGACGACGGCACTGGTCAATTCGGGTCTGAATTTTCCGCTTGCCGGTTCAGGAGACGCCCAGCCGGTGGCCGGTGTTGGCGGCACCCGCTCCTGCGACTGGTGGTTTACCGAAAAGGCTGTGCTGATCGACACGGCGGGACGCTACACCACGCAGGATTCCAATGCTGGAAGCGACAGCAAGAGCTGGCTTGCGTTTTTGTCACTGCTCAAAAAACACCGCACCAGACAACCGATCAACGGGGTTATCCTGGCCATCAGCCTTGCCGATCTCATCAGCCTCGATGACCAGCAGCTTGACGCCCATGTCGTCGAAATACGCAGTCGCCTGAGGGAGATCCACGAGACGCTGAAAATCCAGTTTCCGGTGTACCTGCTTTTCACCAAGGCCGATCTTGTTGCAGGCTTCATGGATTATTTCGGCAGTTTCGAGGAGCCGCGCAGGCGCAAGGTCTGGGGCGCGACATTCCAGACCACAGACCGCAACAAGAACATGGCCGGTGAGGCTTCGGCCGAATTCGATGCACTGGCGAACCGCTTGGCGGACGAGATGCCTGATCGCCTGCAGGAAGAGCCTGATCCGGTCTCGCGCATAGCGATCTTTGGCTTTCCGGCCCAGTTTTACGCGCTCAAGGGCCGAATTGCCAATGTCGTGACCAGCCTGTTCGATCCGGTCCGCAGCCAAGTGAACGTCAGCTTGCGTGGGCTCTACTTCTCGTCGGGGACCCAAGAGGGAACGCAGATCGATCAGGTGTTGGGCGCAATCGGCCGCAGTTTCGGCAACAATTCCCGCCCCCACCTGTCCGGGACCGGCAAGAGCTTCTTTTTGCACGATCTCCTGACTGATGTCATTTTTGCCGAATCCGGATGGGTTTCCTTTGACCGAGCGAGCGAGAGGCGGGCAGCGGCCCTCAGATATGGCGGCTTTGGCATCATAGCGTTGATCACTGCAGCGGCCCTTGGCGCGCTCGGGATGAGCTTCATGGCCAACCGCTCGCTGATCGCCTCCACGACGCAGGCGACGAGCCAATATCGCGAGACAGCCGACGCTCTGCTCAAAAGCACGACGGTCACCGATGTCGACCTTGAAAACGTCATCGGGCCGCTCGACCAGTTGCGCAACATGCCGGCCGGTTTTGAAACCAGTGACTTACCGACCCCGATCGAGGAAACGGTCGGCCTTAGCCAGCGGGAAAGGCTTCTTTCGGCATCGACAACGGCCTACCGGCAAGCACTGGAACGAATGTTGCGGTCGCGTCTGCTTGTTCAGGCGGAGCGGACCGTCCAGGCGACGATGGCTGAGCCCGCCGCGCTCTACGAACCGCTCAAGATCTACCTAATGCTCGGCGGCAAGGCACCCAAGGTCGATGACGCATTGATCATCTCCTGGATGAAGCAGGATTGGGAACAGAACCGGTATCCAGGCGAGAGCAACCGCGAAGGACGCGCGCAGCTCGAAAAGCACCTGCGCGCCATGCTTGCGTTGGACGATGCCTATGATCCGGTTTTCGAACTCAACCAGCCGCTTGTGGAAGCCGCCCAACGTTCACTCGGGCGCATGAGCCTTACCGATCGTGCGTCCGCATTGATCAAGTCGGCGGTGTACGCGGCTGCGCTGGACGATTTTTCTGTTTCGAAAAAAGTCGGGCCGGAAGCGCAGCTTGTGTTCGAGCGCGTCGATGGCGGCGATCTGTCGAAGCTCCGTATTCCCGGTCTCTACACCCATGCCGGATTCAACAACTTTTATCTCGGACAGCTTTCGCGCGTTGCGCAGACACTCGTCGACGACCAGTGGGTCCTGGGCGGTGGCGGCGAGCAAGGCGGGATCGATCAGGAGTTGCTCCAGCTCGGCCCCGAACTTCTCGATCGCTACGGCAAGGAGTTCGCAGCCGCGTGGAACAGCGTTCTCGATGGTTTGAAATTCAAAGCCATGCTGAACGACAAGCCGAACTATGTCGCGCTTTCCGCCGTTGCCTCACCAAGCTCGCCGATCGAACAGCTTTTTACCGCGATTGCCGAGGAAACAGCCCTGGCGCGCGACCCTGTCTCCGGCGAAGACTCGGGCACTGGGGTGATAGCCGGCACCCTCATGCGCCAGTACCAGGATGTCGCGGACATGGCCAAGGGCCTGGCTCGCATCGGCATTCAAATTAGCTCCGCAAAGTCGCAAAGCCGTGCCGGTACGGGGTCCGCGAAATTTCAAAGCCAGAGCCCTGGGGCAAACATCGAAGCGCAGTTCAGGTCCTTCCAGGCTCTGGTAAGCGGTCCTTTTGGACACCGACCCATCGATGCGCTGACCCAGAATTTTCGCGACATCCACCAGAGCCTGCAACTGGCAACCGAGGTCCCCTTGCAGACGGAACGTGTCAACGCCAACCTGCAGCTGCAGATAGCCACCCTTCGCGCCAATGCATCGCGTCTGCCCAAGCAACTCGGCAGAATGGTCAACGCAACTGCAGACGAATTTGAGGGCAACGCAGCTGAAATTTCGTTGACGAATTTGAATGAGATGCTCGACCAGGCCGTCACACAGCCCTGCGAGAAGGCGGTCAACGGCCGCTACCCCTTCGCCGGCGATGGTACCGAGGATATTGCGATGGCGGACTTCGCCAAATTGTTCTCTCCGGGCGGCCTGATGGACCGGTTCTTCGCACAAAACCTTGCTTCCTTGATCGACATGAGCGGCCAGGACTGGAGCTGGAAACAGGATGCACGCTTTGGGCGCGACCTGTCGAAGTCGACGCTGAAAAACTTTCAGCTGGCTGCCGAAATCCGCGGCGCATTTTTCCCGTCGGGCGGATCAATGCCGTCAGTCAACCTGACCTTTACCCCGTTCTCGCTGAATGGTGATGCAGATGCTGCGGTGCTCGATGTCGATGGCCAGATCGTCCAGAGCAACCAGGCTGGCAACACGCCAAGCACTGTGTCCTGGCCGACCGATGCAGCCTCGAGATCCGCCAGTCTGAGGGTGATGCCGGAAATGCCGGGCCGCGAATCCGCAATCAGGTTGGAAGGGCCGTGGTCGCTCAAGAGGTTGCTGGACAAGGCGACGATCACCAGCAAAGACGACACTGTGGAGGCGCGCTTCGTAATCGGCGGACGCGACGTCAGCTATACGATCCAGACCGGTTCCGGAGCCAGCCCCTTCTTCCTTCCCGCACTTTCTGCATTCAGCTGTCCGAAGGCGTTTTGAGATGGATTTGGGCCTCGCCGAGTGCAAGTAAGATCGCGAAAAGCTACTACGATCAAACACTTGTCTTGCATCGTTGAGGCGTTAACCTTCGGAGTGCTGAGCCGACATCGAGTTCCTCGTCGGAGATTTTCACGAAGGCCACTTGCAAGGGCGAGAACGAGTGGGTCGAGTTCTATGACAGCTGACCCGATGACGTCAGATTGGTTGAGAAGTCGGGCGAGCGAACCGGCATCGGTCGGGGCCGACAATGCGTCAGAGAGAACCTTTGGCGAGGCAGTGGCTGCATGCGCTCAAGCGCCGATGCGGCGCGTCGAAGAAACACTGCCTGCAGACTATCAGACCCGACAATACTTTTGTTTAGCGCTGGCCGAGCTATGGTGATCTCGCTGGGTGACATCAGGAATATATAGAAACGACGTTGCCTCCATCAACCAGCCGGATGTCACGGGGGAGGATCGATACTTTGGCATATACCGTGCCTCCTGTTTTGATGCCGGCGTCGGCCATGTGCGCTGGGTTGCACGCCGCTCGCTCGGATCCTGAAAGAAGTCGGGGTCCACGGCAGGCGCATCCAGGTGGTCTTCTGGGGCGCCGAAGGGGAGATCACATGACGTCATTCCGCACAATTCTGGGGTACTGACAGCTGCCTGCTTGGTTGTGAGATAAGCGGGACCGCTTAGACACCGGCAAGCTGTGACAGACGGGGAGATCGCAGCATGCGCAGTTGAGCAGGCAACGGAGCGCTGTCGCGCCCCCCAATCATCTCTTGAGCTCTTTCTCGTGGTGACGCGCCACAACGGTCACGCGCTCAACGCTAGATTTCGATACTTTAATATTTCAGCCTGTGGCAAAGTGGCAGCAGCGAGCGCCTGAAGGTGCGCCGCAGAGGGACGCTTTGAGAAGCGCTTGGTGGCAAGGTGAGCGATGTCGCCCTTTCCTTTGAAAGCTTCGGCGTGAGCCACAATGGCTGTGTCCGTGAGCATAATGAAGACAACTATCTGCTCGAGCCACGAACCGGCCTGTGGGTGGTGGCCGACGGAATGGGTGGACATGAAGCCGGAGAGGTCGCTTCAGCCAGCATTGTCGATCATCTGGCCACGATCGGGATTGCCAGCTCCGCCCCGGATCTTCGTGCACGCTTCGAGGACAGGCTGAGCCGTGCCAACGCCGAGATCCGCAGGATCTCCGAGTCCCGCGGCATAACCATCGGCTCCACCGTTGCCGCTCTGTTGGCGAGGGATGGGCGATTTGCCTGCCTATGGGCGGGCGACAGCCGGGTTTATCTGATCCGCAACGGCTCGATCTCACAGATCTCGAAGGACCACACCGAAGTTCAGGAACTTCTCGACCGCGGCATGATCAGCGCAGCCGAGGCGCTCACCTGGCCGCGCCGCAATGTCATCACGCATGCGGTAGGCGTCAGCGACGAAATCGTCATCGATTTCCAGCAAGGCGAAATCATGCCGGGAGACATCTTTGTGTTGTGCACCGATGGGCTGACGGCGCATCTGACCGATGCCGAGATCGGCGCCGCGGTTGTGACTGCGACACCTCAGGCGGCCTGTGAGGCTCTGCTGAAAACGGTGCTGGAGCGAGGCGGGACAGACAATGTCACGATTGTGCTGGTAAAATTCGCAAACAGAAGCAATGGACACCCTCCCTACCCTGATCTGTCCAGAGCGGAGGGTTGAGGCCGATGAGCGCCGACGACAAGACGCGAATATCGCCGCAGCTGACCAACACCGCCGTCGGCACGCAGCTCAGCGGCATCTACGAACTTGACGAGCGGATCGCATTCGGCGGCATGGGTGAGGTCTACCGCGGACACAACATCCAGACTGGCGACCATGTCGCGATCAAGATCGTCCTGCCCGAATTTGCCCGCGACCCGACGATCTTGTCCTTGTTCCGCAAGGAAGCGTCGGTCCTCAATCACCTCTCGCATGATGCGGTCGTGAGATATCACGTCTTCACCATCGACCCCGGGATCGGTCGTCCTTACCTTGCGATGGAATTTGTCGACGGCGAGTCGCTTTACGACATTATCCGACGTGGCCCGATGCCGACTGAAAAGGTACGCAAGCTCTGCCATCGTCTCACTTCGGGTCTGAGCGCCGTGCATCAAGCGGGAGCAATTCACCGCGACCTTTCCCCCGATAACATCATCTTGCCAGGGGGTAGAGTCGACCGCGCAAAGATCATCGATTTCGGTATTGCGCGATCGGCGACCGTCGGCGGGGAGACCCTGATCGGCGGAAAATTCGCGGGAAAGTACAACTACGTTTCCCCCGAACAGCTTGGGCTATACAGCGGCGATGTCAGCGAGCAGTCCGACATCTACAGCCTGGGGCTGGTGCTGGTTGCCGCCTTGCGCGGCAAGCCGATCGACATGAGCGGGTCGCAATTCGAGATCATCGAAAAGCGCCGGACCGTGCCCGACCTGTCCGACATCGACGACGATTTTCGCGGCATTGTTGAAGCCATGCTGCAGCCGGATCCGCGAGACCGCCCGGTGAGCATGGCGGAAATCGCCAGGATGACGCGTGACGAGGACGAAGGGACAACGCCGCCGACGTTCATCCCAAACCGCGACAGGCCGGGTCTGCCACGAGCGGGGCAAACCCTTGCGCCCGATCCGAAGGCCTCGTCCCCGCCGTCCAATGTCTTGGGCCATGACGCGCCTTTGGCAGGCTCGGGCGGGCAGCGCTTTGTCCCGCATGTCCGGCCAGCGCTTTTGTCCGAACCGCGGGCCTCACCGATCGCCGCGCCGCCACGTGCGGTCGTGGGCGCTGTTCCTGGAAGGTCCTCAAAGACGCGAACCATCGCAATCTCTGCCTTCGCGACATTGGCTCTCGCCTCGGTTGCCGGCCTTTATGTCAGCGGTTTTACAACGCCCACCGCGCCGAGCGCCGGCAAGACCTCGCTTTCCGCGCCAGAGCCACCACAGCCTGCACCACAAGCAACAATGCCTGTCCCCGAAGCATCGATTCCTGAGGCAGAGGCGTCAAAGCCGCTGGCGACGGACAATGATGCGGACTCCCCTGAGCCGCCACAGGAACTTCCAGCCCCAAAGCCGCAAACGGAGGCTACATTGGCGCCAGCTGAGAATCAGGCGGAGGCCGCAGTTCGAATGCCGCCGCCGGCAGCGTCGCCCAAGATGCTCCCGAAACCCGAGCAAACGTCGAAGCCGTCGGCAAGTGCGGCGCAACCGCCGGCCGAAAACGCAACGCCATCAGTTCAGCCCGATACGCCCCCGCCGCCTGCCAAGATTGCTCCCGCCCTCCCGCCGGTCGAAAAAGCTCCGACGGTGCCCGCGGCCCAGTCAGGTGCCGCGGCGAGCCAGAAGCCTGAACATCAGGCAAGCCACCAGGCGGAGGCGAAACCGGCCACGCCCGCCCCCAAACCGGCTGCAGACCAGGCAGATGCGACGAACGCACAGGAGCAGCAGGCCGACCTCCCGCCGGCCAAACACCAGGCAAGCCGGCCGGCGAAGGCGATACCAGCAGCGCCCGTTCCAGAGCCGGCTGCACGCCAGGCGGATGCGACGAGGGCAAAGGAGCAGCAGGCCGACCTGCCGGCGGCCAGAGAACCAGACCAGGCCATGGTCGCCCTGAACCTGCCTAAGCCAGAAGTTGCCCCGGTAATCGACGATATAGCGCAACGTGTCTCGTGGGTTCGCGACTTCAGCGGCGGCGACTGTTTCTACGCCGCCGTGACTTCGATAACCGACAAGACCGCTGCCATCGAAGGATTTGGAACCGCGGTCCAGCCCTTCGAGCAGATGCTGGCTGATTTCCAGGCAAAGTTCCACGTTGAGCCGGACATCAACGTGCGCCTCATTGAGCCGAGCCAGTGCGAAGTCACCAATTTCCTGCGCTTTCTGGGGCAGACTACTGGCGAAAAGCCGCAGCTTGTTCTCGATCGAACATCGGTGCCGAACGGTACGCCGATCAGCGGTAGGCTGGTGACGCGTGGCGGGCTCATTTCCAGCGTGCTGCTGATCGACCACAAAGGGATGATGTTCAACCTCGACGACCGCATGGTCGTACAATCGGACAAGGCTACCTTCAGCATCCCGATCGGTCTCGGCGCCGCCGACAGGGCTGCAGGCAAGGCCGTGCCGCAGATCATCATGGTGATTACCGGGCCCCAGGATATCCAGGCGGCTGCGTTCTCCACGCCAGTGCCAGCCTCACGGCTGTTGCCCAAAATCCTCGAGGAAATCGAGGCCAACGGATCCAAGTTCTCGGCTAGTGCCAAGTATTTCCGGCTCGGCGGGTAGCATGGGCGTCCGATGGAACTCCGTAGCTCGCGTTTGCCCCGCTCGTCTTCCGACCTGCCCTTAAAGCAGCGTGGTCGGCTTCGAACCTTACTTGCCTCGAGGGGCCGGATGAGGCTTGGGGTCGTTTCGGCCGCCGCGTTGCTGGCCGTGCTCTCATGCAACGAAGCGCGCGCCGAATTCACGGTGTGCAATCAGACGCTCGACGTCGTCAACCTCGCCGTGGGCCAGGAGGTCGACAATGCCGACCAGACCGATGGCTGGTGGACCATCGGCGCAAATCAGTGCGTGAACGTCATCCGCGAGGAACTGACGAATCGCTACATCTACCTCTACGCCACTGACGTTTTCGGCCACGCCATCCTGACCGGATCGACCGAAATGTGCATTGAGCGGCGACGTTTCTCGATACGCGGCATCGACGAATGCTGGCAGCGCGGCCATATTGTCGCGCGATTTGTTGAAGTCGATACGCTTGAACAGGTGCGGTGGACATTTTTCCTGACCGGAAGCAGTCCGTGACGCACGCTATCGACACCAGCTTCAAGGAAAAGAAGCAAGCACGCGCTGCCCTTCGCCGGCGCACGTTTTGGCGCGGGCTTCTTGCCGGCTTCGCCACGGTTTTCCTGTGTTCGATTGCCGCCGGCTTCTATCTCACCGCAGACTATTGGTCGTTTGGCGACGAAGACGAGGAGCTGCATGCGGTCGAAGGAGCCGACGATGTGCCCGCTGATGCCTCTGTTTATGTGCCTGCCATTATCGGCCTGGCGGGGGACCCGATGTGGATCACGCTCGCACCCGATGCCGGCGCCGCAACGAAAGGCCGCGTTGTTCCGCGCCCGGCCGAACTCGAGCAGGCCGGGGTTTCGCCACAGATCGAGATTTTGTCCGACGTCATGCTTAGCGCCAGCGAGAAATTCATGACGACCATACCGTCGACGCAGGAGGATTTTGCATTCTTCCAGGCGCAACGAAAGACGGCTCCAGCAGCCTCCAGCGATCTGCAGAACAATCTTCAGCCATTTCCTGCCGCGGATGAACCCGCGCCTGCTGCCGATCAACTGGCCGAAGCCGACGACCCGGAGGCCGGCTGGGGTGAAACAATCGATGCAGGCGATGCAGCTCTTCCGGCGTTCCACAAGACCCAGATCGAAAACAACACCACCGTCGCAACTGTGACGAACGAATATCAGCGGTTCGAGGCGACGGAAGACACGTTCGTGAAGATCCTGAACGATCGCAGTCTGGACAGCGTTGCGCTCGATGCATATCTCTCCGCCGACGACGCCAAGCAGGCAGGCGAGGCGCTGAAGGCCCTCTTCGGCCGGGACGGCCTGGAACCGGGCTATGTCGTGGCCATGCGTGGATACCGGCCCAACCGCGAGACGACAACGATGTCCCTCATGCAGGTGTCGATCTACGCCAAGAACGTCTTTGTCGGTACGCTGACGCGTAACGCCGCGGGCGTGTTGGTATCGGGCGTTGACCCTTGGGTACGCGAAGATCTGTTCAACTACTCGGGCGCGCCGGCGGAAGGCGGCCACAAAAGGCAGTATCGTCTGCTCGACGCGATCTACTCGACTGCGGCACGCAACAGCGTTCCAACCGGCGTGATCGGCGAAGCCATCATGTATCTGTCGAGAGGACAGGATCTGGATGCCTTTGCAAGCGAGGACCAGCGTCTTGTGCTGATCTATTCGCAGACGCCGCGCGGCAAGGACGAAGGCGCCGGCCGCGTGCTGTATGTTGGTGTCCAGGGCACGACAAAAAGTCTCGACTGTTTCGTCTTCCAGCAGGGCGATGGCCAGTTTGCATGCGTGACAGGCGACGATCAGGTCCGCTCGCTGACGGTCACCAATGGCATGGTCACACCGGTCAACGGGGTCTTGACCTCGACCTTCGGGCCGCGCAAGCATCCAATTCTAGGCACCGTTCGCATCCACAAGGGCGTCGACTGGGCGGCGCCGGTCGGCACGCCGATCGCAGCCGCCTTCGATGGCGAAATCAGCTTCCAGGGCGATGGGGGCGGCTACGGCAATCTAGTCAAGATTTCGCACGGAAGCGGGCGCGAGACGCGCTACGCTCATATGCAGAAATTCGCAATCGTAGGAGGTGTCGGCACCAAGGTGAAGGCAGGCGACATCATCGGCTACATCGGCACCACCGGACTGTCGACCGGACCGCACCTGCATTTCGAACTTTACCAGAATGGGGCGGCGATCGACCCGCTGGGCACAGTTACCGCGGTCGCGTCGGATCTTTCCGCCGTGGAAACGCTCACCGACCGCATCGTCCATGTCGAAAGTGGCGGCAGTGCCCGTGCCAAGAACCCGAATTCTTCGGCGACCGGCGCCGGCCAGTTCATCACCAAAACCTGGATCCGGATGATGAATACATACCGCCCTGAACTGGCACGCACGCTCTCGACCGCCGACCTGCTTGCCCTGCGTTACGACGCCACGATCTCGCGCGAGATGGTTCGCAATCTGGCGCGAGAGGGCGAAGCCTATCTTCGGGCGCGCGGCCACCAGATCACAGCCGGCCGGCTCTATCTGTGCCATTTCCTCGGCATGGAGGGCGCGCATCAGGTGCTGTCGGCGTCGGGTTCGGCGCAACTGAGCGCCGTGCTCGGATCAGCCGTCATTCAGGCCAATCCTTTTCTCACCGGCAAGACCGCCACCTATGTCGTGGACTGGGCCGAAAGGAAGATGGGTCGAAAGCTCAGCCCAGCCACGACCGCGGCGAGCCAGCAGACGACGACCACCACTGAGGTGCGGCAGACATCGCCTGAGTTCGCAAAGTACAAACAGGTGATCACGGCGATGCTGAGCTCCGTTCAGAATGCGCTTTGAGCCAGGGCATGGCGTCGGCAAGTCGCAGCCGCAGCCCGCTTGGTTCCCGGGTCGGCGATTTCCCGACCAAGGCGCCGCACTTCGACGACGGTGTCGTGGTGGGCGGCGAACCGGAGGAACTGACAGCGGGCATTCAAATGGCTGCCCTGACGCGGTAACGCAGTTGTGGCTCGGAAACTGCCGCACAGTTTTCCGGCGGCATGCGCCAGCGTTCCCTACTCGGTCTTTATGCGCATTTCCACGCGGCGATTGACAGCATCGTACGGGTTGGGGCTGCGCGGATGCGCTTCGCCCAGGCCGATCGAGTTAATGCGGGCGGCCTCAACGCCGCTTGCTGTCAGGAAGGACGTAACGGATTGCGCTCGTCGCTGTGAGAGCCGCTCATTGTAGTTTGCCGGTCCGGAAGCGTCGGTGTAGCCTTCGACGACGAAGTGGAAACTGCTCAGCCGGTTGTCCTTCAGGGCCTTGGCAAACTCCGCGAGCTCGGCGCGCGCGGTTGCGTCGAGTTCGGCCGAATCCAGTCCGAAATTGATCAGCATGTCGAGACTGGATTTGTCGGCGGGTCTGTCTTTTGCCTTGGTCCTGCTCTTGCACTGCTCCTCGGTGCCGACACAAATTCCACGCGACTTGCCAAGATCGGCCGCGCCGGCAAAAAACTTCACGATATCTTCTGATTTCTGGACAGGGTCGGCGCAAACATGGGTCGAGAAAACCACGACCGCCAACACCAAGGGTGAACTGGCCCACCGCATAGCGGTTACTCCTGTTGAGCATCCGATATTACCAACCGTGAACATACCAAATTCCGAAGCAATTGTCTGCGGGAAATACCGAGCCGCGGCTCTGTCGCCGGTCATCACCCCGCCGCAAGTTGAGACTTGACCCGCGCCGCGCTGCGGGCTTGAGTGCCGACAGGCTCTCGATGAAAGCGTGGCGTCATGGCCAACGGGCTCCGATTCAAAACGGCAGGAGATCTTTTCATAGCTTGTCCCGCCGCTGCCCGAGACATGCGAACCCTTCCAACCGAACAGCGTTCGCTTGAGTTTTGCCGCGATCTCCTCGCCGGACGCGTTCCCGAAGAGGCAATCACCTTTTGTGCCTACCTGCTGCCGGATCGGGCCGCGGTCTGGTGGGCTCATGAATGTCTGGGGCATCTGAGCGAGCTGCTCGATGAAACCGATCAAAAATTACTCGCACTCGTCAGCAACTGGGTCAGCGAACCGGGCAGCGCCCACCATCGCGCCGCGCTGGGCCAGGCAGCGGCAGTGCCACCTACAACCCCGGGCGCCTGGATTGCCTTGGCTGCGGGATGGCGTGACAATGGCCTGGGGACTAGCGGATCCGTCGGCCGCACAGCAGTGCCACCGGCCTTACAGCCGTTTCCTGCCGCCCATGCCGTCAATGCCGGAGTTCTGGCAGGACTCGCGCGTGTTGCACTAGCGGACCGTTTTGCCGTTCTATCTGCCTTTGTCGAAATGGGCTTACAGATGGCCGAGATCGAGGCGCTGCGCCAATCAGCGGACGCATACTAGCCTCGCATGTTTTCTGTCAGGGCTGAAGGCGAGAGCGAACAACTGCTTGGCGCGAGTGTCCAAAGGAGTCGGGATTGGCTGGAACTGCGCAGGGCCGAGGGTGGAGCTCAGAGATGACATCCGCGGGTTGGCTACCGTCTTCCGCCTCTTCGCCTCGGTGCTTTCCTCGGTCTAGAGGGCGGCGTCGAGTGGATTTTGCGGGCCACCACTCTCAGCCCTGGAATATGAGGTCTAGCAATGTTGCTGTCCCTGCTCGCCGCGATCTTGGTGTTCTCTGGGCAGCGTTGCCATGACGGGCACATTTGAAATTCATTCGATGTACGAAAGCGTACCGAAGGTATCGAGGCGAAACTCGCTCATTCCCAAAGCATTCCAACGCAGCGAAACAATTCTTGGTAGAAATTCTGAGCGGAGTTGATCACGTCAGCCCCCCGTCCTGGTCGAATGAGCGCAGAGCCCGCTCCTGATCAGGCATGAATAACGCAAAAGCGCACGACGAGGTCCCACTGACGGCCACGCTTGGTCCACTTCATGAGTTCCTTGCTGCTGCCTATGCGTTGCAGACGTGGTACGTCAGACTGGTTGCCTAGCGCTCTGACGAGGATCGGAGGAAGCCAATCACGCCGTCACTTCTTGTCGGCCCGATCAATTTCATCAAGCAAAGGCTTGTGCTCATTCGGAAGCCCCTGTTCCACCGGAAGATTTAGCGCCTTGCGAAGGTAGTTGCGGATGGCTTCTGACGTGATCCACCGTCGTATGAGGTCGGCGATAACCTTCTGTTTCCTTTCGTCGAACTCAACCATGGCCGGCGCTACATGCGAATAGGTCCGGACTTCCCCGTGATCCGATTTGTTCCTTAGCTATTCTTTGGTGTCGAGCAGGACGGCCCTTCCATCATGTGTCGCCAGATCGATCAGAATTTCACACAGTTCGAGGTCCGTCTCGTCTGCGTGCGGGCACAGGGCACGGAGGGCCGCTACGGCCGTTCTAAGGGACACCACGTTGCCGTCCGACGCGGCCTTAACGGCTGCTGCAATAGCTTCAGGCGTAATGCATCCCGGCGCAGTATCCATGATAGCCGACCCCTCGGTGCCCTGGGGTCATCTTGCCGGGAACTTAGGAGAGATCAACAAACGATTTCGTGGAATGGGAGGTCGGAAATATTTGGCAGAAATTTTCTGAGCGGGTGATCGGCTACCTGGCTCGCCGGCCAGCTTGTACCCCCTCCACATTCGCCTGTGGGCACAGCGTTGCTATGTACCCTTGGCGGCGTCCTCGATCAGTTCGGCTATTAAGGTGCGGACCCGTACGTCGGACCTGTCCCCTATGTTTCCCACATCTTTGGTCACCATCCCCGGCGAAGATACGGACACCGCCCCGCTCACCTTAACGTTGACCGTAAAGGTTCTTCTAGGCGCCTTCTCCAATTCTCGCTTCTTGTAGATCTGGAAACGAATCGACGGGGTTAAAGCTTTAACCTGCCGGCGTGGCGCGGTGTCTATGTCAACAGCCACCTCGCCTGCCACGTCAGCCTTGGCCGCCTCCAGCGATGCAATCACGACATCGTTTAGCCAAGCTTTTGCTTGCTCGCTGAAGTCCGCCATGGGGACATCTCGCTTCCCCACCTCCGCGTCGCCGACGGGCTTCTCCTGCTGACGGCGAGTTTCCTTCGCGCGCTCAAGGGCTTCTTTAAACTTTGCCATCCCTGTTGCTCCGATTTGTCATCAGGCCACCCCCGTCAGATCGGCTATGGCGCCCTCCCATTCACTAGAGCCTTTCACGTTTTGATGGAAGCGTAGCCGGCGTTTGCGAAGTAGTTGTTGCATTCGGTTGCCTCGATCGTTTCAACGAGGTGGCCGATGTGGCGCCA
>NZ_JAMYOZ010000012.1:0-153323 GCF_040320095.1 Mesorhizobium sp. M0800
CCCTCCCCGCCCCCCACGCCCCGCACCGGGCCCCCCCCCCCCGGCCCCCCCCCCCCCCCCCCCCCCCCCCCCGCCCCTCACCCCCCCCGGGCCCGCGCCCCCCCCCCCCCCCCCCCCCCCGAGGCGATCTATTCAGCGGCCATGTGCGGTTCGCTGTCTTCAATCTGCGCATCGTCGTCTGAGAGGAATTCGGGCAGCTCTTCCCCATAGCCGTCGGCGCCGGCGCCGCTATCAGCGCCAGCACTGCCGTCGAGGTCGACCAGGCGCAGCGGCTCGGGCAGCCAGCCAATATCGGTCAGCAAGCGCTCGGCTTCCTTCGCCATATCACCCTTCTTCAGATGGTCGATAAGCTGTGCGGCCTGTTCCCCCTTCGCCTCTCGCACTGCCTCGAGAATGCGAGACTTGGTGATGCGGCCGAGATAGTTTTCGACTGTCGGTGTCCAGCCGGCGTCGACCATATCGAGACCGACCGCGCGTGCCAGTCGATCAGCTTGCGCGATCCGCTGCCGAACCCCGTGTGCCGAGATAGCGCCGCCATAGCGGTCGCCTTTCTCGTGGAGCGCGTTCACGCCGTAGCTGACGCAATGGGCGAGCAACGCCGCGCGGCTGGTCTCATCAAGTGAGGCGATCCAGTCCCAAAGTGCATCGTCTTCGGTCGGCAGGTCCGATTTCCAGGCCTCATGGCGTTCGGCCACCGATTTCGCCGAGGGGCTGTCCTTCAGGTCACCTGCCTGCAGAGGGAAGAAGACGTGACGGATCGAGGCCTCCAGGCACCCGTTCGTTGTGCGGTGCTGGAACGTGTCAGTGACCAGCTTGTGCAAGAGCGCTGTCATGGCGACGTGAGGGTTGCCGGCAACCGCATCGCGCAACGCCAGTGTCCGGTGTGCGGTCAACTCTGTCACCAGTCGGTCCGGCAGGGGCTTGACCGCATCGTCCTCGTCTTCCTCGCACTCGACTGCCTGGCCGCCAATGGTGACAACGGCACGGTGCACCGACGAGCTGTCGGCAGCCCCGTACCCGCCGTCCCTTTTCGATTCATTCGCGCCGTCAAATGACATCGGCGGCACGTCCTCAGGCCGGAGAAAGCCGCGGTCGACCGAGAGTGAGCCGTCAGTGTCGATGCTGACGAACGCGCCGGCGATGGCGATGTCGGCCGGATCGAACTGCTTTGGGCGCTTGTCGAAATTGGCGAGCGCGGTCTCGATTTCACCGAGTCGCTGATCGACGTCTTCGGGCAGCTCGTCAGCACCCTCATATTCGGTTTCAAGCTTGGCATGCTCGGCGTTGAGGGCATCGATGGTAGCCTGCTCCTCGGCAGAGAGATCGAGCGGATCACTCTGCAGGTGATACAGCCCACGCGTTGCGTCGTAGGGGAAGCTGACAGCGACCTCGACCCACTTCCAACCCTCGGCTGCAACTTCCTGGGCAACCGCCTTGAGCTTCTCGGTGACCAGGCGGTCCAGCAGCGCTGCATCCTGCAGCCAGCCGCCGTCATCCGACTGGAACAGGTCGTGCATGACGATACCACCCGCGGCCTCATAGGCGTCGGTCCCCACGAAGACGGCGCGCTTGTCGGAGGCGCGCACCGTCGTTTCGGTCAGCATGCGCCGGATTTGATAGGGCTCTTTCGACCAGGCATCCCTGATTGCCTTCCAGATCTGCTCCTGGCGAGCGCGGTCTTCAGAGACCGTGAAAGCCATGAGTTGCTCCAGCGTCATCCCGTCATCGGCATACACATCGAGCAGCACTGGGGAGACAGAAGCCAGCCTAAGCCGTTGTTTAACGACGTTGACCGGCACGAAGAAGGCTGCGGCAATCTCCTCCTCGCTCATGCCTTTTTGGCGCATGTCCTGGAAGGCGCGAAACTGATCGAGCGGGTGCAGCGGCGCTCGCTCAATGTTCTCGGCGAGCGACACCTCCTCGGCAACGATCGCGCTGTGACGGGCGCGCACGACACAGGGCACGAGGGCGGTTTTGGCGAGGCGCTTTTGCTTCACCAGCAGCTCAAGCGCGCGGAAGCGCCGGCCTCCGGCAGGTACCTCAAACATGCCAGTCTCGTTACCGTCGCTGTCGACGACGGGCAAGACGCTGAGGCTCTGGATCAAGCCGCGGCGGGCGATCGAGGCCGCAAGATCCTCGATCGAGACGCCGACCTTGACGCGCCGGACATTGGACTGGGAGAGCACCAGCTTGTTGAAGGGAATGTCGCGCGAGGACGACAGGGTGATCTTCTGAACGGCAGTAGCCATCGGGATGTACTCCGCGACGGGCGGCCGAGAGCCTCTCTCTCGACCTCCAAACCCGTCATGAGAATTCCGTCACTCCTCGCCCTCTGATGTGCTCGGCAGCCACGCGACACGTGTCGCGGAGCAGCAGGTCGGTCCTGGCGCTCTGCAACGACTTCGCCGCAGCGGGGTCCGGCATCGAGGCAGACTTCGGTCATGAACGCATCCGCAGGAAGACGCCGAACTGGAAGCGGGCGGCCATTACGCTGCCTCCCGCCGATCGTCGTCAGCGGCGACTTTGTCGGGCAAGAACCCCAAGAGATAATCCGCAGCCCTGCTTGCCAGAGAGGCGGCGCGAACGATCGCACGGTTATCCTCGCGCAGCACCTCCAGCCACGAGCCGATATAGTCGGCGTGACGCACGGTCGGCGTGATGCCCAGCGAGGCGCAGCAGAAAGCCGCACTTATCTCGGCAACCAGCTCTTCGAAGGCATACTTCTTGGTGCCGAAGGAACCAGACAAATCCCGGTTGAGGCGTGAGGCATGACCGGTGGCGTGCCCGAGTTCATGCAGGGCGGTCCGGTGCCAATTGATCGGCTCGAAGTAGGCTTGGGGTGGCGGGACCCGCACATAATCGTGGGCCGGAGCGTAGAAGGCGCGGCTGCCACCAACCCGGAAATCGATCCCCGTCTGCTTGATCAGCCTCTCGACCTTGGGCTCGATCAGGCCGAGTAGGGGCGGGGGCGTGGCCATTGCAACACCGTCGGGCAGCCCGTCGCACTGCGCGGCGTTGAACACCGTGAAGCGTTTGAGGAATGGGATCGAACGGGCTTGCTCGCCGGTTTCGCGGGCGCGTTTTTTCTCGTCGTCGGGCACGAACCGATCGGCGTAGACGACCGTCGTTCCATGCTCACCCTTGCGGACGCTGCCGCCAAGCGCGAGCGCCTGGCGGAAGGTCAGCCAGCTCTGTCCTGAAAAACCCTGCTCGATCACCGAACCCCAGAGGATCAGGATATTGATTCCAGAGTATCGCCGGTCGGTGGCGGCGTTCTTCGGCATGGCGAGCGGCGCCTTCGCAGCCGCCATTCCCCATGGCTGAACCCAGGGCAGCCGACCGGCCTCCAGCTCGCCGATAATCTTGTTGGTGATATCGTCATATACGCTGGCCCGGGTCGGGGCAGCCTGGTGCTGATGCTTGGTCATTGCGAGTCTCCGCGCCGGGCGCCGGGAGCCTCTCTCCCAGCCTTCAACCCGTCAGTGCGCCAAGCGCGGCCCTCTAACTCTATGGACTCGAACGACGATTGCGGTTGCTGACCAACTCCGAGGTGAAAGACACCGTTCGAAACCGCAGCGTGAGGCGATCAGCAGAACCCACTAAAGCCGGGCGCGCGGGAGTAGGCCCAAGAGACCCGGCAGTGAGTCCTTGGAAACGGAAGCCGCACAGATAGCCGAAGCCAGTCAGGAGCGGTTTCACCGGCCACGGAAGTGGGGAGCCAGCCGAAAGGCTCGTGGAGTGCGCGTCAGCGCAACCGTTCCGATTAGCAGGTCAAAGGAGCATCTTTGCCGCAGGCGCTCCAGTCGGCGCTTTTCGCAGCCGTATATTCAGAGAAAAGATCGTGCGGCAGGGCATCCGGAATGGCGAGACAGAAAAGTGTGCTCAATGCGACCCGCGATCCGTCTGTTTCCGAGCGAAACTATCGGACCATAGAGATTGGCTGAGGGCTCCGTTTTGAAAATCCCCGAACAATTCGACGAGACCACGCCCCTGCGCGTCGCGATTGCAGCACGAATTGCCTTTCCCGATGGCTCGATGTGCGCAGCAGGCCTACGCAAGGAACGTGACGCCGGCCGACTTGAAACCGAGCTAATCGCAGGAAAGGAGTACGTCACCTTGCTGGCGATCACCAGAATGAGGGAACTATGCCGCGGGCGTCGAAAGGGCCACGCCTCGTCTGGCGCGGCGAAAGCTGGAAAAAGGACGGAACACTCCGAAACAAAGCTGGATGGTTTATCCGCGATCGAACAACGTTCATCAGCGCTGGCAGCGGCAAAAAGGGCCATCCAGGACCTGAAGCTGAAAAGGCGCTCGCGGTCTACATCGCCGGCAAGTACCACCGAGCGCGCGGTGCCGAAGATGTCTTGATAGCCGATGTCGTCAGCGTCTACCTGAGAGAGGTTGCACCGAAGCATGCCGCGCCAGAAGAGACGGCGGCTCGGCTGGACAACATCCTCGATTTCTTCGGTGAAAAGACGCTCGCCGCTATCAACGGCAAGCTTTGCCGCGACTACGTCGCGTTCTGTCCCACCGAAGCCGTTGCGCGCCGCCAACTCGAGGATCTTCGTGCGGCCATCAACTACTACCGCAGGGAAGGCCACACGACTGCCGCACCGACGATTGTCCTGCCTGACAAGGCCGGTGCGCGCGAGCGCTGGTTGACGCGCAGTGAGGCGGCCGCCCTTATCTGGGCCGCGTGGCGTATGAAGCAGAAATGGAAGGGCCAGGAGAGCGACCGGCGTACCGGGCGACACCTCGCCCGCTTCATGCTTGTCGCGCTTTATACAGGAACGCGCTCTGCCGCAGTTTGCGGTGCCGCCATCCGTCCCACCAAAGGGCGTGGTTATGTGGACCTCGACCGCGGCATCTTTTACCGCCGCGCCGATAGCGCAAAGAAGACCAAAAAACGCCAGCCGCCTGTGCGCTTGCCGGACAGGCTGTTGGCGCATCTCCGCCGCTGGGCGTGCACAGATCTCGATATCAGGACCAAGGCGCGCGGCAAGAGCGCAAATATTGGTCGCAAGATATCGCAAGACTTTGTGGTGGAGTGGAATGGAAAGCCGGTGGGGTCGGTCAAGAAGAGCTTTAGGAGAGCTCGCGACGCTGCCGGCCTCGGTCCCGACGTCACTTCGCACACGCTTCGCCACACCGCTGCGACCTGGCTGATGCGGGCCGGCGCCGACATGTGGCAGGCCGCGGGCTTTCTCGGCATCACCGTGGATGTTCTGATCGATACTTATGGTCACCATCATCCCGACTTCCAGGCAGACGCCGCCGAGAAGATCGCGAAGAAGCACGTCGCCGCCAAGGCGACGAAAACCTCGCTCAGGATAGGTGGCGATGAAAACGTGAACTTGGCCCGATCGCACCACAGGTTCCCCACACAAAGCCCGAAAGGAAATGCAATCATTGCGGAGCGAGCGTGACGAAGGAACCCGGGAACCTGCGGCTTTGCCGGTAGCGCACATCGTTCGGGACGATGGGGTCGCAGGTTCAAATCCTGAGCGCGCTCAGGTCCCTCCTGTCTGAGCGACCACGGGGCGAGCGGTTGAGCGAACAACAGAACCGCTTGTTGAACGCGCCGTGTCAGATCGAGCTTTAGACCCAAGGCTTTTCTGTAACGAACGCTGGCTATTGACCTGAACGTTACCTTGGTGGCGATCGATGGTGTGATATCACTTCGGAACATACCCTAAAATGACCGCTTTGCGCCGTATGCACGAACCCGCTTCGCGGGAGGGGTCGCCTGGTTCTGAGGCATGGAGTTCCCTTCAACGAGAGGAACTTGCCACGGCTACCTTGTCGACCGATGCTCCGATCACGCCGCTTCGCAGCGCATGCAGCAAGACATGCTGATGCGGGCTTGGGACCCCATAGGCAGCAGGATGCCGGGCGGCGGCATCGCGCCGGACGGATCACGCTGGATATCGTCGCGGCCGGCCTTCGTTCTTCCAGTCAGAGTACTGGCCAACCTGTTCCGCCGTCTGTTCCTGACCCGGCTGGTCGCGCTGCACGACGCCGGTCGGCTCGCCTTCTTCGGATCGGCGGCGCACCTGGCCGACCATCAGGCCTTCCTGCGTCATCTGAAGCGCCGGTCAACAGGATGCTATGTGCACGTTGCCGTGGCGCCGGTCGTCACGCACACCAATCCCGTCGGAAGCAACGCTACAGGCTCTGCGACCTGGCCCGGAAGCCGCTTCCACGACATGCCCAATGCGGGGTTCGCGACAAGCGCTGGCACCCCCGAGGCACAAATCCCCATAGGCAATCGTCCGCGGCCCGCGGGTTCCTGCATGAGAGACTTTCGTACGCCTGACGCCACCAGAAACGCTTCACCAAGTCAGTCATTGCTGCGGACTTCGCCATCGCCGAAAAGCGGACATTGCCGAGGACTACGCTGCAGGTCGAGGTTGCTCCATCTCCTGCTATTCACAGCTCTCGATGATCTAAGCTAACCGGACGCGGTCTGGCCGTCTCTCAATGACGGGCTGGAAAGCGTGTCAGCTTGTTTTGCTTGGTTCTTTCGATTTAGGATACAATTTCGGAAGCAATTCTGCATTTCCTTGAAGGACCTAAAGCCGAGGCGCGGTGCGAGGCGGGATAAGGTTGTCGGGGACACTCCGCATCGGCGCGCGATCGCGGCGGCATTCTCGAAAGCCACGTAGTCCGGCTGCGCAAACATCACCCGGGCGACAGTTTCCAACTTCGTGGGAAGTACGAGCTCCTTTTTCGCAATCAGCATTTTGAGTTCGGCGAGCGTTGGCACCGGACTGTCGCGAGATACGACTTGTCTACCGCCCGCTCGTGAGGAATCAGATAGCCCTACACGCATGGTTCTCACTGTTTGGCTGCTTGCATGAACATGTCGAACTCGGCATCCCCAATCGGAACAGTATGCTCGTCACCGGGATACCTACCGGAATCGACGTCTGCCTTGTATTCCCTGAAGGCGACAAGGCGCTCGTCCTGGATCTTCTGCAGTTCAGGGCCAAGGTGTCGGTAAACCTTTCCGTGTCGCGGCGTGTGGTTCTTGCCGTAACCACACACATCTTCCGTGAAGAGGTACTGCGCATCCGCATACTTGCCAGCGCCCATGCCAAGCATGACAAGCGATGAGTTTTCAGCCAAGAATTTCGCGACCCGGTCGGGCACGACTTCCAGTTCCGCTCCGAAGACGCCGATCTCCGCAAGTTTCTGGGTGTGTCGCCAGAGGCGCATCGCTTCGTCCGCGGTCTTGCCGACTGCGCGCCAGCCCGTCCAGGTGATGTATGACGGGATCAAGCCGATATGGCCAACGACAGGGATGTAGTTGTCGCAAAGTGCCTTCTGGATGTCGTAAGACGCCGCACAATAAAAGGCGTCGCCACCAATGCCAGCGAAGTGGAAGGCTGCACGCAGATAATCCTCTGCTGTCGCGAGCGGGCGGCCAGCAAAGCTGCCCCAGCTGCCATATGGCAGGCCGACCTGTACGAAACAGTCGCCCGCTGCCTGCCGCATTTCCGAATCGAAAAATCGACCCTCGATGGAAAGCATATGAATGCCTGCTGCGGCAGCGGCAGCTGCCTCGTCGGGCGTGCTGACGAAGAGCATGGAGATTTTCTGTCCATTCTTCTTCATCTTTCGGATGTCCTCGACATGAGGACGGTTGTGATACATGCCCATAATCAGCCTCCGCTGCAGTTCAGGCGACCTTGAAAATGAGTCTGCGAGCGGTGTTCGGATCGGAAAGCATAGTCAGATAGCTTGCCGCGCTTGATCATAACGCCCAAACCCGTATCGCACCTATGATGACCGTTCCCGGCATAGCTCACACCGTAAAAGCCCGCCGAAAAGCGTCCAACGCCGCTTCCGGATCGTTTTGGGCAAACGCCTCCAAACCCACCGGCCCGCGGTATCCCATGTCGAATAGAGCTCTCGCGATGTAGCGCCAGTTCATCTCGCCCGTTCCCGGCTCGCAACGACCCGGGTTGTCAGCCACCTGCACCTCGCCGATGAACGGCAGGCACTTCTCGCACCAGCGCACAATATCGCCCTCGCCGATTTGAGTGTGATAGAGGTCGAGATTGATACGCAATTGCGGTCTGTTGATCGATGACACCAATGCCAGCACTGCTGCCGTCGAGCCGAATGGGCAGCCGGGGTGGTCAAGCCGGTTCAGATTCTCGAGCGTGAAGGTTACATCTTCGGCCTCGGCCATGTCACAGATGCGGTTTAACGTGTCCCGCGCCTTGAGCCACATCGGGCCAGTCTCGACGTCAGTTTTTACAATAGGAACGCCGCCCTCGCCGAGACCGGTGCCATGCAGGTTCAACCGAGCAACTCCGAGGCGCTTTCCGACCTTCGCGGTCTCGAGCGCCGATTTTAAGAGAATGTCGGCCCCCTCGTCATCGGCGAGCCTTCCGTCGAGATAGCCGTTCATGATTGTGAAAGTCGCGCCCGTCTTCTCGAGCTCCTCGAGGTCATGGTCCGGCCAATTCCACAATCCGATGCCGAAACCCATCTCACGCAAGTGCGCGACGCGCCAAGCAATTGGGCGATCAAGCCAAAGCATCTCGGCGCAGGCGGCCAGCTGGAAGGGTTGGCCCATGATGGCTCAAGCCTCGATCATGACGCGGCCATTCTCGACCTTCGTCTTGTAAGTCTTGAGGTTCTCGCAGGCCGGTGGCGTCTCTACTTCGCCGGTCGTGAAGTCGAAAACGGAAGCGTGCTTGGGGCATTCCACCGTATTGGCCATGACGAGGCCGTCAGCGAGGTGAATCTTCTCGTGCGTGCAAAGCCCGTCTGTGCAGTAGTATTCATTCGCGTCGTTGCGGAAAATCGCGAAGGTGCGGCCGCCATGATCGAAGCGTTTGGCTTCTTCGGCTTCTATTTCGTTGGCGGCACAGGCGTTGATCCAGGGCATGGTGTCTTCCTTCAGATGGCTTGCGGTTTGAAGTCGGCAGGGGCGGACGGCATGACGCCTTGGAGTAGCGCAACGGACTTTTCGAGCCCGTCGAGCGAGTTCAAAAGGACATCCTCATGCTCGATGGAGAGCCAACCATCGTAGCCAGCCATCTTCAGGCGATAGCAGAATTGCCGCCACCACTCCTCGCCGTGGCCGAAGCCCAGCGTGATGTAGCTCCAGGATCGCGCCGGAATATCCATCAGGCTGCCGTTTTCCAATAGAGAGGTCGTCGCCTGCACCGGGCCGTTCAGCATCGTATCCTTGGCATGAACGTGGTAGACCGCCTCGCCCAACGACTGAGCCGCCGCCAGGGGATCAGCGCCCATCCAAAAGAGGTGCGAGGGATCTAGGTTGGCGCCTACGACCGGGCCGACCGCCTGCCGCAATTTCAAGAGCGAGGGCACGTTGTAGACGCACTGGTTGCCGTGGAGTTCCAGCGCAATGCGCTCCACGCCATTCTCCTGAGCCAGCGCCACGATGTCGGTCCAGAACGGGATTATCTTCTCTTCCCATTGATATTTCAGGATGGTCTGCGTTTCCGGGGGCCACGACGAGACGACCCAGTTAGGCATGGCGTCGGAAGCTTTGCCGGCAGGAAGGCCACTCATGGTGCACACGGTCCGGATGCCCATTTCCCCGGCCACGCGAATCGTATCTTTCAACCCCTGACCCTGGGCTGGGTCGGTTGGATGCAGCGGATTGCCGTTTGCATTGAGGCTGATGATTTCCAACCCGCGCTCCTCAAACGCATTGATGAAGCGCTTCTGGCCTTCCTTATCGCCCAGTAGGGACGAGAGCGGGAAATGCGGTGCGGTGGACCAGCCGCAGGTGTTCACCTCGACGCCATCGACGCCCATGCGCTTGGCATGGTCCAGCATCGTCTCGAAGGGAAGGCCGCCTAGACTGTCGGAAACGAAACCCAATTTCATGCATAAAACTCCGGCTTTTCGATCATTTGCACGGAAACGTTGCGCCCTTCGTTCAGCGCCTTCACGCCCGCCTCGGCAACGGTGGCAGCGCAGTAGCCGTCCCAGCAATCGGCGGCGGTGCCGGGGAACTCGCCGGTAGTTACGAAACGGAGGAAGTCGCGATTCTGCTTGCGGTAGGCGTCGGCGTAGCGGGTCCGCCAGTCTGCATCGTAGCCCGTGCTCTGGGCGAGCGCCGAATCTAAGCGGGTGTAGGCGACATTGTTCATCGCCACAGCACCCTGCTCGCCAATAAGCTCGGCGCGCACGTCGTAGCCATATGCGGCATTGTTGTTGATCTCGATGTTGACGAGTTGGCCGTCAACTGTCTGGAGCACCATGAAGACTGGCGCGACACGTGCATCGGAGCGCTTCGGCTGGAAGGCCGAGATTGAAGCGTATTCAGTGTCGAGTACGTAGCGCACCACGTCGAATTCGTGCGGGGCGGAATTGGTGATGGCCATGGCGCCGGTGAAATCGGCCGCTGGCGTTTCAACGTTGCGGTGGAAATTGTGCATCATCAGCGGCCGTCCAAGCCCGCCACCTGATAGAGCACGTTTCATTTCCTGGTAGGAGCGGTCGTAGCGGCGCATGAAGCCGATCTGGACGAACTTCGCACCCGCCTTCTGTTCAGCCTCCATCACTGCGACACATTGGGCGGACGATGGAGAAAGAGGCTTTTCACACAGCACGCGTTTGCCGGCCGCGATACAAGCCTGCGACAACGGCGCATGCGTGAAATCGGGGCTCGCGATGATCACCGCGTCCACGTCGTGCCGTGCGATGACGCCTTCGGGGTTGGTGGAGATGTCGGAGGCGCCAAGGGCATTGGCGACCGCACGGGCACGCGCCTCGTCCCTGTCGCACACCAGCTGGAGCGTGGCGCCGGGGAGGTCCTCGGCGACTATTTTAGCATGGTCTGCGCCCATTAGGCCGGCGCCAATCACGGCAATGCGGGTTGTCATGTATTCTTCTGCCTTTTTTCTGAGTTAACGGCCGCCGACCCTGGCAATCCTAAGGCGTCGGTTGATGTGGAGGCGGCGGATGCCGCGCTTGCTGAGGGAAGCCTATCGACTCGTTCGCTCCTCAACTACTTCCAGAGGCGGCGGATGGCCTTCGTGCTCATCCATATAATTTTCGATCTCGGCTTCGAGGTCGGCCATGGTCTCGCCGCCGGCCATCAGGTCGGTGATCTCCTCTCGTGTCTTTTCGTGCTTGCGGAAATCCGCGGCGATGGCACCGCGGATGAGCACGGCGAAATGGTCGCCCACAGCCATCGCGTGCATCACCTGGTGGGTAATGAAGATGACCGCGAGTCCGCGGCGCTTGGCTTCGTTGACGATGCGAAGCACGTGTGCCGCCTGCTTGACGCCGAGCGCCGCGGTTGGCTCATCGAGGATGAGGACGCGGGCCCCGAAATGAACGGCGCGTGCAATAGCCAGGGACTGACGTTCGCCGCCCGACAGGCCGCCGACCAGCCGGTCGCCATCGTCGATGCGCGTGATGCCGAAATCTTGCACCGCTTTGACCGCGATTTCGTTGGCGCGCTTACGGTCGTAGAACTTGAACGGGCCCCAGCCCTTCGTTGGCTCCAATCCCACGAAGAAAGACCGGCCTATGCTCATTAGCGGGAAAGTGCCCCCGAATTGGTGCACCGTGGCAATGCCGCGCTCTTGCGCATCACTTGGCCCGTTGAAGCTAATCGGCTGGCCGTCCATCAAGATTTGGCCGCTGGTGGGCATGAAGACGCCCGCTAGCGTCTTGATCAGGGTGGATTTGCCGGCACCGTTATCGCCCAACAGGCACAACACCTCACCTTGGCGCACTTCCAATGAAATGTCGTGCAGCACGTCGATCGCGCCGAAGGACTTGTTGATGTTCTTCAGTTCGAGAATGGCAGGTTTGTCGCTCATGACGCGTTCAGCCCTTTTTCGCGGGATTGGCCTTCAATTTCATAAAACTTCTCTCAGTGCTTGGCGGCACTCCGGCGGGCTTCGCACCCCTCCGGGGTCTGTACGACAGGGCTAACTCGCGGAAGGACTGGTTCATCAGCACAGCCACCAGGAGCATCACACCGATGATCAAGTTCGACCAGTTGCGGTCAATCTGGGTAAAATAGATTCCCTGACTCACAATGGCGAACGTGACTGTGCCGACGAAGATGCCGATCACCGAGCCGACGCCGCCGGTGAGAAGCACGCCGCCCACCACCACAGACACGATCGCATTGAAGATGAAGCTCATTCCGCCGGAGACTTGGGCCGAATTGAACTGGATGGCCTGGCACATACCGACGAATGTGGCGCTGACGGCGGACAGCACGAACAGCGCGGCGGTCATGCGGCCCGTCGGAATGCCTGCATTGCGGGCGCTTATGCGGTCGCCGCCCATGGCGAATAGCCAGTTGCCGTATCGAGTCTGATGCACGACGAAGCCGACGATCACAGCGATAATTATCCACCAGACTATGATGACCTGGTGGCTGCCACCGATCAGTTGGCCGAACAGAAATTTGGCCCAGTCTGGCGCGGTGACCGCCACGCTGGCATTGCCGGTCAACAACACCGAGGCACTGAGCACCACGCCCTGCATGGCGACCAGCGTGCCGAGCGTAATGATAAGCGAGGGCACGGAAGTGCGGACGGTCAGCAGGCCGTTGACGAGGCCGACCATCACGCCAACCGCGAGCGCGCCCACGATGCCGACCATCATGGGCATGCCGTAATAGCCAGTGAGGATGGCGGTGGTCATTGAGCCCGCTGGGATCAACGCACCGATGGAGATATCGAGCTCACCCGAGATCATCAGGAGGCCGAGAGGAATGGCGACAATGCCGAGATTGGCGGCGAAGTTGACCCAGCTGGCCGCACCGACGAGGGTCCGAAGGTCGACACCGCCAAAAATGACGAAGAACAGTACGACACCGACCAGGCTGAGGATCGAGCCCGCCTCGGGGCGGCGCAGAAAAGACTTGATTGCATCAGTCATGGCAGTCCCTCACGCCTTCTTCGCCGAATAGCTGAGAGCCAGCTGCCGGAAGGTGTCGTTGGTGAGCACCGCGATCAGCAGAAGTGCGCCGATGATGATACTTCCCATGTTAGGATCGATACCAGTGAAGTAGATTCCCTGGTTGACGACTGAGAAGGTGATCGTGCCGAACACGATGCCGACGATTGAGCCGAAGCCGCCGGTAAGCAGCACGCCCCCTATAACCACGCACATAATGGAATTGAAGATGAAGGACTCGCCTGCCAGAACCTGCGCGCTTTGGTAGACCATCACCTGGCTGACCCCGACGAAAGCGGCGCTAAAGCCGCTGAACATGAACAGGCCGATTGTAAGCCGGTTGGTAGGAATACCGACGTTGCGCGCGCTTACCTTGTCACCGCCGAGTGCATAGATCCAGTTGCCAACCGGCGAGACGTGCAGCATCCAGAATGCGCCGACGATGAAGGCCAGCCACCAGAGAATTGTGACTTGGAACATGCCGCCGAGATACTGGCCAAGGATCGCCTTGGTGAGAGCGTCCGGCACCAACGATACACCGGTGCTGCCGGCGATCATGACGGTGAGGCCAAGCGTGAGGCCCATCGTGCCGAACATGGTCCCTATGGTAATGATGAGGGACGGGATGATGGTTCGCGTCACAAACAAGCCATTGATGAATCCGACGGCGAGGCCCATCCCGAGCGCGGCCAAGATGCCGAGCCAATCTGGTAGGCCATAGTGGCCGGAGATGATGGCGGCGGTCAGAGAGGCGGCGGGAATGATAGCGCCAACCGATATGTCCAGTTCGCCGGCAATCATCAGCAATCCTATCGGAAGGGCGATAATGCCGATCTCAGCCGCGACGTTGAGCCAGCTGGCCGTACCGGCTGCTGACAGAAAGCCACTGCCACCGAAAAGTCCGAAGAAGAGGAAGACTGCGGCCATGCCGAGGAACGAGCCCGCCTCGGGCCGGCGCGCCAGACGGCCGAGCGCCAGTCCATGACGAGCGGGCTCTGACGTTGGGGCTGCGGGAGATATCACTGGATGCGCCGTCATAATGGATCCGCTAGCAAGCGGGCGGCCGAACGCGGTCGCCACATTACAGGGATGGAAGGGCCGCTCGCTTCTTCGCGAGCGGCCTTGGTTGAGGACTTAGCGCGTCCCAGCCTTCACGCCCGCAATGGTGGCCTCGACAGTGCTCTTGTCGATTATGCCGGGGCCGGTGAGAATTTCGCGGGTCGGCACGGTCAGGCCGTAGTTCACCTTGCCATTCAGAATCGCGACGGCGAGGTAGCCCTGCAGGTATCCCTGCTGGTCGATGGCGCAGGCCTGTTTTCCCTCCTTCACGTTATTCAGGATGGTCTCGTCGAAGTTTATGCCGCAGAGCTGAACCTTGCCGTCTTTCCCGGACTGCGTGATGCCGTTCATGGCGGAGTTGGCGTCAACGTTGCCGATGGTGAACACGGCGTTCACGTCCTGATGTTGCAGCAGATAGGCCTTTACCGCCTGGGCCACAGCTGTAGCCGAGCCGAAGGACGTGGCGGGCAAGGGCAGGACGTCGGCTTCGCCGCCGCCATTCTTCATCCCTTCTTTGAAGCCACCACAGTAAGCCTCGATATTGGCCGCACCCGGGAGGGTGTTAATGCAGACGCCTTTCTTGCTGCCGGCCTCGGCGAGATACTCGCCGCCGGCGACGCCGCCTTTGTAGTCGTCAGAGCCAACGTAGTTCATGGCGCCGAGGCGATCGGCCGCTTTCAACCCGCCGGCATTGTAAATCACTAGCGGAATGCCAGCATCCACGACTGCCTTGAACGCAGGGTCCATCGCTTCCGGCACCCAGTCCGGACCGACAATGGCGTCGGCGTTCTGGTCGATTGCCTGGCGGATCAGCTCGGCGGCGTCCACGCCCAGATTGTCGTAGTTCTGGGGCCCGAGCCAGGTGACCTTGCCACCCTGGGCTTCGACCACCTTGCCCGCGTCTTCGGCGCCGCGTTTGACGATTGACCAGAACGGGTCGTCCGGCTTGCCGCCGATGACGAAGATGTTGGCGGCAAGCGTCGCGCCAGTGCTAAATGCTGTCAGCACCGTTGCCGACACGAGTGTCTTGAATAACGTCACAGTCGTCCTCCCAGGTTTCACCCGCCTCGCGGGTGTTGAAATTAAGTTCTACTGTCCCGCCCGCCCGCTCCTCTCAGGCACATGCGGGACGGTGTCGTTCCGTCACTCTGCCGGCATGTCAGAGGCCGCGCCGCGGGCTTCCTGCTTGGCGCGCCGCCTTTTCTTCTTTTTGAGGAAGCGCGTCTTCATCGCGTCGTCGGCTTCCTTGCTACCGTCGTGCCAAGTACCGAACAGCTTATCGAGGGGCACGAGGCCATCACCGCCGTAGTTCACCTCGAAGTACTTATGGTGCAGGTAATGCACGTAGGAATGGCTATCGAGATTCATCTTGTCGGTGAGTTCGAACGTCTCGAAGCCAAGATGGCCGTTGACTGCGCCGAAACCGGCGCCGTGCAGCGTGAAATAGGCACAGACCGGGTTGGATGGGATCAATAAGTGCAGCCAAGCCTCGGCATGGTACAGGAAACCCTCGACCGGATGCATGGACAGAGACGACCACGGGCTCGGGTTGATCGAGTTGTGGTGGACCGAATGCACCCATTTATAAAGGGGTGGCCAATGGATCGCGCGATGCAGCAGAAAGAAATAAACCTCGTGCACAAACGGTCCGATCAACACCAGAAAGGACAAGTAGAGCCAATTGGTTGTCCAGGGCAGCCAGGCCGCCCAGCTGTTGGCATAGACCCACAGCATCATGATCTCGACCACGGTCCACAGCGGGATGGTCACAAAGAAAGACCGCAGGAAATTGTCTAGGTTCTGGCGCTGGAACCAGAAAACGTCGGACGGCACATCAGACGGAAATTTCGCATTGTATTTGAAGCGCGTCCCCTGCCGGCGATGAACGTAGTAGCGCAGCTCGAAGAAACCATAAAACAGGAAAATGCCGGCGGCGTTCAGACCGTATAGCCAGAAATAGTTGAGTAGCGACAAGCTTGCGAGGCTCTGCCAGCTCGGGATGAGCAGGTTGACCCAAAGGATCGCTGTGGCGATGTGGAAAGCGTTCCACGGCCAAAAAAAATCGGGAATCCAGGCAACCACCTTTTTTGCATTGAACGGACGATGCCACAACGGCGCCGGCTCTGCACGGCGGTGCGGTGCCCAATTGCCGCGTTTGTCGCGTGTTCCATACTGAAGGTCATCCATCGTAACAGCACGTCCTTGCCCGGATCAGTCGTGTGCTTGCGGGTCCAGTCGCCCCCGGGCTCATCATCAAATTGAGCCCTAGCTCGGCACGTTTCATATCGGAGGGTTGATATTTGTAGAAGTCGAAAATAATATCAAAATGACATTTGTATCATTTAGCTTCAATCATGATGATACAAAAGAGGGTTAACATTCATGAAACGGCCGACAATTCGCGATCTCGCTACCGCGGCAGGCGTATCTACAGCGACTGTAAACAGAATTCTGAGTGGGACCGTTTCCGTACGCCCGAAAACCGTCCAACGCGTCCAAAGCGCGGCGGAAGAAATAGGGTTTTACGCTATCGGAGCGATTGATAACCGGGCCCGTCAGCTATCGCCCCAGTACCGATTAGGTTTCCTGCTCCAGCAGTCCACCCGCGACCTCTACCAGCTGTTCGGGAAGAAAATCGTCGCCGCCTGTCGCGATCGTCGGGACGAGGTGATTGAACCTGTCGTCGACTTTGTGGATCTGCTGACGCCAGAGACTATCTCGAGCCGCCTCATCGCACTCGGCGACGCATGCGATGCCGTCGCGGTGGTCGCCGCAGATCACCCGATCATTGGTCAGGCCATCCGTTCATTGAAGGAGATGGGGAAACCAGTCGTTTCTTACATTACGGACCAATCAGCGCCGGAACGGGCGGCGTATGTGGGCACCGACAACTGGAAACTGGGGCGCACTGCAGCCTTCCTGATTACCCAAACGACCCATGGTCCTGGTCGCATTGCGGTTTTCATAGGGAATCATCGGTATCAATGCCAAGACGTCGCAGACGCTAGCTTTCGCTCCTACTTGCGCGAGCACGCTCCAAGGCTCACGGTGGAGGAAAGTCGCCCCACCCACGAGGAATCGAGCGAGGCTTACCGAATGGTGGCCGAGTTGCTGAAGGCGACTGACGATCTTGTGGGAATTCTGATCGTCGGCGGCGGAATAACCGGTGTACTTCGCGCACTGAGGGAGGTTCCTTCCGAAAGGCGGTCGGGGATCAAGTTGGTTTGCCGTGACATTGGCCCTGAGACCCGAAAGGGATTATCTGAAGGGTTGATCACCGCAGCCCTTTGTCATCCGCTGGAGGCGATCTCTGCACTTCTTGTGCAGACAATGATTGATGTCATGGGACCACAAGCACCGTTGGCTACGCTTCAGCGGTCCATACCTTTCGAAATAGTCACGCCGGAGAATATTTGAGACAAATATCTCGGCGGATGAATCAGGAGATCCCTCGGGATAGCTCAACCGGTGCAAGCTTCAGACTGCCAATTCGCGCTTCCAGCAGTGAACGCGCAAATGCGCATCCCGACCCCGACCGTATCGATCCGTCAAGCGGTCGACCGCAATGCTTCGCCGCCGAGGTCGCGGTAAAGAATGATGGGCCCAGCAACTGTCAGATCGCCAACGTTGGCAAAGCATCGTCAGCTAGCGGTCAGCATCAGCCATCAACTTTGTGATCTGAACGGCACCAAAGGCTCCTTTTCGACGAGCCGCCGTCGTACGACATACCTTGCCTAGACACAGGTTGTGAAAACGCGTGATAAGGTCGGCCCGCGCTAGACTCAAAGATGGCCCGGGGCACCAGAAGATGGCACACCGCATGTGCAACGCAATGCTTGGCTTCGCGGCGCTTGCTTTAGCCGCGTGCCAATCGGCTCCTGAAACGCCGCAACCCGCCACTCTCGAACCTGCGTTAGAACCTGATAGTATTCCTTCACAACCTGCCTTGGATCCTGGCGCTGTTCCTTCCGGCTCAGCGATCTTAGATCAATCCGTGGCGGTCACTCCCCCTGGCAAGGGCGTTCCAACAAAGTATGCTGCTTTTTCGGGTCTATGGGCCGGACAATTGGACGGGATCTATGACGCCAAACTTGCTGTTCAGACGATTTCTTCCAATGGAAAAGTGACGGTCACCTATGCGTGGGGAAATCTGGGCGACAACTATCCGGGAGAGGCCGCCGGCGCTGGAAGAATTGTAGGGAGCACGTTGAAGCTTGAGCGCTTACCGAATGGCGCGGACGTCGGTTTTGTCATGCGGCCCGACGGGGCCCTGGCCGGAACCGTTACGCTTGCCGGCCAGACCTACACGGGCGCGTTCCTCAAGCAATAATCAAAGACGCATCTGAAGGGCTATGCAGAGGGCCAGGCGACTGTTCCATATTGCAGTTGCCTGTTGTTACCGGAGTGGAGCGCCGTTCAAGGCCCAAACTGGTCGTCTACGACACTGGCGGACATCTTCTGGTTGGACGGCAGCAGGATGTTCGCATCGCAGTTCGCAGGTTCCTAGCTGGCGCCCGCCTCATCTCGTCATCCGACAGACCAAGACGGTGATACAACATCCGCTTGGGGCAGTACCGCTTCACAGGTCGTTCGTTGCTGTCGCCGATCGAAGGAACAATCGCACGGGGACGGGCAGCGCATCATGCCGGCGCTCGCCTTCGTAGCCGGTTGTGAGCTAAAAGATTGATATGATCCCGGGACTAACCGTTTCATAGCCTAGGCGCGGCTCCGATTTGTCTTTCGCGACCGTGCTGGAGACAGTTCCGGTTAAACGGCAATCCAACTCTGTTCCCCTCTTTTTCTTGACCGTGCCTGACAAGTCGGGGCAGGCTGACGTAACTTCTGTTCTGACCACCATCTTCTTCTCGTGCGCAACGGTGGCGGTGGATCCGGCAATCACAATTGCCGCACAAATAATCGTCAATCTCATTGCATTTCCCCCTTAGAGCGCACCGCAAAAAATGTCGTCGGCTGTCTTGAGACAGTGGCGGAGACGGTACTCGCGCTTGGCCGGTCGATGCGGCTTCCCGCTTGATAAAATTGTAATTACATTAGCTACAGCGCAAGTAATCATTTCGGACTAGACTAGGAACGGGCTCACGCGCCTACCACCTTGAAGGCCCTTCGATGGAAAGCGGCTGAGCTGCGGCGAAAAGGGGGGCGTTTCAGCCTTTTCCGTCATGCTCCGCTAAGGGCCGACGGTGCCAAGACCTATAACGCCATAGAGGGCTCGGAAGGCCCATCGGCCTCGCCGTCGATCTGCCGCGCTGAGGTCGAGCCGTGCATGAATGCGCCGAAGATGCTGTGCCGGCAATGCCGTGGCCGAGGAACCAGAGCCGGTAAAGAAGGAAGGCATGCCCATCGTCACCACGACGCGAGAGGTGCGGCCGCGAAGCAGCGTCTTGGTAAATCCGCCACCCTTGCCCGGATAGGCCACCGCGGCCACGCCGACGACAAAATCGACGGTGATTGTCAATCTAACCCGCCGCGATCAAGACCGTGCTTTCTGGCGACCAGCTCAGCACGACGTCCTGACCTTCCGCCAGCCTGCCAGCGCCGGTGTTCTGCACAATCACCTTGAGCGTCTGGCCGGCACGCTCGACAAAGTAAGTGCTGCTATTTCCGGCGAAGATGCGTTTGGACACTTGCCCTCGCAGCACATTCGCATTGGCCGCATCCGGAGCCTCGGCATCAATGAAGATGCGGAGGCGTTCGGGCCGCACGGCGCAGCTTGCCTTGGCACCAGCGGCAAGCTTGGCACCCGCGCCAGCGGCAATCGCTGTGCCGTCCGGCAGTCGGATGCCGTTGCCCGTGCTGTCGCCGCGAAGGATGTTGGCGTCGCCCAGGAAAGTGGCGGCAAACTCGCTCTTCGGCCGATCGTAGATCTCCTCGGGCGAGCCTTCCTGCACCAGCTTGCCATCGCGCAGAATGCCGATGCGGTCGCTCATCGTCAGCGCTTCTTCCTGGTCGTGGGTGACGAAGATGGTGGTGATGCCGATCTCGCGCTGGATGCGCTTGAGCTCGATCTGCATGTCGACGCGCAGCGCCTTGTCCAGCGCGCCGAGTGGCTCGTCAAGCAACAGCACGCGCGGCCGGATGACGATCGCGCGAGCGAGCGCAACCCGTTGGCGCTGGCCGCCGGACAGCTGGTGCGGCCGGCGGCCGCCGAGCCTGCCGAGTTGCACGAGATCGAGTGCGCGCTGTACCTCGCTGGCAATCACCGCCTTGGGCTCGCCGCGCACCGACAGGCCGAAGGCGACATTGCCGGCAACGCTCATATTGGGAAACAGGGCGTAGTTCTGGAACACCATGCCGATGCGCCGTTTTTCGACCGGCACCCGCTCGACGCTCTCACCACCTATGGTGATGCGGCCGGAATCGGGAAAGTCGAAGCCCGCGATTTGTCGCAGCAGCGTGGTCTTGCCGCTGCCTGACGGCCCGAGCAGGGCATAGAAGCCGCCATCGGCGAAATCGATGGAGACATCGTCCAGCGCCTTATGGGCACCGAAAGCGCGCGACACGTTCGCTACTTGGACGCCAGCCATTACTTCTCTCCGCCGAATTTGAAGAAGCGCGCCGTCAGCAGCATCAGTGCCATCGACACGACAATGATGATCGTCGAGACCGCATTGATCTCGGGTGTGAATCCCTTGCGGATCGCGGCGTAGATTTCGACCGGCAGCGTCGTCTGGCCGGGCGTCGACAGGAAGTAGGATACGACGAACTGGTCGAAGGACACGGCGAAGGCGAACAGCCCGCCGGCAATGACGCCCGGCATGATCCAGGGCAGCGTGACGCGGTTCGTCACCTGCCATTGATTGGCGCCGAGCGAGCGCGCCGCCTCTTCCAACTCGGGCGCGAAGGTCTGCAGTCGGGCCGACACGACGACAATGACGTAGGGCAGCGCAAGCGCGACGTGCCCGAGCAGGATGGCGAACAGGCCGCGCCCAATGCCGACGCCGAAGAAGAAGATCAACATCGCCGTGCCGGTTATCAGCCACGGAATGGCGATTGGCGGAAACAGCAGCGCCTGCAGGAATTTCTTGCCGCGAAACTCATAGCGGTAGAGCGCAAGTGACGCGGCCGAGCCAAGCACGACGCAGATGATGGTGCTGATGACTGCGATTTCGACGCTGTTCCAGGTGGCTGAGATAAGCTGGGCGTTGTGCCACAGCGAGACATACCATTCCGTCGTCCACTCGAACGGCAGCTGGTAGAAGGGCGAAACGTTGAAAGACATCAGGGCCATGATGACGATGGGCACATAGAGGAAGGCGAGCAATAGCCAGATGTAGAGGCGGCCGAGCCATTCGAGAACACGTGTCGTCGCCATCACGTAGTCCTCCGCAGCACCGGCGAGGCAACCGCCAGGATGACCAGCACGACGGCCAACAGGATAAAGGAGAGCGCAGCACCCAGCGGCCAGTTGAACACTGCGACGAACTGGTCCTCGATGACAGTGCCGTAAAAGGTGCCGGTACGGCCGCCGAGGATGCGCGGTTCCATGAACGAACCAACAACCGGGACGAAGATGAGCGCTGCGCCCGCCACCAGCCCCGGCAACGACAGCGGAATGATGACCCGATTCAGCACCTGCAGCCGCGAGGCACCGAGCGAGCGCCCGGCCTCTATCAGCGAGTCATCGATGGCCTGCAGGGTCAAGTAGCAGGTCAGCACCATGTAAGGTACGTAGGAGTGCACCAGCCCGATGATGACCGCCGGATAAGAATACATCAGGTCGATGTTGATCTTGAACGGCAGCACGGCGTTGAGCGCGGTGTCGAGAATGCCTCCTTCACGCAGCACCATCGCCCAGGAGAAGATGCGCACCAGCCCATTCGACCAGAACGGCAGGATGACGAGAAGGAAAATCGCCTCTCGGCTGCGGCCTTTCAGCACCTTGGCCAGCACATAAGCGGCGGGATAACCGATGACGATGCACCACAGCGTCACCTCGAGGCCGAGGCGCAGCGAGGCCAAAAGCAATGTCAGATAAAGGCTCTGTGAAAAGAAGGCGGCATAGTTTTCGAGCGTGAACGCCCACGGCTTTCCCGACAGCGGCAGGTCGGTCATGAAGGAGAAGAAGACCATGGCTGAGAGCGGCAGGAAGATCGCAACCGTCAGCCAGAGATAGGCAGGCGCCAGCAGCGGCAAGGCCGATCTCAATCCGCTGCGCGACGCGGCCGCAACCTGTGCTGCCATGACATCCTCCTCCCAGGATGGGGAAGCATCAGACGACATGGATGGTCGGCTGATCCCGGCTTCTGCTGTTACTTCACGTCGACCTTGAGCTGCTGCCAGAGCGACAGATAGGTTTCGCGCTGGGCGTCTGTGATCGGCGCCTGGAACTGAATGCGCTTGGCGACTGCCGGGTCACCCATCACCTTGCGGTTGAACGCATCCCCGGGAAGTGCTTCTACAGCCTTGGTGTTGGCGGATACCGGGGCTCCGACCTTGGTGACCCATTCGACATAGAACTTCGGGTCGATCATGTAGTTGATGAAGGCCTCGGCGCCGGCGACATTCTTGGAACCGACCGGAATGGAGAAGGCGTCGAGCCAGGCGACAGCGCCCTCCTGCGGGATCACGAGCGAGACCGGCAGCTTGAAATGGGTCTTGGCGCGGTCGGCCGAGCCGCTCCAATAGGTGCCGATGTCGATCTGGTTAGAGGCAGCCATCTGGTTCCAGTCGTTCTCCGAGCTCCAGAACGTCTTGATCTGCGGCATCAGCGAGGTGAGCTTCGCCTTGACCGCCTCCATATCCTTGATGTCGTTGATGTTCTGGCCGCTGGCAATGGCGCCGAACTGAACCGCCTCGACGGCATCATCACGGATGGTGACGCGGCCCTTGTGAGCGGGATCCCACATTTCGGCGATGCTCGTCGGCGGCTTGTCAAAGGATTTTTCATTGATGGCGAGCGCCGTCAGCCCCCAGACCCAGGGCACGCCATAGACCTTGCCGTCATGGACGAGCATCGGCGATCCGGCCTTGTCCTTGCTGATGTCGGCAAAGTTCGGCAGCTTGGACGTGTCGATCGGCTGGATCAGCTTTTCCGCCATCGCCTGGTCGTTGAAGGCGGCGTTGATCATGACGACATCGTAAAGGCCGGGATTGGTCCTGAGCTTGGTCAGCATCTCCTGTTCGGAATTGAAAAAATCGTTGACGACCTTGTTGCCGGTCGCCTTCTCGAAGGCTTCGATGGCCCACGGCTCGTCGGCGCCGTAGCCCTTCCAGTTGAGTACGTGGACCTCGTCGGCCTTGGCGGCAAATGCGAGTGCGGAGGTGAAGACGGCGGTCGCCGTCAGCAGGGCAGTCAAGTCGGGCATGCGCATGTTCGTTCCTCTCTGTGTTTGCCCGCTTCCCGGGCTTTGTCAGGCTGTCGGGCGTTTGGCCTCTTGCTTCCGGCCATGGAGGCCGATCGGCGGACCGCCGGCATGGCTTAGGAATGTCTGGATCTCGTGGTCGGTCGGCGCTGATGAACCACCGTGGCGGGTGACGGAAATGGCCGCTGCCGCATTGGCATAGCGCGCTGCTTCAAAAGGCGGCGCGCCGCGCGCCAGCGCACTGACGAAAGCGCCGATATGGGTGTCGCCGGCGCCATTGGTGTCGATGGCGTCGACCTCGAAGCCGGCACTCGTTTGCGCCGAGCCGTCGGCCAGCCGCATGTGGCAGCCTTTCGCTCCGGCGCGAATAACGACGCCGACGGCCTTCGGGGAGTGGTCGCTAAGAAGCCGTGACGCGAGTGTCTCGACGCCGCCCGGACCGGCAATCGCGGCCGCTTCCGTCGTGTTGCAGCTCAACCAGTTGGTGCGGGCGAGTATCCGCGACAGGATAGGGCGGGGAATGTCGACGACGACAGGTGTCGGGTCGAGGACAAGCGGTGTGTCGGCCGGAAGTGCCTCGATCCAGTCGACAAGCGCGTCTCGGCTTCCCGGATAGCTAAGCGTATAGCCGGAGGTGAACACCCAATCCCCCGGTGCGACCGAGACGGGCGCCATCATGTCAAGGCTGAGCAAGCTCTCCGCACCAGGCCACGAGACGAAGGTGCGCTCGGCATCGCTGCTGATCATGGCGACGCAATTGCCGCTGTCCATGACGGGCGATGGCGGCGTCAGTGTCTCGATCCCCTCACTGGCTAAGGCCGTGCGCAGGAAGTCGCCATTGGGTCCGCTGCCGAGCTGGCCGCCGAACACCACCTTCATGCCGGTGCGGCTGGCCGCGACCATCATGTTGAAGCCGCCGCCGGCGACTTGCGTGTAGCTCGACGCCGTCTTCTCCGTACCCGGCGCCGGCAAGGCGTCGATGCGATAGACATAGTCGACCACCGTGCTGCCGACATGGACGAGACGCCCACTCATGCCGCCGCATCCTTGCCGGGACCGGTCCTGTCCGCACGGCGCTTGGATATACGGGCCGCAACAAGGTCGGCGGTGAGCGCGCCAACCGCCGCTATGTCGATGCCCTTGAGGTCAGCAATGCGGTTCTGAGGCAATCGGGAAAAGCCGCTGCAGGCGCCGGCCATGCCGGTCGCGATGGCGCCGATCGTGTCGGTATCGCCACCGAGATTGGCACTGATGACCGCCGCTTGCCAGGGATCACCGCCGGCGACTTCCAGTACGGCGAATGCAGCCGGGACGGACTCCTGACTGGCGACGCCGGTGCCGACCAGATCGGTGATCAGCCGGATCGCGTCCTTCGTCGCCTTGCCGCGCACAAGCTCCTGCGCCCACCCAATGCGCGCGGCAATGTCACCGCCGGTCACCCAATGGCCGAGCGTTGCTCCGCTCTGCGCCGCGGCGATGGCGCTGTCGGAAGCGGCGCGCCAGTCGCCGCCGGCGACGCCGCGGCTGACGGCCGCCGCAACGGCGGCTGCGGCCGCAATGGCAATCGAGGTGTTGTGCGTGGCCCGGCAGGTCTCGGCAACTTTGGCGACCAGCGCGTCCAGCGGCTCCGGCGCCATCATGATGCCGACCGGCGCAATGCGCATGGCCGCACCATTTGTATCGCCGCTGCGCCCCGCTTCCTCGGCCGACACGCCATTGTTGATGGCGTCGATGGCGCGTTTGGTTGATGGCCCCAGCAGATCGTAGCTGCCGCGCGCCTTGACGTCGCGCTCCCAGTCGAGCAGCGCGTTGACCCACCGCGCATGATCGAAGCGGTTGCCGGATTCGACCAGGATACGGCCAAGCAGAAGCGCCTGTTCGGTGTCGTCGGTGATCGTTCCAGCGGGGAGCCCCTTCGACACCGGATGGTCGGCGAAAGGAGCAATGAAGCCCTCTACATGGCCGTAGAGTTCGGCAATCCGGGCCGGCGACAAAAGCTGCGTCGGCATGCCCAGCGCATCTCCCAGTGCCCCGCCGACAAGCGCCCCCATGGCCCGGTCGGTCATGTTCCCGATGTCGTCCGGCATCACTCAGAACCTCATATGCAGCGCAAAATGCGCCGGGTTGAGCAGGCTGGTCACATATTCGATCGGCCGGTCATCGGCGGCGCGGGTCAACCGGCGACCGCGCAGGAACGGCGTGCCTTGCGGGCAGCCGAGGATCGCAGAGTCCTCGGCGTTGAGCATTTCGATGCCGACCCATTCCTCGCCATGGTCAGGAATGAGGCCGGCGCCGCGCAGCGTCTGGTGCAGCGAGCCTTCGCGCAGGCCGCGCAACGGCACATCCTCCAGTTCCGGCGATAATGGCAGGCGGCTGCGCTCGATGGAGATGGCGTGGCCGTCGCTGGCATTGGTGCGCACCCGGTCGACAGCGATGAAAAACGGGTTTTCTATACCAAGCAGTGCGGCAAGACCGGGGTCCTCGATCACCTCGAGCCGCAGCGTCCGCGTCTCGGCGTTGGCGCCGGCGTTGGCGAGCGCCCGCGACCAACCGATGGAGTCATCAACGGGCTTGCCATCGAAGGTGACGAAAGAGCCGATGCCGACTTTGGTGGTGATCAGCCCGCGGTTGGACAGTTCCTCGAGGCCTTTGCGGACGGTGTTGCGGCTGACGGAGAAACGCTGGACGAGCTTGTTCTCGCTTTGCAGCCGGTCGCCGAAGCCGAGAACACCGGAGCGGATTTCATGTTCGAGAACGGTGGCGATCTGTTCGGGTTTGCCCGTGCCGGGAGACAGTTGAACCGAGCGCCGCTTCATATGGTACCTGTTCAGTGAGCCTGTATAATCCTGTTCATATCACGGCAGGCTTGTCAACGAGTGCCGCATGGAGCTGCTGTCGGGCTTGATTAGGCGTCGCGACGGGCAAGCAGAGCGGCAAAAAGGCCGAGTCATCGAGCTGAAGAGGCAGGCGGCGGACGCTGAGGCCAAGCTAACGCGATTGTACGAAGCGATGAAATGGCCTCGCCGATTTGGATGATTCTAATCTCAAAGGGCCCGTCAGTGAACTGAAGCGAGCCCGAGACGCTGCACGTGCCGACGCCGAGCGTGCTGAAGGGCGCAGGGAAAGTGGGGAAACCAGGATCATGCCTGAGTTGCTTCACCGCTTTGGCATTGAGGCGCGGAAGAAGATTCGAACGGATGGTGGGCTCAGCCGTCACTATCTGCAGGCGCTAGTGCAGTGGCTTGAAATGGGAGATGCCGAAATACGGATCACTGGCTCCAAGATCAAACTCTTACAGACGCTCGCGACGGAGGAAGGCGGCACTGGAGTGGAACCGCGTGTAAGGGGCGTTCGCAGTTTTGATCTGAGGTGGCTCCCCGGACTGAACGAAACTGCGAACTACGAGCTGCCGATCCCCTCGAAACAAGAGGACCAGCTCTCCTCCTTCATGAATGATCGCCGCGACCGCGGCCGAATTGCTGCCACGAGGTCCGGTTCGAACCCCGTGTTGTTGCGATTTTCGTCTAAGAGTTTGCGCCAGCGAGCAAGACGCTCAGGATCCAGCATACTAGCGGCCAAAGCTGCTTGTACCGCATAGCCGGGTTCATTCTGCTCCATTCCTCTGAAACGTGGCGAAGACAAGCCGCTTGCTTTCGCGCACGCAGTCTTCAAGCGGCTTCGCCTTCGCCAGATGCGCCGCAATCGCGCTGGCCAGCATGCAACCTGTTCCGCGCATTGATGTGGCAAGGCGCGGTGTATCGACGTGGATGGGTTCATGATCGGAGCGTAATAGAATATCGGTCGATCGGAGTCCCGAGGCATGCCCACCCTTGATCAGCAGGGCCTGAGGGCCGGCGGCCAACAGTCTTTGTCCTTGTCGGAGCGCACCGTCCTCATCCACTGCCAGTTCGGAGCCAATAAGGTGCGCCAGTTCGGGAAGGTTGGGCGTGACCAGACGGCAAAGCGGCATCAGATCGCGCTTCATGACAGCGATAGCGGCTGCCTCTAAGAGCGCCCGGCCTGAGGTGGAGGCCAGCACTGGATCGAGTACTGCCGGCACCTGTCGATTTTCGCGCAGTACGGCGGCAACCGCAGCGATGGTCTCGGCTGTTCCGAGCATGCCGATCTTGATTGCCGCCACTTCGTTGGCCTGCAGCGCGGCGCGCATCTGATCAGCCACCAGGCTTGGTGGCGAATGAAGGATTTCCAGTACGGCGTCGTGCGTTTGCACTGTGAGCGCGGTGACAGCGAGACAGGTGCGCACGCCAATGGAAGCGATCGTCTCGATATCGCGTGCTATTCCGGCACCCCCGCTGGAATCTGATCCGCCAACCACAAGCACATGCGCTGCTCGTCTCATCGCCATCGGTCTGTCTTTTCGATCCATTCTCGCGTGCGCGCTTCGGGATCGGAGCTCAACTTGATGTCCGTGACCACTGCCGCGCAGTTGGCGCCGGCCTCAAAGACGCAGTCGAGGCGGTCGGAGTTGAGGCCGCCGATAGCGACCAATGGGATCGGCGCCACTCGCCGGTTCCATTCGCTGATCCGCTCTAGCCCTTGCGGCGCCCACTTCATCTTCTTCAAGATGGTGGGATAGATCGGACCGAGCGCAACATAGTCGGGGTCGGCAAACATGGCCGTTTCCAGCTCGACATGATCATGCGTGCTCAACCCGAGCCTGACACCGGCTGACCGGATCCTAGAGAGGTCGGCGGTTTGCAGATCTTCCTGGCCGAGATGCACGAAGTCGCAGCCTTCCTCGATTGCCAGGCGCCAATGATCGTTGACGATGAGCTGGCTTTTATGTTGAGCACACAAGGCCTTCGACTTGCGGATCTCCGTGCGCAACCCGGCTTCATCCATGGTTTTTATACGAAGCTGAACCAGCTTGACGCCGAGCGGCGCCAACCTTTCGATCCAGGCGGCGCTGTCGACGATCAGGTAGAAGGGATCGAGCTTCATGAAAAAACCGCCCTGCCGATCGTCGGTGTCGATGGCACGGCGACGTCGCGCGGTTCGAGCATTCCTGAAAGGAAGGCTTCACGGCCGGCATCGACTGCCTTGCCGAATGCGCGCGCCATGCCGACTGGCTCGGCTGCCCTGGCGACCGCCGTGTTCAGGAGCACGGCGTCAAAGCCGAGTTCCATGACGGTCGCCGCATGCGACGGCCGCCCGAGGCCAGCGTCCACAATCAGCGGGACGCCAGGGAGATGTCCGCGCATCAAGCGCAGCGCAGTTATGTTGATCGGTCCGAGGGCGGAACCGATCAGTGCGCACCACGGCATCAAGACCTTGCAGCCCGCCTCCAGCAGCCGCTCGGCGACAACAAGGTCGTCGGTGGTATAGGGGAATACCGAAAACCCATCCTCGCACAGGATGCGGGCGGCTTCGACCAGTCCGAACACATCCGGCTGCAGAGTGTCGTGGTTGCCGATCACCTCGAGCTTGATCCAGGTCGTCCCGAACACCTCGCGCGCCATTCTCGCCGTCGTGATCGCTTCCTTGACGGAGTGGCAGCCGGCCGTGTTGGGCAGGATTCTTGTGCCAAGCGAGCGGATCAACGACCAGAACTTTTCGCCGTCCCTGCCGCCGGCCATTTCACGCCGCAGGGACACGGTCACCACCGACGTGCCCGATGCCTGGACCGCATCGGCAAGGATGGCCGGCGATGGATATTGAGCCGTGCCGAGAAACAGCCGAGAGGGAAGCGTCGTCCCGAGAAGCTCGAACATGCTAGCCTCCCTGCATCGGTGAGAGGATTTCGATCCGGTCGCCCTCGCTCAACTGGAACTCCGCCCGGTTGGCTTTGTGCACGAGGTCGCTGTTGACGGCCGTCGCCAGCCAATCGCCTTCATAGTCGAGCGCGGCAAGTAGTTCGGCCAGCGTTGAGGCGTCAATCTCAAGCGCTTGGCCGTTGACGATCAGTTTCATCGGCGGGCTCCAAGGGTTTGTGGTGACTGAAGACGAGTTCGGCCGCCTGGCGCGCCATGGCGGGCGCGAGAAGAAAGCCATGGCGATAAAGCCCGTTGATCGCCACGGTGCTTTCGCGTGCTTCGACACGCGGCAGATTGTCGGGAAAGGCTGGACGGACGCCGACACCGGTTTCAACGATCTCGGCCTCGCCAAAGGCCGGATGGAGGGTATAGGTCGCGCCCAAAAGCTCCATCATGGAACGCGCCGTGACCCGTCCAGCGGACTGGCTCTCGATCATCGTCGCGCCGGCCATGAACTGGTGGTCAGTGCGCGGCACTACGTAGAGCGGAAAGCGCGGATGCAGCAGTCGGACCGGGCGCGAGAGCGAGACATCGGGCGTGCGCAGGATCAGCATCTCGCCGCGAACGCCGCGCAGTCGGTCGTCTATGGCGGCCATGCCCGTGCAGTCGATCTGACGACCGAAACCGGAGCCAAGCCGGGCGTCGGCGCCGAAGCGGAATTCGATGCCCATCGCTGCTAGTCTGTCATGCAGTGCCGCCATCGCCTGGCGCGGGTCGAGATGGGCTTCGTCGGGGAAGAGCAATCCACGACGGAAGCGGCCGGCGAGGTCGGGCTCCAGCAACGCGATTTCATCTTCATCGACCCACCGATGGCCCGACGTGCGGCGGGCGAACCGGTCGAGCTCGCCCGAATCGCGCGGCGCGGCCACGACCAGTGTTCCTGCCCGTGTCACCTGGTCAGGCGTCGCCGCATCCCACCAGTCTGCGGCGTTGCGTCCGAGATCGAGCACGGACTGCTCGGCGCTTTCACGCTCGCACCAGGGCGCCAGCATGCCACCGGCGAACCATGACGCATTGCCGCCAAGGCTGTGCCTTGTCTCGGCAACGGTCACAGCCGCGCCGCGCGTGGCGAGCTCGAAAGCTGCGGTGAGGCCAGCAACGCCGGCCCCTTTGACCAGCACCCTCATGACGGTTCCGGCGCCTCTGGCTTGAGTGGCACGCCGGTCTCGCCAGTTGGCATGTAGAGATCACCACCCTCGCGGTATTTCGCCGCCATCGCCGCCATGCCCTCCTTCTGCGCCTCGGCACGAATGTCGTGGGAAATGCGCATGGAACAGAATTTCGGTCCGCACATCGAGCAGAAATGCGCCAGCTTGTGCGCCTCCTTGGGCAAGGTCTGATCGTGGAAGGACCGCGCTGTTTCGGGATCGAGCGACAGGTTGAACTGGTCCTCCCAGCGGAACTCGAATCTGGCCCGCGACAGCGCGTCGTCGCGGATCTTCGCCGCCGGGTGACCCTTCGCCAGGTCGGCGGCATGCGCCGCGATCTTGTAGGTGATCACGCCGGTCTTGACGTCGTTGCGATCGGGAAGCCCGAGATGTTCCTTCGGCGTGACGTAGCAGAGCATGGCGGTGCCGAACCAGCCGATCATGGCAGCACCGATGCCGGAGGTGATGTGATCGTAACCCGGCGCGATGTCGGTGGTGAGCGGTCCAAGCGTATAGAACGGCGCTTCGCCGCAGACCGCGAGCTGCTTGTCCATGTTCTGCTTGATCTTGTGCATCGGCACGTGGCCGGGCCCCTCGATCATCACCTGGCAATCTTTCGCCCAGGCGATCTTGGTCAGCTCGCCGAGCGTTTCCAGCTCGGCGAATTGCGCGGCGTCGTTGGCATCGGCAATCGAGCCGGGACGAAGGCCGTCACCGAGCGAGAAGGACACATCATAGGCGCGGCAGATGTCGCAGATTTCGGCGAAATGCTCGTAAAGGAAGCTTTCCCGGTGATGGTGCAGGCACCATTTGGCCATGATCGAGCCGCCGCGCGAGACGATGCCAGTGACCCGGTCGACGGTCAGCGGGATGTAGTGCAGCCGCACGCCGGCATGGATGGTGAAATAGTCGACACCCTGTTCGGCCTGCTCGACCAGCGTGTCGCGGTAGACCTCCCAGGTAAGATCCTCGGCGATGCCGCCGACCTTCTCAAGCGCCTGATAGAGCGGCACCGTGCCGATCGGCACCGGCGCATTGCGCACGATCCATTCGCGGATGTTGTGGATGTTGCGGCCGGTCGATAGGTCCATCACCGTGTCGGCGCCCCAGCGGATCGCCCAGACCATTTTTTCGACTTCCTCAGCCATCGAGGAGGTGACCGCCGAATTGCCGATATTGGCGTTGATCTTCACCAGGAAATTGCGGCCGATGATCATCGGCTCGCTCTCGGGATGATTGATGTTGGCGGGAATGATCGCGCGGCCGCGCGCCACCTCCTCGCGCACGAATTCCGGCGTGACGAAGTCGGGGATCGCCGCGCCGAAGGCTTCGCCGTCGCGCTCAAGCTTGCCGCGCAGGATCTCGCGGCCGAGGTTCTCGCGGATGGCCACGAATTCCATTTCTGGCGTGATGATGCCGGCGCGCGCATAGGTAAGCTGAGTCACCGCCTTGCCTGACTTGGCCCTCAGCGGCCGGTTACGGACTGGAAACTCCGGCGTCAGGCGCTCGCCTGCGGCGAATCCGTTGTCTTCCGGCCGCACGTGGCGGCCGTCATAGGCTTCGACATCGCCCCGCGCCGTAATCCATTCGTGGCGAAGCCGGGCAAGGCCGTTTTCGATGCTGGTTTCGACAGTCGGGTCGGTATAGGGGCCTGACGGATCGTAGACGGTGACGGGCGGCTCGCCGGCTGTCGGATGGACGGAGATTTCGCGCATCGCCACCCTGAGCTGCGGGTGGATGGTACCGGATTTGTGGATTTTGCGTGAGGCAGGCAGCGGTCCCGTCGAGACGGCGGGGGTGAGGGCATTCATCTTGAGGCTCCTTTGCTCGTTGCATTGGAGACCCAGTTCTGTGCCGGAAGGATGAAAAGACGCTTCTAGCGACCTGCCGAAACAGGACCTCGGGCGTAAACTCCCGCAAAGCGCTTGCACCGTCCCTACGCCAGTATGAACTGGATCAGGTTCAACGGGTCACTGCGCCGCGAATGCCAGCAGTATCTCAGCCCCTTGCCGGGACTCCCCTGGTGAATGCGTGAGGTTGGACGGGACGGCTCCGGTTTGTCAAGCGCGTTCTGGCCGCGGCTGATCGGCGGCCGGTCAGACCGTGCGGAAAAAATCGTGCATGTCTCGGCGACAAGTCAAGCGTCGGAGATGAAGGCAGGGACAAGGGAATCGCAAACCGTCGGACTAAAAATCGATCCTGATGATCACACCTTCAATGGGCACCAAAGGTTTGCGCGTAGATCGCCTCGATTCTTCCTGCCTCGTCACTGGTCAGCGCGGCGAATTCCTTTTCGCGCGCGCGGTTCGATAGATGTCCATCATTCTGGTGAAGAAAACGGAAGAGCAGATCGGTCAACCGCTCGGGCATGTCGATAAAGGCGTCCACCTGCTGCCGGAACTGATCGTAGCGCTGCAGAAATGCGGTTTCCTCGGGAAGGTCCCGTTCGATCGTCCGCTGAACGCAGGCATAGAGGAATTCGGCGTGCGGGGTTGCATCGAAGAACCGGTAGAAATCACCGGTGTCATTCAGCACCCGGACGTTGAATTGCGGCGCCGGTTCCCATTCCATCAACGGCAGAAGGCGCTGCGAATAGCTCTCGAGCACGCCCCTGTACTCGTTGATCTGGTCCAGGATCGCGGCCGAGACGGGAAAGACCACTCCCGGCGGATTGAAGCCGCGCATGGCAAGGACGTGGTGGATTAGGTAGCGGTGAATGCGGCCGTTTCCGTCCTCGAACGGGTGAATGTAGACAAAGCCGAAGGCGAGGATTGCGGCGGCTACGACTGCATCAAGGTTTTGCGCGGGGCCCTGATCGAACGCCGCCATTCCATCGATTAGCCGCGGCAGGTCCTCGGGCCGAGCGCTGATGTGATCGGGCAAGGGCGTGCCGTTGTCTCGGTCATGCTCACCGACGAAACCTCCTTCTTTTCGGAAGCCAAGTCTTACGAAACGGGCGTCGCCAAGTACAATTCTTTGCAGACGCAGCAGCTCATCGCGATCGATCGGCCAGCGGCCGGCTTCGCCGATGGCGCGGCCCCAGCGCTGGATGCGATCTTGCGGCGGGTGCTCGCCCTCGATCGCATAGCTTGATCGCGAGTCTTTGAGCAAAAGAAAGGCGGCGGTCCGAGCAAGGAGGTCGCGCGGCACGTCCGCTACGATTGCCTCCGCGCGCCGCGGTAGTTCAAGGCCGATGAATTTTTCGAGAATCTTGGTGCGGAACACCAGAGGGCAGAACTCACGCGTGCCGGGGAGATTGTCCCTTACGCGGTAGCGCGAAGCGGTCTTGTCGGGTCCCGGCCACTGCAGCTCGGGATCGACAACCGGAATGTATCGTCCGGCCTCCGCGTCCGGCAGATCGATACGCGCGCCCCTCAGCCATTCATATAAAAACCAGATGCGGCGGGCATAACTGCCGGTCGGGCTTTCACGGACCAGCGCCTCGATCGGCGCGGGACCGGTCACTTGGAACAGCCGCTTGAGGACGGCAAGGTCCAGTCCCTCGTACTTGAGCGCAAAGGTCAGGTGGCCTTCGAGGGTAGGATTTGGGGCATGGCGGGGGGTCATGATCCGCCAGCCATCCCGTTCGGTAATGCGATGATGCTCGCCAGTGGCGAACAACCTACGGGGCAAGGGCACGGCGAGCCTGTAGGCTCCGATCAGGGCGCTGTACCCGGCCGGGGTCGCCGTTTCAGGAAGGCGGATTTCCTGAAAAACGGTAACAGGACCTGAAAATTGGTGCTGTTGGATCGCAGGCATGAAAAGCGAATCCTTCCATCGAATTTTGGTTTAGTTCCGCCAAAACTTATGAAAAATGATCCTATCCCATGAAAATTGATGCCACCAGACAAATTTTCCGAAAACCGATTCTAAAACGGTGCTGAAGTCGATCAAGCAAGAACTCCGCCACCGGCTCAAGGAAGCGACTTCAGACAAAAGGTGAGTCCAGGAACCGCCATTCGCCCGTCTCTTAGTCACCAGGCCGGCACGGATGGCCCGCCTTACGTCGAGCCGGATTGCTCGAGGAGCAGCGCGCCGTTCGGGGCTCACTCATAGAGCGCTCCGGCGCGCGATCCCGATTTGATAGCCGCGATCACGCTCGCGACTGATCTTGGCGACGTGGCGGCGTCGGAGTAGAAAAGTGATGCAGGATCTCGGTGGCGTCGTGTGTGTGTGTGTGACCTGAAGTGAGTTCTCTGCGGTATGGGGCGGCACGCAGCGCGCGCGTCTTTTTGGCAAACAGATCGACGAAGCGGCACCGAAGGGAAGTTCCTGGCATTCATTCTCGCCATCGCTGCCCCAATTTGCCGACTGGACTGCCGATCGATCTCGCCCAATACTTTGCGCGCGCAAGGGCCGAAGCTGAACTGGGCGGCACCTGCTCATTCGGGAGCTAACTCATGCTTGGCGCGCAAGCCCGAGAGAGCTGTGCCTGATCGAATGCGTGAAATCGTAGCTCGGGGTGGAGAGGCTGACGCGGTCATCTGTCACCCGCCTTCGGGCTGTAAAGGAAAGCGCGACATCGTCTCCAATGCTCGTTCCCCACGTCGAGGGGCCCAGCGGCTTGGCTGCGGGAGGACTGCCAGCTAGTGGCCGCTGGGCCTTGACGACCAGCGAGCGTAAGAGGAGGCCCTGTGCTGGCTGACGAAAACTTGCGAGCAAAGCCACGGAAAAGCATCATTCGAACGAACTCTTTCGTCGAGACGAGGAGGGCAGTGAGGCGGTAGCCGCCGCTTTGAAGCTCTCCGGCAGCTGCTACGCTGGTCGTTCAGAGGGTCGCAGCTGCGCTTGCGCCGTCATATCAGATAAGTCTAATATAATCCGCGCCTGGCCATCGAACGCTGCGGCGCCCTCGGGTCGGCGCTATTCATCGGGTGGGCATGTCGGGCACGCAAGGGAGGACGAAATGAGACTGGTTCAGTCATTTGCATTTGCTGCTGTGCTGCTTCTTTCGTCTGCATTGTCTGCGGCCGCCCAGTCGGCTCGTGAGGACATCGAAGCGGCGTTGGTAAAATTTATGGACGCCTTCAACAGCGGAAACGCAGCAGCGGTAGGTCAAATGTATACCGACGATGCCGCCCTGCTGCCACCCGACGGCAAACGCGTCGATGACCGCAAGGGCGTGGAAGAATTCTGGCAGGGCGCAATCAAGGCCGGGATGAAGAATCTCACCCTGAAGGCGCTGGAAGTGGAAGGGAGCGGGAATCTCGCCTACGAAGTTGGTGCATTTACGCTCGGTGTGCCGAGCAAAGGCGGCGCCCTCTCCACCGTCGCGGGCAAGTATCTCGTCGTCTGGAAAAAGGGCGACGACGGGACATGGCGCCTGCATCGGGACATCTGGAACTTAGGTGCGGCCGAATAGGGATAGATATCCAGGCCCTCATCGACCCTCTTGCGAAGGGTAGGGCGGCTGTATGGACCGGGATCTGGTGCTCTATTGCCAGCGCTGTCGAGTGGCAGGACGATGGGGACCGGCTAACCGCGCGGTATAGCTTCGGTCTGGCGCGCTTTCCAATGGATTTGCCGCCAATTTGGCGGATCGCTGATCAGTCGCGGTGATTGCGACCACGTCACCAATTCCAATTCCCCGCTTCATGAAACGAGTCTGGAGCGTGCACGGCCTTAAGCAAGGGATTGCTAATGTGCGAGACAGCACGCTTCGCTCTAGCGGGTATGGCCCAGCGGCTTGGTTGAGGGGGGACTAGCAGCTAGAGGCCGCTGGGCCTTGACCAGCAGCATGCTTAAGAGGAGGTGCTGGCTGGCTGGCCAAAAACTTGCGCTCAAGGCAACGCAAAAGCATCATTCGAACGGACACTGCGCGCCAGAAGCTTATTCCAGCCGATAGAGCCACCATGGAATGCAAGCCCAGCAAACCGGATTCACCAAACATCGCATCAGGACCTGCGCTTGCGCGTCCATGGCCGCGCCAGTCCTTCGGCATTCAGCATTGCGACGCGGAGCAGCCAGCCGACCCATTACAGACCGCGACGGACGGTGATTAGGGCCAGCGCGGCGATAGGCAGCGAGCGTAACCATTGGCGTAAGTGGAGTGTTTCACGATCTCAATTGGTTGGCTCCGCCAGGTTTCCAGCTGGCTGCCACCGGGCACGTGCCAGCTGGGGTAAACAATTGAAATATTCGAAACTGGCTTTTTGGGCGGGAGCCGCGCTAGTTGCCAAGTGAGAAACCTAGCATTCGACGGGAGCAGTGCAGTAACGTGTGCGAAGCCTAGTCGAGTCTGCAAGCGGCAATCATTCGTCGTGAGTCGACGCTAATGTGTGCGTTTCGCAGGACTCCGGCTGGCTATCTCGCGTAAGACGGCATGAAGAAGCGTTCCAATTTCCTGTTCGGCGCGCCCGGGTGCAATTCCTGATTCGGACAACTGAACGAGAATTGTCTTGGCGGTGCTGCGCCAGAACGCATTCGCATCCTCGCCGTTCTTGGATTCCAGCACGCGGGCAACTCCCTCGACCAACTTCCGCCGCGGCGGGCGGTGAACGGTGCCGCGATTAGCCAATGAGCGCGATGGCTTGGGCGCAAACTGTCGGGCAGGAATGGGTAAGAGCGGACATTGGCCGATCTCCGCTCTTCAGCAAAACAGCCATAGAAAGCTGCCTGGTTTACGAGTTGAACTGGCTAGGATTGTCGATGACGGCGGAGCCGTTTCTCGAGCCCCCTGACAGGTGCCGGCCAAGCCGAAGAGGCTGCCGGTTCCGGCGTCGTTGAAGACAATGTTTCCGCCTTTCCCGTCTGGTCGAATGAGGCGTCCGTAAGAGGCGCGACCGTCGATGAACTCAAGCTCTGCCAAAGCAATACCCGTTTGCATTTGAGAGGAACTGCCGTTCTTTTGGAACCCTTAATCCCTGGCGAGAGTTCGGCTCTGCACGACAGCGTTTAGTGTTCGCCAAAACGCGCGAACTTAGGGGCGGAGGCGGAAGCTAGTATGACCGCTTACGCCCGTGCAGCCATTAACTATGCTGGTAACAGCCGGCCACAGGATGGTCCAAGGTTTGAACATAGCGGTCACTTTGATGGCTTTTTGTCGCACAGCGTCCTCGCCTTGATGCACTCGACCGCTTCCAGCATCGCGGCCGACACCCTGGCGGCCGGAAAAATCTCGACAATGCTCCCAATCGATTCCAGGTCGAAGACGACGTCGTCAGAGCCGGTGTCATTGGCTCGCGTTCCGGAATAGCCGATGTCGTCACGATAGGCCTTGATCGTCGCTGCTGCGCGACGGAGCAAGCCGGCACGCTCCGGCATCGTCGGTCAATCGACTTCATTGGCCCCGCGCGGCAGTTCGGAAATGAACAGGTCGAGCGGCCTGAACTCCACCCCTCTCTCTCCGAACTACAGATTGGCAGCTGGGAAATTTTTGGGACAAGGAATGAGCTTACGTGTCGATCTCACGAGCTCGAGCAGACGCCCTCGTCCAAGCCTGCCTCTTGCAAGGCAGCCCATATTCGCATTGCTAGCGTCTCGCCTTCCAAGGACGAGCGGGCGATATCCTCCCTCACTCCAAACCTGGTCGAAAACGGGTTGGCGAATCCAGATCGGACCGGGTATAAACCGGCTTGTTTGAAAGGCATTTTGCAACCCCCAAGCTTCAGAAGGGCCGTCACTGGTAATCAAAATTAGCGCCCGTCGGGATGAACGCGTCAACGGTATGTAAAAGGACGACATTTGCAATGGTTGTCCGCCCCACCGGCTACGAAAATTGTCCCCAACTGGCGGTTGGTAGACGCCAAGCAGCCGCGCACGTATCGTTCGTTTCGATCGGGCCGCACCGGGCACCGCCCACCCCAGCGCCCACGCCCCCGTGCTCGGCGCAACGGCCCGATCGACCCGTCGTACTGTAGAGTGCGGCGGGTTTTTCAATGCCGGTCGCGCAGCTCTTCACTGCCTTGGTGAGGGTCAGACGGTCGATGCCGTTCTTTTGATCAGCTTGCCGACCTGGCTCGGCGACACGACATTTTCCCGCGCGAAATGTTCCACCTCATGAAACGCATCGATCAACAGGCGGCCTCGGTCGAACAAGTCTCGATTGCTCTTGTTCTCGTCCATTTCCGTTTTCCTACTTACTCGACATCCGATGCAGCTGGGAGATGAGGATCCGCCCGCCAATCGAGGAATGGCGGGCGGATCCTATAAGCGCAGGAAGGCACTTTTCTGCGCCGACACAAATTTTGAGGGCTGTTAGAGCGTCATTTCTGGCTAACGAGTATCAGCTAATGACCATTCCTATCGCCAAGAGGGTGATGGAGACCGCGAAAACCGGTGCAAGCAGCCAGCGAGCTTGGTGGACACTGTTCTCCATAGGCTCCTCCGTTGAGCGACGCCAACGAGTACGAACAGACACAGTTCCGGGGCGGCGCGATGTCCGGGGCTCTTGCGCACAACAACTCAGACTTAGGTGCTACGCACGCCAGACCGAAGGCTCAGTGAGGAACGTCTGCAGAAGCTTCAGGTTTGGGGGAGCTTTGGCGCAAAATTCGCGTCCAGTACAAGAGAGCTCACAAGGAGATAGCTGTGAGAATGCATCTTTTCACCGCAGCCGCGGGATTTCTGCTGCCGGCTGGTGTCGGTGCCGCCGCGCTCAGGACGTGGTGATCCAACCTGAACAGGAGACGCTCATGAAAGAATATGTGAAAAAGCAACCGCTCGCATCGGTGAAAAATTCCTGGAGTGGAGCTCAATATAGGCTCAACCCTGCCCGACACCGTCGAGCTTCATGAGGTCCCGAACGTCAAATACCGCTACGTCGTCGTCGACAACCGGACCGTTGTCGTTGACCCAGCCACACCCAAGATCGTCAAAGTCATCCAGTGACCTGAACCATTTGGGGAGGAGAAGCCCGCCGTTACCAAGTTAAGCGGCGGGGGGCGAAGCGTGTTTGATAGGCTGTCGGGCGGCAATCGATTTATAGATCTGCGAGCACCAGGCCTCGCGCAACGCTTGATCACCCGCCGTGCTGATGGGCACGGCCGGTTTTTCAGATGGAGGAGGGTTTAGAACACGTTGTTAATTTGTGATAGCTTTGCCGCGACGGGAGGCGACCAAATCATGGACAAAAGGGTCGAGGGAGACTCGGAGAAACTGGCGCGGGGCGAATTCGAGCTCAGAGCCGAACGGTATGGCGTGAACGCCTTCCTTCTCGTTGTCGAACTTTTAAACCTGCTGGAAAAGCGCGGAACCATCAGCAGCGACGACGTCGCGAAAATGGCCGATGCCGCAGCACTGGCTGTTGCCGCATCCAGTCAACCTGACATGAACAGCATTAATCTCTTGCAGGCCATCGCTGCCGCGCGCCAGTCCAAATAACGGCTGTCGAGAGCGTTGTTCAGCTATTCCAAGTCCATGTCCAAACGGGGTTGCGAGGAGGTCCTATCGATTGCGCACTAAGCGTCCTTGCTGGCCGCGCCCCCGATGATCTCGTCGGCGCTGCGAGCATCGAGCACGGGCAGGGCGGCCCAGCGCCGGCGGCTGGCAGCTAGGTCTTCCAGCATTGCCGGCTTGCGAGCGTCGGATCCGAATCGACGTAGGCGCTCCTCGAGCGCGCGCTGCGAAGCGGAGCTAAACCCAACGCACGGATTCGTTCCCGATAACGTCGCGCTTTGGCGCGGTTGCGGCAGTCTCCATCGAGAACCAGCGACGGTCCTGCAGCCGGCTTTCGTCGACAAATAGCCACCGCAGCCGCGATCATCTTGCAAATTGCGGATCTTACGCGCGGCTGCACGTGATCAGGTCGTCGGCAGACAGTGCGATCGGGCACAAGAGATCGAGCGGCTCTGGGCCGGACATTCCATGTGCCAGGTGTCGGACCCCTTTCCCATTCGAGGCGCAAGGGGGATAGTTGTGCAGATCTGCGATTTAGGGCGTAGACTCATTACTGCGTAGCCAGATGCGAATTGAGACGAGTTTGAGGGCAGCAAGATAGTTTTCTGCCAGCTTGTCGTAGCGTGTCGCGATCCGCCGGAACTGCTTGGCTTTATTGAAGAAGCGCTCTACCAGGTTGCGCGCCTTATAGAGGAAGGGACTGAAGCAGATCGGGTCCTTGCGGTTGGCCTTGGGCGGGATGTTGGCCCAAGCCTTTCGCTCGGTGATGGCCGTGCGCAGGGCGTTCGCATCGTAGCCCTTGTCGGCGAGCAGCATGGCACCCTCGGGCAAATCCCTGATCAAGTCGACTGCGGAGGCGATGTCGCTCTTCTGGCCTGCCGTCAGCGTTAGTTTGATCGGCCTCCCTTGGGCGTCGACAAGAGCATGGATTTTGGTTGTCAGCCCGCCTCGAGAACGACCGAGACAATAATCTCGACCCCCCTTTTTGCCGTCGCGCCCTGCTGATGGACGCGAACAATGGAGGTGTCAATCATCTGCACCTCGCCGTCATGGGTTTTGGTAATGTCGGCCATGAGGCGGTCCCAAACACCTGCTTTCCGCCATCGGACAAAGCGGTTGTAGCAGGTGGTGCGTGGGCCGTATCGCTCTGGCAGATCGCGCCATGGCGCACCGGATCGCAGCACCCAGAAGATGCCGTTGAGCACCCGCCGGTCATCGACGCGCGGCACTCCTCGCGGCTTGTTGGGCAACAGCGGCTCGATCACGCGCCACTCGAAGTCGGTCAGGTCATATCGGCTCATGCGGAGCCTGAATCAGATTGCGCCGCAATATGAAAGCCGCCAGTCGGAAAACAACCCATTGCGGACCTTGAAACTACCGACGATAAATTCAGAATGACAACTCTGCCGACCGCTGTTTTGCCGATCTTTGCCGCAGCCGGATGGTTTCCTGGGCGCAAAGTGCCCATGTCTCCAGAGGTCCCGGCTAGTCATCCCGTGGCTGCCATTCTCAGCGAGTTCGGCGGCCTCAATGTCGGCGAGCTCGGCCGTGGCATGGAATGCGCCCGGAGCGATGTCGTCTTCTGTTGGTCCCCACATGAAGGCTACCGAGAGATTGCCGAGATTGGAGACTTGCTTCAGACGGAGTTGGCTTGCTTTGCCACAGCTCACAACCATCACCAAAGCCTGTATATCGATAGTGGGGGCCGGGTATTTGTGGTGTCCCCGATGATGAGCGGCATCGGCTTAATGGGGCGCACTTTTGGTGACGCCATGGAGCGCGCCCTGCTAGGCCGAAAGGCATCACCCCTGCTTCTGCCATCACATGAGAGTGTATCTTGGTATGGAGAGGTGCTTCTGCGTGGAAGCCCTCAAATCATGAGCATTGGGGAACTGAAGACGGGATAGGGCGGCCGACTGCTTTCCACCCCATCTCGGTCATTCCGCATTTATGAGTTCACGGCCTAGTTGATCTCCTTCACGACCACCAGAATGAGAACAGTCACAATTGTTCCATGGTGGCGCAATGGCAACGACCCGACTCTGATCTCTCTGCCCAAGTGAAATACTTTCCAAAGAAGGTCCCCGACCGAATTCTGCAAGTCTTTCTATCTCACAGTACGTCCTGCCGCTTTTGACAACTCCTTCCCCTTGCATATCTCGACACTCGGTCTTTCTTCGTTGTTCGGGTCATTCAGATCGGAGAAAACGACAAGTGCCGGCATCCAAGATTTTGTGGGGACAGGTCCTCACCACCCTTGGGTTCGTCCTCGTGACAACTTGGTCAGCGACGCAATGGACGGCATGGCGGCTCGGCTTTCAGAGCCAACTCGGTCCGTCCTGGTTCGAACTGGCGGGACAGCCCATTTATCCTCCGCCGGCGTTTTTCTGGTGGTGGTTTTTCTATGACGCCTACGCGCCGAGGATCTTTGTTGAGGGCGCGGCGATTGCGGCAAGCGGCAGCCTGATGGCGATCGCCACCGCGATCGGGATGTCGGTGTGGCGCGCCCGCGAGGCAAAGGACTCCGCGACCTATGGCTCGGCACGCTGGGCGACGCGAGACGAAATCAGAGCCGCAGGCATAATCGGTCCTGATGGCGTGGTGCTCGGCAAGCTCGACCACGACTATCTACGCCATGATGGTCCCGAACACGTGCTGTGTTTTGCGCCGACCCGAAGCGGCAAGGGCGTCGGCCTGGTTGTGCCGTCGCTGCTGACCTGGCCGGGTTCGGCAATTGTCCACGACATCAAAGGCGAAAACTGGGAACTGACGGCCGGATGGCGGACACGTTTCGGCCGGGTGCTTCTGTTCGATCCGACCAATGCCGCATCCGCGGCATATAACCCTCTGCTGGAGGTGCGACGAGGCGAGCGGGAAGTTCGAGATGTGCAGAACGTGGCAGATGTGCTGGTCGACCCGGAAGGCACATTGGAACGCCGCAACCACTGGGAGAAGACCAGCCATGCGCTGCTGGTCGGCGCCATACTGCATGTGCTCTATGCGGAGAAGGACAAGACCCTTGCCGGGGTGGCGAACTTCCTCTCCGATCCACAGAGGCCAATCGAGACGACGTTGCGCGCCATGATGCTGACCCGGCATTTGGGCGATGCCGGCCCGCACCCGGTCGTGGCGTCGGCTGCCCGAGAACTGCTCAACAAATCCGAAAACGAGCGCTCCGGCGTGCTCTCGACGGCCATGAGTTTTCTGGGCCTCTACCGCGATCCGGTTGTGGCCAAGGTGACGTCATGTTGCCACTGGCGGATCGCCGACCTTGTCGAGGAGAGACGGCCGACGACCCTCTATTTGGTCGTGCCGCCATCGGATATCAGCCGCACAAAGCCGCTAATCCGCCTCGTGCTTAACCAGATCGGCCGCCGACTGACGGAAGATCTCCATGCGAAGGATCATCGACAGCGTCTGTTGATGATGCTCGACGAGTTCCCGGCGCTCGGCCGGCTCGATTTCTTCGAAAGCGCACTGGCCTTCATGGCCGGCTATGGCATCAAGTCGTTCCTGATCGCACAATCACTCAATCAGATCGAGAAGGCCTACGGACCAAACAATTCCATCCTCGACAATTGTCACGTACGGGTAAGCTTCGCCACCAATGACGAGCGGACAGCCAAGCGCGTCTCAGACTCTTTGGGGACCGCGACCGAGTTGCGCGCCATGAAAAACTATGCCGGCCACAGATTGTCGCCCTGGCTCGGGCATCTGATGGTGTCGCGGCAGGAAACGGCGCGTGCTCTGATGACGCCGGGCGAGATCATGCAGCTGCCGCCCACCGACGCAATCGTCATGATCTCGGGCCAGTTCCCAATCCGAGCGAAGAAGGCACGCTACTTCGCCGATCAGCGGCTTACCGAACGTGTTTTGCCGCCACCAAAAACCGGAGCGACCATGCCAACCGTGCGCTCTGACGATTGGACCGAACCGACGATCCCTGCTGAGCCGGAAAGCACATCTCAGACGTTGAGGCCGGCCACGGATCAGCAGGACGAGGATCCGGCCAACGGCGGCATCCGCCGTCAGCCCGAGCTTCCCGAACACGAAGACATCGCGCCGGAGCGAACAACACAGCGCGACGATGAGTTCGACCTCGACAGGGACGAGCCTGATGATGACGCGGTGCGCCGTCGTAGTGTCGATCAGGCTATGAGGCGCGCAGCACGTCAGGCCGCTCTTGACCCGAGTGATGGCATTGAGCTTTGAGCCATGAAGAACGCCAAGAAAAAACGTCTCTCTGCCTATCTTGATCCTGACGTGATGAACGCGCTGGCAGACTACGCCGAGCGGCGCAAGGTCTCGCTGTCACTGGTCGCCGAGGCTGCGCTCGCGTCGTTGCTGTCGCCGGATGCCGAAGAACGAAAGGAAGCGGCGATCACTCGACGCCTCGACCAAGTTGATCGACGTGTGCAGCGTGTCGAACGCGACGTCGGAATTGCCATTGAGACACTCGCATTGTTCGTCCGCTTTTGGCTCAACTCGACCCCAGCCTTGCCGGAATCCGCGCAGGCCGAGGCGCGCGCCAAGGGTTTGCAGCGCTATGACAATTTCGTCGATGCACTCGGTCGCCGGCTGAGCAAAGGACCAAGGCTGAGGCAGGAAATAGCCGACGATGTTCCGCCAGTACCGCCAGCAAAGGGATGAATGAGCCGGCAAGATAGGTTGGCAGAGGCGAGAATTCCTCATGCGACGCTATGCCCGATCATCGCGCGACGCCAGATTGAAGCGTCTCTCGGGACCATGATCTTTCCGACAGGTTTGGCAATCTGCTCGCGCACCATTTCTAAATCGTGCCCACAGAATTCGAGTGGTGAGGGGAGCGGACGTCGTGTGTCTGCTTTGCTCCACTCTAGACAACAATAGTCTGATCAGATCAAAAACGCCCATCGAATCGATTGCGCAAACGTTTCGATGGCATTATCGTTATTGTACCCGCCAGGACAGAGCGGGCTTAAAGCGCAACATCAGGGAGGAGCGCTTGCGTGCACTCCGTTTGAGCCGCAATGGCAACGATGGTTGAGGTAGCCCGTCGTGCCGGCGTGTCGGTCTCAACGGTGTCCCATGTGATCAACCGCACGCGCTTTGTCTCGCCTGCGAAGTCGAAAGCCATTAACGAAGCGATTGCTTTGCTTGGATATCAGCCCAATGGGCTGGCGCGTTCTCTCAAGGTCGCTTCAACCAACAGCGTCGGCTTGGCGATTTCGGCGATCTCGAACCCGTATTTCACTGACATCATCTGTGCCGTGGAAGCGGAATGCGCGCGTCTTGGCCTCATGGTTTTCCTCTCCGACACGCAGGACGATCCTGATCGGGAGCTTGCGGTCGTTCGCGCCTTCCATCAACGACGTGTTGACGGCGTTATTCTGGCGCCCTCGGGTGCCCCAGAGCGAGCCACCAACTACCTTGCCGAGAAAATGGTTCCCTGCGTTCTGATCGACCGGTTTGCCGACGAACGATTTGACCAGATCGGCGTGGAGAACCAATCTGCGATGCGGGCTCTTATCGATCACGTCGCATCCTTCGGCCACCAGCGGATTGGGTTCATTGCGGGGCAGCCGGGCCTTGCTACGACTCGCGAACGTATCAATGCGTTCAAGTCAGCTTTGATGGCTAACGGACTTGCCTACGTGTCGGAATATCTGCCGCCAGGGAACGTCGACACGGCGAGCGCTACGGCATCGACCCGCGCGATGTTGTCATTGGCTTCGCCGCCTACGGCGTTGGTCACCGGCAACAATATGGCGACGATCGGAGCGGTCCGAGCGGTTCGCGAAAAAGGTCTCGCAATACCTCGGGATCTTTCACTTGTCGGCTTTGACGACTTCGAATGGGCCGATTGTTTTGAGCCGCGACTGACCCTTATTGCGCAGCCTTGCACCGAAATCGGGCGGCAGGCCGCATCGTTGCTTAGCGCCCGAATTGCATCAACGGATACCGAGCCCCGCTCGGTGCGGCTTCAGGCGACGCTGCATGCCCGCCACTCCTGCGGGAGGCCGGCATGAGCGCGCCGCTTCTATCGGTGACAGGGGCCGTGAAACGCTTCGGCGGCGTCCAGGCGCTACGCGGTGTCGATTTCGATCTCAAGCCAGGCGAGATCCACGCCCTGCTGGGCGAGAACGGCGCCGGCAAATCGACATTGATGAATCTGCTGTCGGGAGTTTACGCGCCCGACGAAGGTACGATCCAGATTGACGGCAAGCCGGTGCGGTTCAACAACCCGCGCGAGGCGCAGACGGCCGGAATTGCGACCATTTTTCAGGAGCTTGATCTCGTTCCAACGCTCGATGTGGCGTCAAACCTCTTCCTTGGCCGCGAATTGATGTGCTCGGGCGGACTGCTCGATGTGGCAGGGATGCGCCGCGAAGCTCGCAAGCGCCTGGAAGCTATCGAACTGGCTATCGATCCCGCCAGGCTAGTCGGCGACCTATCGATCGGGCAACGCCAGGTCGTTGCGATCGTCAAAGCGTTGTCCTATGCGACGCGGGTCCTGATCATGGACGAGCCGACGGCGGCCCTAACGGTGGGCGAGGTCGAGAGGCTGTTTGACATCATGCGCAAGCTCGCTGCCAGTGGCGTCGGCATCGTCTATATCTCCCACCGCCTGGAGGAAGTGCCGCAGATCGCGGCCCGGGTGACGGTGATGCGGGACGGACGTGTGGCCGGCATCACCGAGCCGCACGCACCGCAGGCCGAACTGGTGCGGCTGCTCGTCGGGCGCCCACTGGACGAACTCTATCCCCAGCGCACCACGGCCGTCGGCCGGGCTCTGCTCAGCCTGCGCGATGCCAGCTTCCGGCTAGTGCGCGACAGCGCCGGCTGGCAGGCCCCGACAGGGCTTTCACTCGAGGTGCATGAAGGCGAGATCGTCGGGCTGGCAGGCATCATGGGGGCAGGGCGCACCGAGCTCCTGAGCGCGCTTTACGGCACCGGCCTTTCCGGTCACTGGGAGGGCGGCGTCGCCATTTCCGGCCGTCCGGTCAAGCTTGATTCCATCAGAGCCGCGCGCATTGCCGGCATCGCCTTCGTCACCGACGACCGCCGTGGCAGTGGCCTAATGCTGAGGATGGCGGTTGGCCTCAACCTCGTCATGTCGGTGATCCGGCGAATATCGCCGGGCGGACTGATGTCGCCGGGCCGCCAGGCCGAGGCGGTGAAACAATCGTTCAGCCAGTTCGACATTCGGCCGAAGAATCCCGACGTCGCGGTCGGCGCGCTGTCCGGCGGCAACCAGCAGAAGGTGGTGCTGGCCAAGGAGATACTTGGCAATCCCCGGCTCTTGCTGCTCGACGAGCCGACGCGCGGCGTCGATGTCGGCGCCAAGGGCGAGATCTATCAGCGGCTGCGGCAGTTGGCGGCGCAGGGCCTGGGCATCCTGGTTGCCTCCAGCGAAATGCCGGAGCTTATAGGCCTGTGCGACCGCATCGTGGTGCTGCGCCAGGGGCGCAATGTAGCGGAATTCACCGGTGGCGTTGACGAGCACACCGTGATGGCAGCGGCAAATGGCAGGGAGGCGTGATGTCCGAGCAGAAGATTTCGGTTGCGAGCGGTCCGGTGCTAGCTGCACCGGCCGCAAAGCATCGCGATCCACTCGCGCTGATCGTGCGCTTCCAGAGCCTGATCGGCCTGGTGCTGGTGGCGATCGGCGGCGTCATCTTCTCGCCGAGGCGCCATGGCGAGATCCTGTTCCTTGCGCCCGACAACATGGCCAACATCGTGCGCGCGGTGTCGGAGACCGGCATTATCGCCATCGGCATGACCTTCGTCATTATCACCGCCGGCATCGACCTTTCGGTGGGCGCAGTGCTTGGTCTCTCCAGCGTCGTCACCGCGACGATGATGATCTCCGGCGGCTTCGGGCTTATCCCGACCATCCTCGCGGTGCTGGTAATGGGCACCGTCTTCGGCATGATCCAGGGCACCATTTCCAGCCGCTTTAGGCTCGAGCCGTTCATCGTCACGCTCGCCGGCCTGCAGGCGGCGCGAGGTCTCGCGCTGGTCGTTTCCGGCAACCAGTACATTAATATTTCCTATGGCGACGGGCCCGGCCTGGCGCCACCTGTCTTCGCGGTACTGGGCGAGCGCCTGTTCAACAACACAGTGCCGGTGGCCACCATTGTCTTCATCGTCTTCGCCACTATTGCTACCCTGGTACTGAATACCACGCGCTTCGGCCGCTATGTCTTTGCCGTCGGCGGCAACGAGCGAGCGGCGCGTATTTCGGGCGTGCCGGTCTCGATGATCAAGATCTCGGTCTACGCCATTACCGGATTTGCCGCCGCCCTTGCCGGCATCGTGCATGCCGGTCAGTTCAACTTCGGCAGCGCCAATGACGGTATGGGCTATGAGCTCACGGCCATCGCGGCCGTGGTCATCGGCGGCACCAGCCTGTTCGGCGGCGCCGGCTCGATGGTCGGCACCGTTGCCGGCACCATCATGCTCGGCGCGCTCGCCAACATCCTTCAGCTCAACAACATTACCCCCGCCATGCAGCTGCTCGCGACCGCCGCGATCATCGTTCTGGCGGCAGTGCTTCAATCCCTCGTTCGCCGCCGCGAGGGTTTGGGACGATAGGAGGCCGGCGGCAGCATTTGGAAGACCGTGAAACCAAGGTCTGGCCCCTAGGCCCGACGAGGAGGAGAGCAAGCATGACAACGATGGAAAAAGGATCGAGGCGCGCCCTGCAGGTCGCCTTTCTAGCAGGCTCTTGCCTGTGCATGGCGGGTGCTGCCCAAGCGGCCGAGCCGATGGTCAAGGCCTGCGCCAAGGACGGCCAGTTCATCATCGGCTTTTCGCAGGCGAACAATGCCGAGCCCTACCGCCAGCATGTCAATGACGAGCTGACCGCGGCGGTCAAGGAAGTGCCGCAGTTCACGCTTCAGATCGCCGACGGCGCCGGCAACGTCAACACGCAGACCTCGCAGGTCGACAACTTCATAACCCAGAAAGTTGATCTGCTCTTGATCTCGCCCTTCGAGGCAGCGCCCATGACACCGGCGGTGAAGCGCGCGATGGATGCCGGCGTTCCCGTCATCGAGCTAGACCGCAAAACGGTAGGCGACCCCGGCAAGGACTACACCGCCTTCATCGGCGGCGACAATTACAAGATCGCGCTCGAAGCGGGCAAATACACCGCAAAGACCCTGCTCCCGGAAGGCGGCGAGGCGGCGGTGCTTGAAGGCCTGCCGAGTTCAACGCCGGCGGTGGAGCGACTCAACGGCTTCAAGGACGGTGTGAAGGAGAATGCCAAAATCCAAGTGGTGGCCGAGCAGGCCGCCGACTGGGTGCCCGACAAAGCCCAAACCGCCTTTTCCGCCATGCTGCAAGCGCACCCGGAGATCAAGGTGCTCTATGCCTCGAACGACATGATGGCGGCTGGTGCGCTGCTCGCAGCGAAGGGTGCGGGCAAGCAGGTCAAGATCATCGGCACCGATGGCCTGCCGGGTCCGGCCGGCGGCATCGAGGCCGTGGCCAAGGGCGACTGGGCGGCAACCTTCACCTACCCGACCGGCGCCAAAGAAGCGATCGAGATGTCGAAGAAGATCCTGCTTGAGTGTGCTTCGTCGGTGGAGCCGACGGTGACGGTGGACACGACCGCGATCACGCCGGAAAATGCCAAGCAGATGATGGGAAACTGAGGGCAGGGCCGACAGCAGAGTTGATACGGCAAGGCCCCCAGAGTGGGCCTTGTTGTTTTTGGGAGCGAGCCGGCGTGGTCGTCGTCGGTCAAAACTCCGGCTAGAAAATCCCGGCGGTCGAAGGACGGCACGCAGTTGAGCGCGTAGACGGCTTCAGCCCGTCTCGCGGCGATTTCAGCTGGATCTTGCAAGCAGCCTTGTCACGGGCTCGTTTCCATTTGGTTGGCGCCAGACACTCGCGGAAAGCGCGAAAACGCCTCTATTCCGGAATAGAGCACTCTCGCCGATGACCGCCACCGTCACCGCCGTCTCGAAAAACTTCGGCGCTTATCAGGATACCTCGGTTCCGCAATCCGGTTCGTCATCACCAAAACGGCCGCACGCGCACCGTGCTGCTGGCCTACGAGGTTTTGTCTGGCTGTTGAAGCGCGACAGGCGGGTCGAGCTGATAGTGGAGCTCAGCGAGGACGATATCGCTGCGGTCGAAGCCTCCGCATGGAGCCGAGTCTCGACCATCTCAACGACGAGCTCTCTGGGCCAAAACCAAAGTCGGACACGTCTTCTGTTATTCCTATCTCTGGCATTGGCACACCGGGAGGGCGCGAAGAAGGCGACAAGGACCAGCCCTGCCTGGTGCTGGCGCTGGTCGGCCACCACGAAGCACGTGGACAATAACGGCGCGCGCTCTGATGACGCCGGGCGAGATCATGCAGCTTCCGCCGAGCGATGCCATCATCATGATCTCTGGCCAGTTCCCAATCCGAGCGAAGAAGGCACGCTACTTCGCCGATCAGCGCCTGGCCGAGCGTGTCCTGCCGCCACCGAAAGCCGGAGAGAGCTTGAAAGCCGAACGCTCTGACGACTGGACCGGAACGACAGTCTTTGCTGAGCCGGAAGGCAATCCTCAAAAATCGTGGCGCGCCAAGGATCAGCAGGACGACGATCCGGCCAATGGCGGCATCCGCCGCCAGCCCGAGCTTCCCGAACACGAGGACATCGCACCGGAGCGAACAACACAGCGCGACGATGAGTTCGATCTTGACCGGGACGAGCCCGACGATGACGCCATGCGCCGTCGTGGTGTCGATCAGGCTATGAGGCGCGCAGCACGTCAGGCCGCTCTTGACCCCAGTGATGGCATTGAGCTTTGAGCCCATGAAGAACGCCAAGAAAAAACGTCTGTCTGCCTATCTTGATCCTGACGTGATGAACGGACTGGCCGATTACGCTGGGCGGCGCGAGGTCTCGCTGTCACTGGTCGCCGAGGCTGCGCTCGCATCGTTTCTGTCGCCGGATGCCGAAGAGCGGAAGCAAGCGGCGATAACTCGCCGCCTCGACCAGATCGATCGACGCGTGCAGCGTGTCGAGCGTGACGTCGGAATTGCTATTGAGACGCTAGCATTGTTCGTCCGGTTTTGGCTCAACTCGACCCCAGCCTTGCCGGAATCCGCTCAGGCCGAAGCCCGCGCGAAGGGTTTGCAGCGTTATGACAATTTCGTCGATGCGCTCGGTCGCCGGCTCAGCAAAGGACCAAGGCTGAGGCAGGAAATAGCCGACGATGTCCCGCCAGCGCCGCCAGCGACTGGATGAGCTGCCGGCAAGACAGGCGCTTCAACAGCCCAACCCCAGTGCCCGATTTCGGAGCTATTTTGCGCAGCTGATGCCCATCAGATCACCGTGCATCGGAGCGGCGGGCCTCGGCAAGGGTTATTGCCAGCGAAACCGGACATCGGGCCCCAATCGATGCTCAGGGCTTCTTCTTAGGCGCAGTAACTTTGAAACAAATCCTGCCGGCAGGCGTTCCAGCATGGCGGGCGGCGTTGCCGGAGGACCCAATGCCCGACCAATACAATGACATCGTCATCCCCCAGGACCACGATGCATCGCCACTTCGGGAGGAGGAGTATTTCGTCCTCTGCCCGGCGTGCGGCCAGGCGTTCGACATCAGGTGTATGGCAGAGGCGCTTCATCACAACGAGCTGGGCCACGAGCCATACGACCTCGACTCGTAGTCGGCAGTTACCGACGACCCTCGACGAACGTCGAGCCTGGTCGAGACCCACACCGAGGGTAAGTTCTCCCTCATCTGGCCCGGCGTTGCCGTCTGATCGGCTTACAACGAATCCCCGTCGCAAGGGCGGAGCTTCGCCGGCACGCTATGTCGTGACAGATACCTTGCGGCCTTTCAGCGACGACTTGATTGCCGTTGCGGTTGTTGTCGATGCGGTCGCGGCCGCCACCGACCGGGTTGTTAACCCAGGGGAGGGCGCTTACTCCACCGCAACCATGTCGCCCAGTTCCGTCGCGACGCTCCGAAGCAGACCTATTGCCGGCATCGGGGCCCGGGACGAACATGTGATCTCCATAATGGGTACGAGCCGGAGCCCATCGCGATTGAAACTGCTGACCGGCGATCAGGCGCTCGTTGCACAGAAAGGTTACGATCAATCGCGATGCCCGCGCTGCCTTCACCCGAAATGTGCTGGGCATCTCCTTCCACAGCGCACACGTGCGACACGTCCTGGACGGGCGCGCCGCCTGTTGCCGAGAGCGACGATCGCGAATCCGAACGCTGGACGGCAGGTGAGGCGCGGTTGCGACTTGCTTCACCAGTAATCTCGAAGACGCCAGGGACGCACTACGCTGGACGCGTGCCCTAGCCGTCGAGCTCCCATTTATCCGTTCGTCCGCTCCATATCCGGCTGGACCGCGCCGCACCCTTGGGCTGTCCAAAGGCGTTGGCATCTTCCCTACGCCGACACCGGCCGTTGTATCGCCGGAGCGTCAACCCGCTGAAGTCCGGCGGTGCTTTCTCAGCCGAGTGATCGCCGACTTGTCGACCGTGATCACCCCGCCGCAGTCAATCCGCACAGAGAGTTTGTTCGCCCCGCAATCGATGCGGGTGACGTCCCCAACAAGAACCACTCGGTCGCCGGCCCGGACTTTGGGTGGCGGATCAATCGTATAAGGATGGTCATATGAAGGAATGCTCACCCTGGCGCGCCCGCTGGGGAGAATCGTGATGACGGTACCTGCCAGCGCAACCTCATCGCCGACCTCAAATTCGCGAGGCATGTTAACGTGCAGCATGGTCTTCCTCCCGATGCTTTCCAAATTGATGCTTTGCTAATGCCCGGCCAGCCAGGTTGGTTGCTTGCAATCGGCTTTGTACGGTTCCGCACAATTCCAAGCTGGGGTATGCACTCCCAGTTGGCCTCGGATCGGCATTGTGTGCGTCGAATTCTGCAGAAATGGCTTTACATTCAGCGATGACCTTGGCGCGCCCAGGCCCGTGTTAGCGGAGCGGCGAACTTCCTCTCGGTCGGCGATGGCCATAAACGCGGAGCGTGGAGCGAAAATGGATCCTTCGCCTTCGGGTACTTCGTCCGGTAAATTCGAAGAACGCCGACGCTGGCTTCAGCTGCCACGCGGGTTATTGGAGCCAGATCATTGATGCGGGTGTCGCGCGCCTACGGCAGGTCAAGTTCGGTTTCATGCGTCCCGATCTTCAAGGCCAGCGACGCCATCATCCGGCAATGTTCAGCCAGCTCATATGTTGTTCGCAATTGCTGCACATGGAAGGTTCCGATCGGTTGACATTTCAACACTAGAGCAACCGGACAGACGCTGGAAGCGGCCCAAGCCTTGCCCTTCTCCGGGCCAGGCTTCGAGCTTTTTGGCGAGCTATCCTGAGTTCGGGCAGCGTTGGTTGCCACCAGCCTCGTTGCCGTTCCGCTAACTCGGCAGCACGCCGAGCGGGCCATGTTCTAATCAATTCAGCCAACGTCGCCGGACGCCATCTGCCCCAGACATGGTCGACGTTCGCCTCGATCAAATGCGGATAGAACGCTGCTAACTCCGAGGCGTTGACGAGTTCACCCGAAATCTCGGTGAAGACCACGATGCCGTATTGCTCCGTCGCCACGGCACGGCCAAGCCGGGGTAAATCGTCAGGGGGCAGTGGATAGCGACGTCGCCTGCGTTCGGCATACCGCAATCTAGCGGCTTTATATTCCTCGGAGTCTTTGGATGCTTCCCGTCGTCGTTTCCGCTCCTCCGGTTCTGCGCGGCCTGCGGCCCTTTCGATGCTTGGCCAATGGCGCCTCAACTCCTCGTATGAGCGGAAAGGCACCCTCCAGGCCCGCAGTTCGTCGTCCCAGCTCGCCCATGGAACGGCTCGCAATTCCTCAAGAACCGTCCGCGAATATGGCGTGCGGATTCGCAGGTCGTCCGCGACTTCCAGATACCGGCTCGACAGGGGATCGAAGGCGAAGGCATCCCGTCCCTTGCTGTCATCATGTGCTACTCGTAGATTCGCCTCTTGCGCCTGCCAGCGCAGGATGCGCCGCGCGGCAGTCTTTCCCGGCACGAACCAGCTTTTGCGCTCGTCACTCCACCTGGCGCGCGGAAATGCCTGTCGAAACCGCTCAACCGCCGCGCGATCGTACGGAAAGCGCGCTTCGGCTCCAGGAGCTGGCTGCGGTGCAGCAGGGGAGTCGGATTTTTCCATCAGATTGCGAAGCACAGCACTGCTCGCAAACAACGCGGTGCAGTTCATTTGGGTCCAAGAGCACCAGAACGTATGGTCAGAGCCGCTAGGGGCAGCCAATGAGGCGATCGGTGAAACTGCTGAATGCTAGCGTGGGAAAGCTTCGCCGCGCCGGACCGTTTATTTTGCTCCAGGAGAGGTCCATTCATGCCCAGACTAGATGCAAAAACCCAATTGCCAGACGGCCAACGAGCCCTCGTTCGCGTCCCCTGAAAGCGAGGAGACGGAAGTGAACCACTTCGTCGAAACGCAAAGTGTATCGCCAGCCCAGGCGCGGGAGCTTGTGCGGCGCCACGGAAACGACTGGCGTAAGATCGATAATGCCGCCAAGTCTTATAAGGACGACAGCTAAGCACTTCCAAGCCGGGGGAAAGGGAGCTTTGTCACGACATCCGCGGAGTTGCAAATCGAGCGGATCGGCTTGAGGTGACGAATGACCACCATCGCCATATTGGTAGCTTTCTCAGACCGTTTGCACCGGCCCGGTCTGGGGATGGAATAAAACCAGCGAAGGCCGCGTTCGAGCGGCGCTTTTGCTTCGACTGCGCTGCCGTAGAAAAGTCGCTCGGTCCTCATATTTTTTAATTAATACAGCTACTTCTACAGTCGCAGTGGAATCACGTGAGAGCTGTTGCAATCGGGCGCTCCGCCGCCTATTGTGTCTTGCAACAGCTCTGAGATAAACGTGTGGTAACTGTTGAATTGATTGATTTTGTTGAATTAAATAACGATCAGCGTCGGGAAAAAGTCAATTCCGACCAACGGTTCATTGCGCTCAAAGAGGCCCAAAGGAAGGCGAAGAGCTTTCGGGGATCCCTCGTCTGGCACACCGTGAACGGCATCGACCATTTGATGCGAAGCTACTACGACGCCGCTGGCGTACGACACCAAAAGGCAGAGGGTCGGCGCTCGCCGGCGAGCGAAGCTGTCAAGGCGGATTGGGAAGCAGCTCGCGCGTCCGCCCAAGAAACGCTCTCTGCGCGACAGGAGCAGATGGAGCGCCAATCTGCTGTCAATCGCGCGCTCCGGCTTGGGCGTGTTCCCCTGATCGCCGCAAGAATTATCAGAGCAATCGATAACGCCGGTCTTCTCGGGGAAGGCATTCGTATTGCAGGCACGAATGCGATCTACGCCTATGAGGCGGCGGCCGGAGTGTTCGTGGATCCCGGAATCACATCGACGCAAGATATCGATCTCCTCATGGACTCGCGCCAGTCCCTCAGGATCATGTCTGGCGCCAACGTCGAAGATGGAGCGCTCATCAACCTTTTGCGCAAGGTCGATCGGTCTTTCGAGCGTTCATCCGCCACATTCCGCGCGGTGAACCGCGACGGATATCTCGTCGATCTGATCAAACCGCTCGCAAACCCGGCGTGGAAGCCGAGCCGGGAAACTATCGGGAAGGCTGACGACGAATTGGTGGCCGCCGAGATCGCCGGCCTGGCATGGTTGGAAAATGCCCCTGCTTTCGAAGCAATCGCCATCGATGAAAAAGGCGGACCGTTACGGCTCGTGGCACCCGATCCGCGTATTTTTGCCGCTCACAAATTCTGGGTCTCAAAACGAGCTGATCGCGAGCCAATCAAGCGCCGCCGCGACCTGGCCCAAGCGCAAGTGGTTGCCCGGCTGACGACGCAGTATCTCGAGCATCTCCCCTACGAAGCAAGCGAGCTTCGGGTCCTCCCAAGGGCCGTTTTCGACGAGGCCCATCATTTGTTCGCACAACCAGCGTCGCGGCCGTGAATGTCTGAGCAACATGTTGGCCGGCTGGATTGGCCCTCAACTTCCAACCGATCGAAGACGCGGCCCAGCAGCGCCAGATCGGAGGGACGAAAGACGCCAGCTTGCTCTGCTTTGGGACCAATTGGCACGACACCCCTTGATGCAGGCCCAGCCGACAGGATCGAAACTAATTGGCGCTATTACAGGGTTCAAGCTGGAGACAGCCGATGATCCTAGAGTCTCGTGCTCACGCCGGTTCGATATTCGTTTGGGAGAAGTCTTTGCCGATGAAAAGCAGCGGTTCGTCTGCACGCTTTGCCAAAGCATAGGACAGGAAATCGGCAAAATTCAGCGCCGCCGGGTGGTGGCCTTTGCCGTAGGTCAGTCAACCCTGGGTCGCCAGATCAACCAATTCGGAGTCGACAGGAATGATGTCGGCCTCGATATTGCGCAGCCAAAGATCGATCTCGGCCAATGCGTGTTCGCCGCGCCTGCTGACCAGCACCATGCGTGCCTCGGGCACCCCGGTTGCCGGGACCAGTCGGATTGGGTCGGAGACCAGCGCTCGTTCCAGCCTTGCTGCCTCAGGCTCGCTCCGAAGGATCGCTACAACAGCTGAGGTATCGATCACCATCAGTTATGGATTCCATGCTCGTCATACCCGATGATCTCCTCGTCGCTGCGAGTGTCCAGTTCAGGCAATCGTGCCACTCTTTCTCGGATGGCGCGCAATTCTGCCAGCAGACGCTCCTGAGCGGTCTCTCCAAAGCCCAAGCGATGCAAGCGCTCGCTAAGGGCTTGATGGATGGCTGCTGTCTTACTGATACCCTGGCGGCGTGCGAGTTCATCGGCGAGAGCAACGGTAGCCGGATTTTTGATATTCAGGGACACGAGAAACTCCAAAAATCTACCTTTCTGGCAATTTCCACCATAGTTCTCTAGGCTCTTCAACATACCTGCTAGCCTCGCCTACACCCGCGCCGGATTGATCATGACAATCGCCAGGCCGTTGCCTGCCAAGGCGGCGACCGCCAGTCTCTCGAAGCTGCCTGTCGACTCCAATCCGACAACGGCCGGCGAAAGGGCTGCCAATCGCCGAACCAGATCCTCCACCCCGGCATGGTCATACCCCCCGAGAACGCCTCACCGGACGTCAAAACATGCACGTCGAGCCGATCCTTGGAACGTCGATGCCAATAATGACTTCCCAATCGGGCTTCGCTTGCGGCCCTAGATATAGCCGGCTGTTCTGCTGGAGCGGAGATGGCCAGTCGGGCACCGGGTTGCTGAGCTATCGCGGTCGCGGCACCGCATTTCGCAAGTCTCTGCACGTCATGCCACGATCGCCGGTTTTGCTTGTTGCAAGGCCCGCGCTCCTGCCTTTTCTAATGATCCCCGACCGCGGCAAGAACCAGTTCGTGGCGAGAAACGGGGACCCGCATGGCGACCAACTATCATGCCAGCAAGGGAGCGGTATCGCGCGGCGCGCGCATGCTGCGCACCGCCCTCGGCCCGGCGATCGCAGGCTTCCTTGACGATCCAGCCATTGTCGAGGTGATGCTCAATCCCGACGGTCGCCTGTGGGTTGACCGTCTCAGCGAAGGACTCGCTGCAAGCAATGAAATACTGATCGCGGCCGACGGCGACCGGATCGTCAGGCTGGTCGCGCACCATGTCGGTGCGGAGGTGCATTCGGGCTCGCCGCGCGTTTCGGCCGAACTGCCCGGGACCGGCGAACGGTTCGAGGGTCTGTTGCCGCCTGTTGTCACGGCGCCAACCTTCGCCATCCGCAAGCCGGCAGTCGCGGTGTTCACGCTTCAAGACTATGTCGCCGCCGGCATCATGACCGAAGCCCAGGCCGGCGTCCTGCAGCTTGCCGTGAAGACACGGAAGAACGTGCTGGTGGCCGGCGGCACGTCGACGGGCAAGACCACGCTCGTGAACGCGTTGCTGGCGGAGGTCGCTAAAACCGCCGACCGCGTCGTGCTGATCGAGGATACGCGAGAGCTGCAGTGTGCTGCGCCCAATCTTGTGGCGCTGCGCACCAAGGACGGTGTCGCCTCGCTTTCCGATCTGGTGAAGTCGTCGTTACGCCTTCGGCCCGATCGCATTCCGATCGGCGAGGTACGCGGTGCGGAAGCGCTCGATCTGTTGAAGGCCTGGGGCACTGGCCATCCCGGCGGCATCGGCACCATCCACGCCAATTCTGCCATTGGCGCACTGCGGCGACTGGAGCAGCTCGTGCAGGAGGTGGTCATTACGGTTCCGCGCGCACTGATTGGCGAAACCATAGATCTCATCGCAGTTCTCGCTGGCCGCGGCTCAGCGCGCCGGCTCGTCGAGATCGCCCTGGTCGACGGGCTCGATCCGGCCACCGGCGACTACCGCACCCTGGAAGCAAATTTCGAGACCACAACGACCGTGAATCGCCACTCTCCCTATGGAGCTTCAGAATGACCCAGATGCGCTTCAATTCATCGGCTATCCGCAAACTTGCCGTGGAGCTGTCGTATGCGGCGACCGCCGCGATCATTACGATTGCGCCCGCCCATGCTGCCGGTTCCTCCATGCCCTGGGAGGAGCCGCTTCAGCAAATCCTTGAGTCAATCGAGGGGCCAGTCGCCAAGATCGTGGCGGTGATCATCATCATCATCACCGGTTTGTCGCTCGCTTTCGGCGACACATCGGGCGGATTTCGCCGGTTGATCCAGATCGTCTTCGGGCTGTCGATCGCTTTCGCGGCAAGTTCGTTCTTTCTGTCCTTTTTCTCCTTCGGTGGCGGAGCTCTGATCTGATGGATGAGGAGATCCGTGGCTTTTTCGCGCCGGTGCATCGCGCGCTCACCGAACCGATCCTGCTCGGCGGCGCGCCGCGTGCGGTCGCCATCGCCAACGGCACGCTGGCCGGCGCGATCGGATTGGGGCTTCGCTTGTGGATCGCGGGGCTCATCATCTGGGCGGTCGGACATCTCGTGGCCGTCTGGGCGGCAAAGCGCGATGCGCAGTTCGTCGATGTGGTTCGCCGCCACCTGCGCTATCCCACGCATTTCGGCTGTTGAGGTTTTTCGCCATGATGAACCTCGCGGAATATCGAAAGAAGAGTGCCAGCCTCGTCGATTATCTGCCGTGGGCTGCCCTGGTAGCGCCGGGCGTGGTGCTCAACAAGGACGGCAGTTTTCAACGGACGGCGCGTTTTCGCGGGCCGGATCTGGACTCCGCGACGCCGGCGGAGCTCGTCGGCACGACCGCGCGGCTCAACGGCGCGCTGCGCCGGCTCGGCTCCGGCTGGGCACTTTTTATCGAAGCACAGCGCAATCCTGCCAGCGGCTACCCAGACAGCCGGTTCCCGGATTGCGCATCCGCACTTCTCGATATCGAGCGTCGCGAACAGTTCGAAGACTCCGGTGTGCTGTTTGAAAGCAGCTACTTCCTCACCGTCGTGTGGCTGCCTCCGGCCGAGGAAGCGTCGCGCATGGAGAGTTGGCTCTACGAAGGCCGGGAAAAGACCGGCGTCGATCCTTGGGAGCTCCTGAAGATTTTTGTCGACCGCACCGACCGCGTGCTCAACCTCATCGAGGGCTTCGTTCCCGAAGCTGACTGGCTCGATGACGGAGAGACGCTGAGTTACTTACACTCAACCATTTCGACCAAGCGGCATCGCGTTCGCGTACCGGAAACGCCGATGCATCTCGATGCTCTGCTTGTCGATCAGCCGTTGGCCGGCGGATTAGAGCCGAGGCTTGGCGATGCGCATCTGCGCACACTCACCATCACCGGGTTTCCGACGATGACCTTCCCGGGGATTCTCGACGATCTTAATCGCCTTGCCTTCCCCTACCGCTGGTCGACGCGGGCGATCATGCTCGACAAGACCGACGCGACCAAGTTGGTGACGAAGATACGCCGTCAGTGGTTCGCGAAGCGGAAATCCGTCGCCGCGATCCTCAAAGAGGTGATGACCAACGAGGCATCCGTTCTCGTCGACACGGACGCCGCCAACAAGGCGGCCGATGCGGACGCGGCGCTCCAGGACCTGGGCTCTGACCAGATCGGCGAAGCATATGTCACCGCCACCGTTTCGGTCTGGGATGCCGATCCGTCGATCGCCGACGAAAAGCTGCGTCTGGTCGAAAAGATCATTCAGGGCAGGGACTTCACCTGTATCGCCGAAGGCGTCAACGCTGTCGAAGCTTGGCTGGGCGGTATTCCTGGCCATGTCTATGCCAATATTCGCCAGCCCCCGCTTTCCACGCTCAACCTCGCGCACACGATTCCGCTCTCCGCGGTCTGGGCAGGTCCGATCGAGAACGAGCATCTTGGAGCGCCGCCGCTGTTCTTCGCCAGAACCGAGGGCGCCACACCGTTCCGGTTCGGCCTGCATGTTGGAGACGTCGGCCACACCCTCGTCATCGGCCCGACGGGCGCTGGCAAGTCGGTCGTGTTGGCGATGATCGCGCTTCAGTTCCGGCGCTACGAAAACAGCCAGGTCTTTGCCTTTGATTTCGGCGGCTCAATCCGCGCGGCCATACTCGCCATGAATGGTGACTGGCACAATCTCGGAAGCGATACCGCAAGCGGGCAGGGGTCTGACGATCCGTTGCCCTTGCTCACTTTGACCGATCTGTCGGACGACGTTGACACCGTGTCGCTGCAGCCGCTTGCCCGCATCCATCATACGCCGGAGCGGGCCTGGGCGGCCGACTGGCTTTTCGACATTCTACTGCGCGAAGGCGTGTCCATCACGCCGCAGGTGAAGGAACATCTGTGGTCGGCGCTGACGTCGCTGGCCTCTGCGCCCGTCCACGAACGGACGCTGACTGGCCTGTCCGTGCTGCTGCAGTCCTCGCCGCTGAAACAGGCGCTTGGTCCCTACTGCATCGGCGGCGCTTTTGGCCGGCTGCTTGATGCCGAGTATGAGCGTCTCGGCGAAGCCTCCGTCCAGGCGTTCGAAACCGAGGGCCTGATCGGCACGGGTGCTGCTGCCGCGGTGCTTGCCTATCTTTTCCACCGCATCGAGCAGAGGATGGACGGCCGGCCGACACTGCTGCTCATCGACGAGGGCTGGCTGGCGCTCGACGATGGCGGTTTCGCCGACCAGCTGCGCGAATGGCTGAAGACGCTGAGAAAGAAGAACGCCAGCGTGGTCTTCGCCACGCAGTCGCTTTCCGACATCGCCGGATCGCCAATCGCGCCGGCAATCGTCGAAAGCTGCCCAACGCGGCTGTTCTTGCCGAACGAGCGCGCTATCGAGCCGCAGATCGCCGAGATCTATCGACGCTTTGGTCTCAACGATCGCCAGATCGAGATCGTCGCCCGGGCGATACCGAAGCGCGACTATTACTGTCAAAGCCGCCGCGGCAACCGTCTGTTCGAACTGGGACTCGGTCCGATCGCGCTGGCGCTCTGCGCCGCATCGTCCAAATCGGACCAGGCCGCGATCGACCGGACAATCGCCGAGGCCGGCCGAGAGCATTTCCTCGAGGCCTGGCTAGCGGAGCGCGGTCTCTCCTGGGCGGCCGACCTCATCCCAGGTCTCACCAACGTGATCGACCAGTCCACAGAGGAGATTTCGTCATGAATTCCAATCTTGCAGGCAGCCGAATCCGTCGCATGGCGGCAGCCGGCACCATCGCCGTCGCCATGGCGCTGTCATCGGCACCAGCATCGGCGCTGATCGTGTTCGATCCGAGGAACTATGCCGAAAACCTGCTTTCGGCATCGCGGGCCCTGGAGCAGATCCACAACCAGATCACCTCGCTGCAAAACGAAGCGCAGATGCTGATCAACCAGGCGAAGAATCTCACGTCGCTGCCGACCTCGCTGCTTGGCCAGATCGAGGGCAATTTCTCCGAGATGAAGAGCCTGCTCGGCGAGGCCGGCAAGCTGGCCTATAGCGTCCAGGAGATCGAGAGCCAGTTTACCTCCGCTTACGAGAATTTCGGTTCGGATCTGTCGAGCCAGCAGCTTGTAGACGGCGCGCGTCAACGCTGGCAGACCTCGGTGTCGGCCTTCGAGCACTCGCTGAAAACCGGCGCCGTTGCGGTCGACAACATCGCCGGGACACAAGAGCAGACGAGTGCGCTGGTCGGTGCCAGCCAGTCGGCTGTCGGGGTGCTTCAGGCAACGCAGGCCGGCAACCAGCTCCTCGCCGTGCAAGCCAAGCAAGTTGCCGATCTCACTGCGATGCTGGCCGCACAAGGACGAGCCGAAGCCCTTGAGCAGGCGAGGCGGGCGGCCGCGCAGGAGCAGGCACGCGAACAGTTCAGCCGTTTCATGACGGGCAGCAGCTACAGCCCGTCATCGGTAAAAATGTTCCACGACTGAGGCCACAGTCGCATGGATCTCAAGATCGCCGCCCGGATAACAGCCGTTCTTGCCCTTGGCGCCGCCATGACCGCCGCCTCCATGGCGCTGCGCGGCGACGGCTCGCAGGACGCGTCCTCCCCGCGCTCCGCATATCCGGGCGGCGAGCCGGCTAAGGTCGAGCTTGCCCGATGCCGGGCCATCGGCATGGCGGCCGTTGACGACGAAGCCTGCAGGAGAGCCTGGGCGGAAAGCCGCCGACGCTTCCTGCAACCATCCCGCCCCATCGCGCCAAACGGGGCTCCGTCGATCGAAAAAGACACGAGGCGCCTGCCGCCGGCCCAACCGCCGACGACCTCTCGCGCGGAAGACCGGCTCAATCCGGAGACAGTGGCGCCATGAACGACACCGGCGTGATCGATCGCTTCCTGGAGACCTTTACCCGCTATATCGATTCCGGCTTCGGGCTGCTCGGCGGCGAGGTCGCATTCCTCACCTCCACTTTGATCGTCATCGACATCACGATTGCCGGCCTGTTCTGGGCTTGGGGTGCGGATGAGGACGTGCTGTACCGGCTGGTGAAGAAGACGCTCTATATCGGCTTCTTCGCCTTCATCATCGGCAACTTCAATCGTCTGGCCGGGATCGTCTTCGAGAGCTTTTCCGGACTCGGTCTGAAGGCGGGAGGTTCGGCACTTTCGGGCGTCGCACTGCTGCAGCCGGGCCGCGTCGCGCAGGTCGGCGTCGATGCCGGCAATCCAATCCTCGAAGCCGCCAGCCAGTTGATGGGCTACGTCTCGTTCTTCGAGAATTTTGTTCAGATCGTGGTCCTGATGATTGCCTGGGCGATCGTGCTGATTGCGTTCTTTGTTCTCGCCGTACAGATCTTCGTCACGCTGGTCGAATTCAAGCTGACGACGCTTGCCGGCTTCGTGCTGATCCCTTTTGCGCTGTTCAACCGGACCGCCTTCCTCGCTGAAAAAGTGCTCGGCAACATCGTTGCCTCCGGCGTGAAAATCCTGGTGCTCGCCGTCATCGTCGGCATCGGCTCGGGGCTGTTCGGCGAGTTCACCCAAGGTTTCGGCGCCGAACAACCCACAATCACGGATGCGCTGTCGCTTGTCCTGGGCGCTCTGTCGCTGATGGGGCTGTCGATCTTCGGTCCCGGCATTGCGACGGGGCTGGTCTCTGGTGCCCCGCAACTGGGCGCAGGTGCCGCTGTTGGCACGAGCCTCGCCGTTGGTGGCCTTGGCGTAGCCGGCGCTATGGGCGCCCGCGCCGCAATAGGCGGCGCAGCAGGCGGGCTCAGTGCAGGCGGGCGCATGTCGGCAGCAGCCGCACGCGGCGGCGCGCATTTGGCCGGCAGCACTTCGGCCGCCTGGGAACTTGGCGCAGCGACATCTGGAAGAGGTGGTGCAGGCTCAATCGCCGCCGGCATGGCGGGTGTCGCAAAGGTTGGTGCCAGCGCTGCCGTTCAACCCGTCAAGCAGGCGATGTCACGCGCCGCGTCAGCCCTGTCCGACAGCTACGAGGCCGGCCGCTTTGCAGCTTTGAATGCGGCGACTGGAGAGCAATCGTCGCCAACGGCTTCCTCCGGTGAATGGCCGACCACCGAAGCCAGCGCCGACTCTGCGCCCGCATGGGCAAAACGCATGAAGCGCGGCCAGGCTATGAGCCATGGCGCCAGCATCGCCGCGCATTCGATCCACTCGAGCAATGATGGCGGCGGCTCGATGAATGTTTCCCTCGATCAGGACGACCGCCGATGACCCCCTTTAGACGCCCTTTTGTTCGTTACGGAAAAACGCCTCAGCCCGAGACGCCATATCAGCGTGCAGCCCAGATTTGGGACGAGCGCATCGGCTCGGCTCGCGTCCAGGCGAAAAACTGGCGGCTGATGGCCTTCGGCTCGCTCATCTTGGCCGGCGGTTTTGCATCCGCATTGGTCTGGCAGTCGACGCGCGGCTCAGTGGTTCCCTGGGTGGTGGAGGTCGACAAGTTCGGCGAAGCGCAGGTTGTCGCTCCGGCCATTGCCGACTATCGGCCGACCGATCCGCAGATCGCCTGGCATCTGGCCCGCTTCATCGAAGAGGTCAGAAGCATTCCGGCCGACCCGGTCATCGTCCGCCAAAACTGGCTGCGCGCCTACGATTACACCACAGACCGCGGCGCCATTTCCCTCAATGATTATGCTCGCTTGAACGACCCTTTTGCCAAAGTGGGCAAACTCCAGATCGCCATCGAGGTTTCCAGCGTCATCCGTGCTTCGCCGGATTCCTTCCGCGTCGCCTGGATCGAGCGCCGCTACGAGAACGGCACCTTGGCCGGCACCGAGCGCTGGACCGCAATCCTCACAATCGTGATCCAGCCACCGCGCGACGCCGACCGGCTGAAAGCCAATCCCCTCGGTGTCTATGTCAACGCCATCAACTGGTCGAAAGAACTTTCATGATGATGTGTGCGGCACGAACAAGAACATTGGCGAGACCGGCCATGCGCAATGCGCCCAGGGCGCGTATGCTTGCCCTGGCACTGCTGTCAGCAACGGCGCTCGCCGGCTGTGCTTCGAAAAAATACATTCCGCCCGAGATCCAATATGACGATGCCAGGCCTGCCGTGCAGAAGGTCGACCCACCTGCTCCAGTGAAGGTGGTGGAAGTACCGAAACTGCTTCCACTGCCTGGTCAGTTGAAACCGGTCGAGGCCACGAACACGAAGGTGAAGCCGGAGCCAGCCGATCCGAAGCAGCGGATCAGCCAGGCCAATGAGGCCGCACGCATGCAGCCGGTTCGCGACGGTTTCGTCAATGCCATCCAGCTCTATCCCTGGAGTGAGGGCGCGCTCTACCAGATCTACGCCGCACCTGGCCAGGTCACCGACATCGCCTTGCAGCCCGGCGAGCAGCTTGTCGGCTCCGGGCCAGTCGCCGCAGGTGACACAGTGCGCTGGATCATCGGCGATACGCAAAGTGGGACAGGGGAGCGCCAGCAGGTCCACATTCTCGTGAAGCCGACACGGCCAGATCTCCAGACCAACCTCATCATAAACAGCGACCGCCGCACCTATCATCTCGAGCTCCGCTCGACCGAAAAGACCTACATGGCCTCCGTCTCCTGGCAGTATCCGCAGGACCAGCTGATTGCGCTGCGGCGCCAGAATGCGCAGGCTTCCGCCGCAAAGCCGGTCGCGACCGGCGTCGACCTCCAGAGACTGAATTTCCGCTACCGCATCGAGGGCGATGCCGCACCCTGGCGGCCGCTTCGCGCCTTCGACGACGGTGCAAAGGTCTACATCGAGTTCCCATCGGGCATAGGGCAGGGGGAAATGCCGCCGCTGTTCGTCATCGGCCCTTCGGGTGGTTCGGAACTGGTCAACTACCGCGCTCGCCAGAATTACTACGTCGTTGATCGGATGTTTGCGGCCGCTGAATTGAGGCTCGGCGACAAGACGAGCGAAAAGCGCGTCCGCATCGTGCGGACGGACGCGAAACGACGCCAGTCTGGCACGGGGCTGTTCCGATGAGCGACGCTGCAAATGCACTCAACCAGGACATTCGAGCCGAACTGCGCCTGCGGCCCGAACCGGCTAGGGTCGCGCGGTTGTCGCGCAAGGTGCTGATAGGCGTTGGTGGGGTTGCCAGCGCCGCGATTCTCGGCACGTTGATTTGGGCGCTCGACACCAGACGGCGCGGCACCGAACAACCGTCCGAGCTCTTCACCACTGAAAACCGCTCCACCGCCGACGGGCTGCAGACCCTGCCGAAGGATTATGCCGGGATTCCGCAACTCGGCCCCGCGCTGCCTGGCGATCTTGGCCGGCCGATCTTGCGTGCGCAGGAGCGCGGCCAGCCGACCGGGGCGCCGAACATCAGTGGACCGCGCGCCGATCCGGAAGAACAGCGCCGCCTGGCCGAGATCGAGGCCGCCCGCGTGGCAAAACTGTTCACCAATACCAGCGCGCGGGTGCATCCGGTAAGACAGGATCCGAACACGGTCGCGAACACTTTGTCCGGCCCGACAACGCCGGTCGAGGAGCCACCGAGCGATCCAGGCCCCGCTCAAAACATGCAGGACCGCAAGCTCGCTTTCGTCAATGCCGGACCGGATCGCCGCACCGTCAGCCCCGATCGGCTCGCCGAGAAGGCCTCGCCCTATATCGTGCAGGCTGGTACCGTCATTCCGGCAGCCCTCATCACCGGCATCCGTTCCGACCTGCCCGGCGAGATCACCGCTCAGGTCACGGAAAATGTCTACGACAGCCCAACGGGCTCATACCTTCTGATCCCGCAGGGTGCGCGGCTGATCGGCCAGTATGACAGCCAGGTCGCGTTCGGTCAGTCACGCCTGCTGCTGGTGTGGAACCGACTGATCATGCCCGATGGCACATCGATCGTGCTGGAGCGCCAGCAGGGCGCAGACACGCAGGGGTTTTCTGGCCTTGAAGACGAGGTTGACCATCATTGGGGCCAGATGTTTCGGGCCGCCGCGCTCTCGACATTGCTCGGCATTGGGACATCGCTTGGGTCCAGCGACGACGAAAGCGAAATCGCCAAGTCCATCCGCGAAAGCGCGCAGGATTCGGCCTCCGTTATTGGCCAGCAGATCGTGCGCAATCAGCTCAACGTGCAGCCGACGCTCACGGTGCGGCCCGGTTTCCCGGTTCGCGTGATCGTCAATCGCGACCTTGTTCTTGTGCCGTATGGTGCGCCGAAGGATGCGTCATGACCAAGCTGAAACGCTCCGCCATTCCCGATGACCGTCCGGTCAAGATCACGGTCGAACTGCCCGGCGCCGTTCATCGCGATCTCGTCGCCTACGCAGATTATCTGAACAGTCAACATGTCTTTCTCTCACAAGCAGGAGGTGAACAATGCCAGATCTGAGGCTCGGTCGGCTGCCGAAGGTTGGTGTCGTCCGCGTGACCATCATCCTGCCGGAGCCTCTCAAGGAGGAACTCGATCAGTATGCGGCCGAGCACAGCCGGCTCTACGAACCCGTGGACACCGCAGCGCTGATTCCGCACATGCTGGAAGCCTTCGTCGGTTCGGATCGGGGTTGGCGCAGCCGTAAGACGAAGGCCGGCCGTGCCCGTCAACGAGGGGCGTCTCCAGCCAGCAGCACGACGCGAAGCGGTGCTGAAGGTGATGGCTCCGCCTGAAGCTGTCCCAGTGGCTTTACCCTAAGCGGAATGCCGGTTCCGACCCTAAGCGGAAGCTCGCTTGCTCCGGGCCAATTCACGGCCATCACCCGAAGCCGTCATCCAGTTGGTCGAGACTGTGGGTTGGCAATGGGGTGGTAAGGGACATTCGGCGGAGATGGGTTACACGCCAGGGACGCTTCGGAACAGACGGCGAATATTTCGTTCCCTCCTTCCCTGAGCTTCGCAGTTTGTCGCTGCCTCCCCGGCCTTTATCGTGCTATGCTGCTAGTGGCCTTCCTGGAAGGGAAACGGAAATGTCCGGCATGTCAACGTTGACGCGGACTTTCATTGCCGCTGTTCTCGTCGGCTGCGCGTTCGTCGTGTCGTCTGCCATCGGAGCGGGAGTTACCGAGGATGTCGTGACGGGAACACGACTCGCGGAATTGCTCCGTGCGGGGCGAAGCATCATCTCGAACTATCAGACGCTCATCAATGATCCTGCTCTTGGCGACAAGCACCTCGACGGTGAGCGCATTACGAGAGAGGCCATCGCCGCATACTCAAAACACATCGGCAACGACCCGCTTTCCGGCGAATTGACCGAGCGCGACCGGCGTCTGCTTGAGGTCCAGATTGAGGCGATGCGAGAGGTGGTGGACGAACAGCAAGATAACATCAACCGCGCGGGAATCGCTTTCAAGGGCTTCGTGCCAGCCGTGTTTGCGCGTCTGATGAATGACAAGTTCGTCGCCAAGGCCGGCAACGAAGCTCGGGTGCGCGTGACTGCGCCAGAGCAACTCGTGCGCAACCGCAAATCGCTTCCGGACGCCTGGGAAGCACAGATCATCGAAAAGGTCTTGGTGGATCCGCAGAGAGCGAAGGGAGAAGCCTACACGGACGTCACAGAGGCGGATGGACGCCCGGCATTTCGAATGCTGCTGCCCGAATACTATACTGGCTCGTGTCTTTCCTGTCACGGCGAGCCGAAGGGAGAGATCGACGTGACAGGATATCCAAAGGAGGGCGGCAAAGCGGGCGATCTGGGAGGCGCGATCAGCATCGTCTTGTTCAAATGAGCGCTTTGGAACAATCACCGCACCAAGTGGAAGCCGTATCGGCGCCGGCGAGGCCACTTGCGCGTAGCTTCGCCAATTTACCGATTTCGGCCCGCATAGCTGCGCTGACAGCGGCCGGCCTTATCAGCCTCATCGTATCCTCCATCTTTCTCACACAGGCACTTTATCGCAGTGCAGATCGAACCGCGGAGACCAAGGCATTTTTCGACGTCGCATCCACTGCGGCTGCGGCCCACGTAACATTCGGCGAATTGCGATACTGGCTGACTGATTTGTCGGTTAGCTTGTTGATGAATTCTCAGCGCAATGCCGAGCAGGCGCGCGAGCGACTGCTGGCACATCTGGACCGCCTTTCGAAATCATCACCGGATGCGGTCAGGGAATCCGCGTTGAGATCGATGCCTATGTCAAAACGGCGTTACAAGCGGCAGACAGCTATACTCAAGACAACCGCATCATCGGCAACACTCTCCTCGCCGAGGCGCGCACCCACAGCGCAAATGTGGATGCCGCGCTTAACAAACTCGTCGAACGAGCGAGCGCCGAGGCAGAAGCCGCTCGCAACGAGGTCGTAACGGAAACCCAGAAAACGGCGACTACCGCTGCCGTGCTGGTGGCCATCGTGGTGATGATCGGGTCGCTTCTCACCATCCTTGTTCTTCGCTCGATCGTCGGCCCGTTGCGGCGGTTGAACCGGGTGATCGGAAATCTGACGGAAGGACGCTACGACGTCGAAATACAGGCAGAGGGAGGGGACGAGCTCGGCGCGATGGCGCGGACGCTTCGGCTTTTCCGGGCGAGCGCAATTGAAAAGCAAAGACTGGAAGATGAGGCGGAGCGGCAAAGACGGACGATCGCAGCGGCACTCGAGGCGATTTCTGACGGATTTGTCCTGTTCGATTCGGAGGACAAGGTCCTTCTTGCCAACAGCAAATACTGCGAAATCTTTCCCGGCAATGAGCGAGCTACTCTTCCTGGGCAAAGCCTTCAGGATATTCTGAAAGGACGCTTGGCGAGCGGGCACGTCGACCTTGAGGGCGCGTCGCCGGAGGAATGGATTGCCAAGAGGTTGCGCATCCAGAAGGATCCGGCAGGCTTTGTCCACGAGGGTCGCTTCGGAGAACGCTGGGTCCGCGTCAGCAAACGAAAGACCCCTGACGGCGGGACCGTCGCCGTTTACACCGACATCACGGAACTGAAGCAGAGAGAGGTCGAACTCGAGCGGGCCAAGAGCCATGCTGAAGCGGCAAATGAGGCCAAGAGCAGCTTCCTCGCGTCCATGAGCCACGAGCTACGCACTCCACTGAACGCGATCATTGGCTACAGCGAGATGCTGATCGAAGAGGCGAGTGACGAGCAAATGAACGAGTTCGTCCCAGATGTGGAAAAGATCGCCGGGGCCGGTCGCCATCTCCTCGCGCTCATCAACGACATCCTCGATCTGTCGAAGATCGAGGCAAATAAGATGGAAAATTTCCTGGAGACTTTCGGCGTCGCCGACTTGTTGCGCGATGTCCAGGCCACAGTCGCGCCACTGATGGCGAAAAACCGAAACAGTTTCGTGCTGGACCTCGCGGGCGAGCTTGGGAAAATGCATTCGGACCAGACGAAGTTGCGTCATAACCTCTTCAATCTACTCAGTAACGCGGCCAAGTTCACCGAAGTGGGCCGTGTAACGCTGGCGGTTCGACGCAACAGGAGATCGGACGGCGACTGGTTAATATTCACAGTGTCGGACACCGGGATCGGGATGACGCCAGAGCAGCAAGAACGGCTCTTTGACGCTTTTATGCAAGCAGACGCGTCCACCACTCGCAACTATGGCGGAACGGGATTGGGCCTTAGCATAACCCGGAGTTTCTGCCGAATGATCGGAGGCGTTGTAACGGTCAAGAGCGAGTTCGGAAAAGGCTCGACCTTCACAATGGAGATTCCAGCCGAGTGCAACGAGGAATCTAGCGAGCAGCGATCCGCCGAACCGCTGTCGTCGAGGCCGTCGGACAAGGCGGTTCTGATCATCGATGACGAACCTGCCGCCCGAACCCTCATCGCCAGGGCCTTGGCAGAGGCGGGACTGGCGTCGATCGAAGCAGCAAGCGGCGAGGAAGGAATAGCCGCTGCGCGAGCGCATCGCCCCGTCGCAATCGTTCTCGACATTATCATGCCGCATCAGGACGGCTGGTCAGTGCTGCGCTCGCTGAAAAGCGACAAGGAGCTCTGCGAGATTCCAGTAATCCTTGCGACGATACTTGCAGATCGCGAACTCGGCCTCTCACTCGGTGCGGTCGAATACCTGACGAAGCCGATCGACACGCGGAAGCTTGTTCGAACAATAGAGGCTTGCGGCAGTGGCAACCGCGATGTGCTTGTTATTGATGACGATCAAGCCTCCCGCGATTTCCTTCGGCGTATTCTGGTCAAGAAGGATTGGCGGGTTCACGAGGCAAGCGATGGCCTGCGCGGCCTCAAGCTGATGAAGCGGCTGTTGCCGCGTCTGGTCCTGCTTGATCTGCTGATGCCCGAAATGGACGGATTCGAGACCTTGAACGAGATGCAGCAGGTGCCGGAGCTGCAGAACATTCCGGTCGTCGTCGTGACTTCCAAGGATTTGTCGGCCGACGAGCTCAAATGGCTTCGCGACAGGGCGGTCGCGGTTGTGACCAAGGGCGCAAACAGTCGGTCTCAGTTGGTCGAGGCGCTCGAGCGCCAGATATTCCCGCTTGGATCGACAGGTGCCAGCATTGCCGATCGCGGAACCGCCCCCATGGCTGAAGGAAGCCGAGGATGACGAGGATCCTTCTCGTAGAAGACAACGAATTGAATCGCGACATGCTCTCGCGGCGGTTGTCGCGGCGTGGGTTCGAAGTCCTAATTGCGGAAAACGGACAGTCGGGCGTGGAACTCACCGTTTCGGAAAGGCCGGATCTCATCCTCATGGATATGAGCTTGCCGGTCATGGACGGGTGGGAGGCGACCAGGCGGATCAAGGCTGATCCGGCCACCTCCGGGATCCCGATCATTGCGCTTTCTGCGCACGCGATGGCCAGCGATCGCGAAATGGCGCTCGAGGCCGGCTGCGATGACTACGATAGCAAGCCGGTGGACCTGTCGCGACTTGTCCAGAAAATTGAACAATTGCTCGCCGGGAATCGATGAGGCCCAGGCCGACGGTTTGAAAACATGACTGCCAAGAACAAGTTCCAACGCCATGCGGTCGCCGTCCATCTGGCACAGCAGCTCGCCGGACCGGCGCGGGCAATCTCAGGATTTCAGGAGTTGCTGACCGAACAGGTGCAGGACCTCGGTCTGGTTCACATGACACCGGATCTAGAGAAGGTCAGCGCCGCTGCTTGCGAATTGAATAGCCTGATCGACAGCTTGATCCATGGCAAAGCTGACAATCAGAACCGGGCAGGGGTCGAGATCGAGGCGAAACTGCGCCACGACTTGCGAACGCCGCTCAACGCGATCATCGGCTATTCCGAAATGATTCGTGAAGAAGCCGAAGAATTGCACGAATACGCGCTGGAAGAGGATGTCAGGGTGATGCTCGCCGCGGCGGCCGAGTTGTTGGCGCATGTCGATGCAATCGCCGGCCTCTCGCGCGCACCCGACAGCGAGGAACCGCGGACCGCGGATCAGGCTGAGATCGATGCGGCAGGACTCGAACGGGCACTGATCAAGACGGAGCACCCCGTAAGCTCCGGCTGTGGCCGCATACTTGTCGTCGACGACATCAGCAGTAACCGCGGTCTCCTCTCCCGCCGCTTGCAACGTGACGGTCATCAGGTAGTCACTGCCGAGTCCGGTCTGTCAGCGCTGGCTCACCTTGCGGAACACGAGTTCGACCTGGTTCTGCTGGACCTCCTGATGCCGGACATGAACGGCATCGAGGTGCTCTCACGATTGAAAGCGGAGCGCCGATGGCGGCATATCCCTGTCATCATGATATCGGGGTTGGACGAAGTGGACGCAGTGGTCCGCTGCATCGAGGCGGGGGCCGACGACTACTTGCCTAAACCTTTCAATCCAGTCCTGCTGCGCGCCCGGATCAACTCGAGTTTGGAGAAGAAGCGTTGGCTCGACCGCGAGCACCAGTATCTTCAGCGGATCGAGGTGGAGAAGCGGCGGGCTGACTCGCTTCTTCATGCGATCCTGCCCGGTCAGATCGTGGCACGGCTGCATCGGGGCGAAGAGTTCATTGCCGACCGGTTCGATGAAGTGACCATTCTTTTTGCCGATATTGTCGGTTTCTCGAGCATAGCGGCAAGCTTGCCGCCGTCGGACCTGATCAAGCGTCTCGACAGGCTATTCGGCACGTTCGACGTGTTGGCGGAGAAGCATTCCGTGGAGAAAATCAAGACCATCGGAGACGCCTATATGGCTGCGGGCGGTGTTCCCGAACCGGCAGCTGACCATGCCGACAGGATCGTGGCACTGGGGAAATCCATGCTGGACGCGTTGAAGCCCTTAGCTTGGGGCAACGATAGTTTTCGGATCCGCATTGGCGTGCACACGGGACCGGTGATCGCGGGCCTGATCGGCCGGCATCGGTTCGTCTACGACCTCTGGGGCGAGACCGTGAATATTGCAAGCCGGCTCGAGTCCCAGGGCGTGGCCGACCGCATGCAAATCTCGGAGGCAACCAAGCAGGCCCTGCGCACCTCCTGGAAGCTCGAACCGCGCTGTGATGTAGAACTAGCAGGTGTCGGCAGAATTGAAACCTATCTCGTTCAACACTGATCGGAACAATGTCTGACTGCCCTTAGGGAATTTCGCGAAGCGATGCTCTGGGTCGCAGCGCCTCGTAAACGAATAGCATGCAGCACTGGCGTTCCACTTTCACCATCTCTGATTTCTCGCGGAAATCAGATCCAAGCGTGACCGGTCGTGATCCACAATCACAGTGGGGTGTCGAGCGGGATCGTTGTGGACTACGCTAGGCCGTCCTAAAAGACGTTGATTGTGTTGGCTTAATCTTGAACTCTATAAGAGGTGGTGCCGGGAATTGGGATCTGTTGCCCGCGCCCGTTCGTGATCATCACTCCTGATCATCCAGCCGCTCAATGAGTCGTTTGGATGCACGGCACTGCACTCTATTCGCTTCGTCCCACGCATCAAGTTTATCGACGGAATATAAGACGGCCTTGCCAACCTTGACGAAAGAAGGGCCTAGACTAGCCGCATCGCGCGCCAGTTTCGGAGAGTCCCGACCGAAATACCGCCAAATGGACCCGCTATATTGCGGGCGCGTGCCCATCACCCCAGATCCAGAATGCACGTGGAGCGATGGCAATATCAGCGGATACTGCACAGAGTTCTACAAGTGCGGCATCGAGATCAGAAACATCGCTGACGCGCGCGGTGCTGCCGGGACTGCTGTCGCGCAACCGCGGCGCCATCGTCAACATCGCCTCGGTGCTGGCCTTCGACACCTCGTTTGGCGGCATCTACAGCGGCACCAAGGCCTATGTCGTCAACTTCACCGAGGCCTTACAGCGGGAAGTCGCCGGCACCAAGCTAGCCGTGCAGGTCGTGCTGCCGGGGGCCACCCGGACCGAGTTCTGGGAAGCTGCCGGAAGCGACATTGCTGATGTGCCGGCAGAGATCGTTATGACTGCCGACGATCTTGTCGGCCTGGCCAAGGGCGAAACCGTCACCGCGCCCGGGCTCTCCGATCCGGCTGGGTTGGAAACCTATCTTGGTGCGCGGCAAGGTTTCTTCGGCAGCCTGCTGGCCGGCAAGCCGGCGGCGCGCTACGCCGCCTGAGTCTGGCCTTACGCTGTTCGCCACATCGGGATGATCGAGGCGGCGAGCAGCAGGCCGAGCGCGGCATTAAGCACGCGCCACTGCCGCTCCGTTCGAAGCAACCGGGCGAGCAGCGTCCCGGCCACGCACCACGCCGATAGCGAGGCCGCGGCTGCCTAGGCGAAGACCGCGCCGAGTAAAAGAGCAGCGAATCCGGAAGGAATAGCACACCGCGCTCCAAATCGACTTCCTGCCACCGAAGATTGAGGTTTCGCGCAACCTGCAGCCCAACAGAATGAGCAGACGAATGGCGGCGGTAACGTAAGGCGAAAAAACCACGCGCCTGTTTTCGGCTTTCGGCGCGTGCTTCGCGGTCTCCTTACTTTTCACGGTCGTGAACCGATCGCAATGACATTGCTGTGAACGAGGTCGGGAGAATACGACGACGCTCCGTCACGACTGTTCCGATCAAATTCTTTTGAAAGGCCGATCATCGAATTGATCGACGGTTTCAAGCCGCCCGTTCGTTAAGCGGCTGTCGCTGGCAAACCAACACAATTGGGCCAGCATTTCTGGAAGGATCGGATCCCATGAACTTGAAGACATTCACGATCGTGCTCGGCACGATTTCAGCCCTTGCCGGTACCGGCGGTGTAGCCGGGGCTCAGGCGGCGGACACCATGCGCGTGCGCGGCACCGTGGTCAGCCTTGCCGGATCGACGCTGACGGTGAAGACCCGCGAGGGCAAAACGGACGCGATAACGCTGGCGAGCGGCTGGAAAATCTCTGGCGTCGCCGAGGCATCCGCCGAGGACATCAAGCAGGGCGACTTCCTCGGCATAGCGTCCGTCTTGAAAGCGGATGGCGGCAGCGGCGCTCTGGAAGTGGTGGTCTTTCCGGCGGCGCTGAAAGGTGCCGGAGAGGGCGACCGTGCCTGGGACCTACAACCCAACAGCCGGATGACCAACGGCACCGTCGCCGATGTGACGGATGTCGATGGCCGGACGGTGACGCTTACCTATGACAATGGCCAGAAGAAGCAGATCGCGATTCCGCAAACGACACCAATCGTGACGTTTGCCCCGGCCACGCCGGCGAATCTCAACCCCGGTGCGACGGTATTCGTCGCCGCAGAGCGCGGCAGCGACAACGGGCTGACCTCCGGACGGGTCGTGGTCGGAAACCATGGCGTTGTTCCGCCGATGTGAGGCGGATGGCTGCTAGAGGTAATCGACCTCTGCCCTGAGGGTTCTGGGCTCCTTGAATCATCTTGGGGCCCAAGGCCACCTTCACCAGGAAGTGAAAGAACGGTCATGACGATCACTCCTCTTGCCCAGCTTCGCCGATCTGCACGCGAGATTTCCATCCCCAGAAATGAGTATTGACTTCCGTCTGCGGATGCCTGCGCCGGCAAGTGGCCCGTAGCGATAAGGACGGTTCTCGCTATTTGAGGACCGCAACGCGTTGGCGAGTCTAATCTGAGCGATCAAGCCCGCGCTCTGGACGAGGTCCCATCCTCACAGAATGTTCGCCCACCGGGACAAACGTGACGCAACGGAACGGAGGGTTCACCCGTAAGGTCTTGGGGAGGTTGCGAAAGGAGACCAGCATATGACCTGCGAACGAGACGTCGGCACGTTCGAAGAGCCCGTGACCGTTTTGCTGTCCTCGGGCAAAGTCAGTGTTTCGAGCACCCGCGAAGCCGCCGAAATGCTGCTTTACCGCTGGCCCATTGGAGAAACCGGCCGCCGCATCCAGGCTCGTATGGCATGCATGAAGGTGCTCGGCGGCGGCAGCGCACCGGAGGTAGCGCGCGGGGCATTTCTCAGCGCCGCCAAGGAAGCGAAAATCCTGAACGCTTGACATCTCGTCAACGCGTGCCCCACCACTGTCCATGGTGCATCACTCTTGCAGCAGCCGTTACATTTGCGCAAACATCGTGCGTCAATCATGCGGAAACGCCGAATGCTTGCGCGAGAAGGCTGGAGCCGCGGATCTGCACTCTACGTCATTTGGCTTTGAAGGCGATGCGGCTGGCCCGCGCTGTTGCCTAGAAGCGATCGGCCTTACCAAAGAAGAGGCGCGCTCCCTTGTTTCGCGCCGTCTCCCCATCTAGCCTGAACTACTTGCAGTGAGTGGACGGGTATGAAACAGAATCAGGAAGGCACTCGGCGATCGTCCGCAGGCAACGCATTGGCCATCGGGCTTTTGATATCGAGCATATCTCTGGCAGGGTGCACCACAGTTTCAACTAGCGATGCGGATGGATGGCTTACGAAGCGAAGTGCTTCCGGGGTTTCCGACGCAATGGCTAAGAAGGGCATGATGCCCGCAGCGATCGACTGCCGGTTCGATAGCACAGCTCCGGGCAAAGCGGCCTATGGGTCAAAAGTTACGTGGAAAGCTGCCCCACCAAACTTTGTCTGGCAAACGCATGTCGGCCCTCCCGATTTCGTTGCGAGGGGCGAAGCTGGATCACGCGCACACGGTCTTCATCGCGTGTTTTCGAAAAGGGTTCGTGACAAGGCAACGGGTCAAGTAGTTCAGTGTTCGATCTGGAGGAATTGAAGCTGCTCGGCCTCGATCCGACAGGCAATCGATTACGGCCCAGGGGTAACTACCGATAAACGGCATTCCCGTTAATCTCCGGCCCCTGTTTCGAGGCAAGAGTTCGCACGCGCGGCCTCGTCGAGGAATTCCGCACGTATGGGCATGTGTGGGGCCCTGTCGGGCCGCGACATCTACTTAACGTCTACTTTAGACAGTCGCCGCGACCATAACTTTTGATAATAGGTCAGGGTCGCGGGATGCCGGGCCGCTTGAAACACCGAGTTACGTCCGGGTGCTCGCGATCGTCCTGCCTCAACCGCGCAAGCGCGTCATCATCGCCGGCGAGCGACAGAGCCAAACCGGGAGCGCTTATTCTTCACGGAGCACCGGGCATTGTCTGGTTGTGAAGACGGTGCTTGATCACTAGCCGCCTGAGTGTGTCTTCGCTTACGTTGTAGTCGTACCTGAACAGATCAATGGCCCTCTGGACCGTGATCGCCTCTGCCCGTGGGATGTAGAGCGGCCGAAGCCGTTCGCCTGTTTCCGGCGCTGTTTTGACAGGGAGCGCATTGGTCATTCGGCCCATCGCGCTTTTCTGCGGCCCGCCGTTTCGCCCGACATCAGGGAACGATATCGCCCCCCATGTATTAGAAACCTATGGACACTATGGAACCCCACGGCCACGGGATGGCGGCCGATCTTTTGGCATCGGAAGTTGCCAATGCCAGGCAGCGCATCCACCGGACCGAGCTCGCGCTTCAACGCAGTGAAGAAATGCTGGCGGAAAATCTCGCGCTGTGCAGCAGGATACGAACTGCGGTCGAGGCCGCAGACCGCTTGGTGAAGATCTATCCCCCCAGCTTTGAAGGACGTCGCGCGGGTTGAACTGGGCCGGCGTTTCATTCGTCGCGACCTTGCGGCACCCTGCCGCGAGCCTGCCCTATTGGCATCACAGCGTGAGCAAACATTGGACAGAAGCATTCCAACATTCACGATGTGCAACACCGACGCTAGATCGACACGAATCTTCAGTTCAAAGACCGAGGACTAATGCTGCGGCAAACGAAGGGGGCACGGGGGTCTTCGCGCGAGCCAGCTATCCGATCCCCCGCTCAGAAATTTGTACCAAATATTCCGACCTCCTGATGGAACCCGTTCGTTGCGGGCGAGTTACGGCTCATTGGGACGGACTTCCCGAACATGACAACGAGCAACAAAGCAGACCATCAGTCTGTCTCCAAAGCGTTTCGGAAACTGATCCATTCCGAAGGCTATCGTCATCACGTACAAACGTTCTTAAATCTCGCGGTCGAACCAGAACTGCCGCCAACGTTACAGTCATTACTTGCGGCTATTGATCGGGCCAAACAGGAGCCGACGGAAGAAGTCCCTTAGCGGGCTGGCTGAGCGTCAAAGCGAAAGAATACAGAGGCTCGCTCCGTGCTTGTTTCTCTAAATCCCGCTCAGAAATTTCACCAAACATTCTTCTTGATTTTCCCGACAGAGGACCATGAATGTCCCTTGGGTTCTCGCTGAGGTGGAGGCCTCGGATGAACGTTCGGATGAACTGCCGACCCAACAAAGTGACTGCCAATGAGCTTGTTGAACAGCTGATCTTACAAGCCAGGCGCGGCCAAATCATCTCCGTCAAAGAGACTATCGCAGCGGTGCGCCGAGACGGGCCACATCTGGTGGAAAGTGACTGCGAGCTGCTGGAGCTTATTGTCGATATTGCCCCGGCCTTTGACATGTTCGTTGCGTTCGACATTCGCGAGTAACCGCCTCCTCAACAGGGCGGACCGACAAGACGAGGTCCATGGGCACGGCTTCGAAGTCGAGGTCGTTATATGTGGATAGCCGCGCATCAACGGGAGCCATGTAGTTGGTGCCGTTCACCTGGACGCCATGGCCGGCATAGAGAAGCGCCATGTCGGCACCATCCAGCTTGCCGATGAAATCTCGAACCGTGCCGCGCATCCCGCTCAGATCGAGGTCCTCGCCTGCAACCACCTCAAAGCCCAACGCCTGCAGTTTTGCGGTCATATCCACCGCATCATTTTTGGATTGGAAAGTGGAACTGCGTATCTATAGGCAGAATTACCGATGACCAGCGCGACGCGCCGTTCTGCCACGCTTGGGCGCTCAGCGAAACTAGAAGAAGCGCAATGGCGAAGCGAAGCGTTCACTAGTCGATAGACTGGACAAAACCGGAGCAGTCTTGCGAGACTGAGCCCGGTGCTTCGCGGTGTCAAGTCCAACGGACAGTCCAACGGACTTAGCGAAGGGCCTACCGCTAACCCTCACTTCGCCAGCGGTCTATGCTGTGTAGATTCACGCCGATAGACACCGAAACGGATTGCACGCAGCTTGGCCGTCTTCACGCCGATCGGAAAGGTTCAAAAGGGGCGCCTTCTCGCATCGTTCGGATTCTTTTTCATTCTGGGAGCCTGCATTGCCACATTCTCTCCCTCGGGCGAGAAACTGCTGCGCGACGTCTTGATGACGACCATCTCGCCCTTCGTCGCGCCCCCGACAGACATCGTGATCGTAACGATCACAGAGCAGACCTTGGACGCTGGAAGAGGGATGGTGCGTCGCACAAAAATATTGCAATGCACTATAAATGCCGTAACGTCAGTTTCGTAAATGAACGAGAGGGCTTTTGTGAAAGGCCGTCCACCGGAAAGGATGGAAACTATGACCAAGACCGCTGACACCGTTGAAAATACCGCATTCCCCACCTTCGACGCGTCGAAGGCTGCCGACCAGGTCCGCGCTGTCGCCGAAAAGGGCGTCGAGCAGTCGAAAGAAGCCTATGCGAAATTTGCGTCAGGCACCGAGACGACCCAGAAAGCTCTGCAGTCGAGCTTCGAAACCGCCAAGACCGTCGGCAACGAGTTGTCGCTGAAGACAATTGCTGCTCTGCGCGCCAATGCCGAAGCCGGCTTCTCGCACCTCGAAGCCCTGGTTGCCGTGAAGTCGCCGTCCGAGTTCATCGAACTGCAGACTGCCTTCTTGCGCACGCAGGTCGAAAAGACCGTCGAGCAGGCCAAGGAATTTCAGGCCGTGACGACCAAGGCTGCCGAAGATGTATCGAGGCCGATCAAGGATGTCGTTGAAAAGGCGATGAAAGATCTCAAAGTTGCCTAATTGAGTCTAAGCGATCGGGAATAACCGCGAAACAACACTTTCTCCAGCCGGTCTTTTTCCTTTTGGCTGGATGCTCTTTGGTGCCTGCGTTGCCATGGCGGTGCGGGCACGGCTCTCTCGGTTGCGATCATCCGCACAATCTGACGGCGGCGACGAGCCCGGCCAGGGCCTCGGTTTCGGTGCCGCGCAACGGGCAATTGCCGCTTGCTCGACCCAACGAAGGCAGCGTTACAGCAGCATCGATGGTGCCGGTCCTGGCCCGCTTGCCGAGCGCATTGGCGTAGGCTGTCACCTGCGCCGGATTGACCACGACAACCGCCAGGCTAGCACCTGTCCAAAGCGGCAACGGCTAAGCGCGATATCCTGCCCCATTCTTGGCACGTCGAGCCTGCCAGCTATGATCCGTTGACACTCACCTGCGGCAAATTCAGCCGGGCCTTCGTTGCACGGATGCTCGAACGGTAAAGTGGTAGGTAAGGGTCTCCTGTGTCCCTGTGCCCCCTCGGCTACACCCTGAGGAGAACTTCAGGGTAGCCTTGCTGGAAGGCTCAGGTGGCACCCTAATCCCTCTAGCAGGCTGTTGAAAGAGGCCCTCGCCACCGGACCGCAGCAATGATTCACTGGCTCCGAAGGGATTCGGAGGTGGCGAGTGCGCGGCGGCGACGATCGAACTGGCGAACTTTTCAGCTACGTGGACCTTGAGGTCCGGGTTCGGCGCAATCATCCATTGCGGGCGATCAGGACGATCGTGACTGAAGCCCTGTCGAGGCTGGAGCGTGAGTTCGCGGCGCTATATTCGCCGATCGGACGGCCATCTATCCCGCCGGAGAAGCTGCTGCGGGCGATGCTTTTGCAGGCGTTCTATTCGATCCGCTCGGAGCGGCTTTTGATGGAACGGTTGGAATACGACCTCCTGTTCCGCTGGTTCGTCGGCATCGGCGTCGACGACGCAGCCTGGGACCATTCGGTGTTCTCCAAAAACCGTGACCGGCTGCTGGAGGGCGATATCGCGGCGAAGTTCCTGGCGGCCGTGCTGGCGCAACCCAAAGTCAAGAAGCTCCTGTCCACGGATCACTTCTCGGTCGACGGCACGCTGATCGAGGCCTGGGCTTCGATGAAGAGCGTCAAGCCAAAGGGCGGCCCAAGCGGCGGACATGGCGAACCGCCGGCAGACGGCGGCGGACGCAATGCGGAAGCGGACTTCCACGGCGAGAGGCGATCGAACGAGACGCACACCTCGACTACCGACCCCGACGCCAGGCTCTACCGCAAAGGGCGGGGCAAGGAGGCCAGGTTGTGCTTCATGGGACATGGGTTGATGGAGAACCGCCACGGCCTGCTGGTGGAAGCCTGTCTGACGCTGGCCGACGGACATGCCGAGCGGGTGGCGGCCCTGCACATGATCGAACCTCGTGCCGACCGGCCGCGGGCGATCACGCTCGGTGCCGACAAGGCCTATGACGCAGAGGACTTCGTCAACGAGTTGCGCTCGATGAAGGTGACACCCCACGTAGCGCAGAACACGAACGGCCGTCGTTCGGCGATCGATCGCCGCACCACGCGCCACGGTGGCTATGCCGTCAGCCAGCGCATCAGAAAGCGCATCGAAGAGGCGTTCGGCTGGATCAAAACCGTCGCTGGGCAGGAGAAGACCAAATTGCGCGGCCGCGCCCGCGTTGGGTGGGCCTTCACCTTCGCGGCCGCCGCCTACAGTCTGGTGCGGCTGCCCAAGTTCCGAAGCCGATCTGTGGGATCGCGGTTACCTGAACCTCGGTGGACCCGCAACCATCGCCATCGGACCCGACAACAACGGCGAGATCGCCTTTGGCGCCCTGCAAGCCGGTCTCGAACTGAGCTACAGCCCCTCGATAGTTCACTTCACATGGGCCGGGTGTGACGAGATGGATGAAGTCACAGGCGATGGCTATGCCGAATTGCTCGACGACGGCTCGATCGAGATCACATTCGCCTACCACAACGGCGACGAGGCCATCCTCAAGGCAATACGTCAGACTTCTTCAACAGCCTGCTAGGTTCCCTCTCAGGTGTCACCCTAAGGTACACTCTAAGGGCCGTCACGATGTACACTCGACGGGTCCGATCCCGTCCCCTGCTTTCATCTTTTCGGCCCGATGCGGCGGGAGAGGGGGGCGCCATACTAGCGAAGCCACAACTCCATGTTCCCCTGCGTTCCGGCGTTCCGGCGCTAGCGGGCTTTCCTTTTGCGTTTGTCACGAAGCGCTAGAATTTGGCAATGCGCGCACCTTTGCTCGATCCCGAAATCGCCGACGAGGGCGCCCCTCGTCTTGCGTGCTGACAGGCTAGAACGAAGAGCGTCTGCTTGCCTCGTCCCTCTGCTCAACGCGGTTGCTGAGGATACGGACTGGCGCGAGCTTGCAAGGATCAATGGCAGGCCTCGGTGTTTTGGTGGTCAAACGTGTCCTTCGCTCGGAGGCTTCGAGACGTCGCGTCGCAATCCCTCCGGGCCGCTGGCCCGCCTACGCGCGGCCGAGCTCAGCTCTAGCTCTAACTCCATGCCTGGAAAGCCAGCCAGCGTACAGGCGGCGGCCATCGAGCCAAACCGCTTTTGAGCACGCGGTATGTGGGCAGATCGGAGTCCGCATTAATCAGCGACAACGTGAGATACCCGTGAGTGGCGCGTAGCCGCCGAAGTCCGTCTAGCAGCTCTTCATCCGAGTACCGTCGCTGAACTCTCCGCCGGTCCGCCACGTAGCCGACCGCCGCATATCATTCCGCACAAGATTTGAAGCCCGCTGCCTCACGGTAGCGGGCTTTCTCATTTGTGCGCCCGGCATGGGCATCGACTTGGAGGTGAAAGTCCTCTCGTGAGCTGGTCACAGCGAGCGAAGTGAGGCGCAGAGCGTCGGACCGTGAGGCCGGCGTGAAGGAAGCGTGGAGCGAAGCTGCGGGCCGACGAACAGAAACCGGATATGAGGCGGAGCCGAGCAGGGCGAGCGGGCAAATAACCGCGAAACCGTTGTGACCAAGGCGAGGCGACGTAGATCCGGCGGTCGTGCAGCGAAGGCCGATGTTCTTACCCGGGGAGATCTCGCCTGACGCCCGTGCATGGCCGCACTCGTTTCGGATTGGTCGCATGGCCAACCGTTCCCGAAACGAGTGCTGCTGTGTCTAGTGCAGTATTGGAGGCCCCATTTGGTGGGGCAATCTTGTCCGTATCTTTGCATGATGTGCTTGCCAATGGCACTACCAAGATTTGGCGAGTGACAGCACGGGTCAGTCGCACGCATCATCGCCCAATGTCATGGTGAGGAGATGATGCGGTGACACAGACAAGCACACCGAGATCCGGCCAGCAGACACATTCGAGGAAGATCAACAACGAGACTGTCGCATGGCCTCTGGTGGTAGGAGTCGGTCGGGCACACGCCCACCACGGTGAATTCCTCCAAGGCGTCTTTGAAGCGGAAAACGGACGGCTTTGTCGCGGACTCGTCACGCTTCCGCTGACGTCGCAAGAGTCGCTAGCGACCTTCTGGCCGGATGAACAAGATGGCATTCGCCCGCGACCCGCAAACCGGATCAAAGCGGCGCGCGCGGCGGCCCTCACGCTCGAGCATGTCGGGGTAGCTGGAAGAGGAGGAGAATTGACGATCGAAAGCTCTATCCCGATAGGGCACGGCTACGGTTCCTCCACGGCAGACGTCATTGCCTCGATCCGCGCGGTCGCGGCTTCGGCGGGCGTCACGCTGCGCCAGTCAACTGTTGCGCGACTGGCCGTTGCCGCGGAAAGCGCAAGCGACGCCATCGCCTACTGCGATCAAGCTCTCCTCTTCGCTCACCGTGAAGGCCGTACAATCGAACATTTCGGAGGCGAGTTCCCGCCCTTTCTCGTGGTGGGTTTCAGGGACGGCAGTGCCCGGCCCATCGACACGCTAGGCATGCGACGAGCACGCTACGATAGTGAGGAAATCGGAGTCTTCCGTGTTCTGCGCGGATTGGCGTATCGCTCAATCCGGCAACAAGATCCCCGCCTGCTTGGACGTGTCGCAACCATCAGTGCCAGGATAAGTCAGAGGCATCTGCCGAAGGCAGCTTTCAACACTGTTCTGGACATAGCGCGGGAGCATGACGCATGCGGCGTGCAAGTGGCCCACAGTGGCACTTTGATCGGCATCCTCCTGGATGCTGCCGCACCGCGACCAGCCATACGCGCCGTCGAACTGGCAAGGCAGTTGAGGGGCGCAGGCTTCAAAGATGTTCACACATTTGCCCTTAACGCCGAAACGAGAGTAATCCAGTGAGCGCAGGTGAAGACTACTTACGCGCCTATGAAACACCGCGCTTTGCCCAGCTCGCGCCTAACCTCAACGCCGCCTGCTTTTCCCTCATGAAGCTGATGCCCGCCCGATTCATGGTGGACCGTGCAGAAGCATCAGGACGCCTTAAGCGCGGTGGGCACATCATTGAAACGACGTCGGGCACGTTCGGCCTGGCCATCGCCATGCTAGCTGCCACTCGTGGCTATGCGCTTACCCTCGTCACGGCCTCCAGCCTCATCGACCTGAAACTCAAGAGGCGGCTGGAACAGCTCGGTGCCAAAGTGATTGCCATCGATGATCCTCAGGGAGACGGCAATCAGCGTGGTCGCCTCGAGTACCTTCATAAGACTTTGCAAAATAACCCCGACACGTATTGGCCACGACAATACGACAGTCCCGAAAACCGCCTTGCCTACGCGCGCCTGGCGGATCTCGTTGTTCGTTCACTCGGCCGCGTCGATTGCCTCGTCGGCTGCGTGGGCACAGGTGGATCGCTGTGTGGAACCGGAGGTTTCCTTCGTGAGCTCTTTCCGGATCTCAGGATGATTGCTGTCGATACCCACAGAAGCATGCTCTTCGGCCAGCCTGTCGGAAGGCGCATACTGCGCGGGCTCGGCAACAGTGTTTTGCCGGACAATGTTCGACATGAGATGATCGACGATATTCATTGGGTGGGCGCATTACCAGCTTACGCCATGGCGCATGGGCTCTTTCGCGATCACGGACTCTTCATGGGCCCGACCAGCGGCGCCGCAGCCCTGGTCGGCGCATGGTTCGCCAGGCAAAATCCCGAAGCCTCCACCGTCGTGATAATGCCAGATGAAGGGCACCGTCATTCCGATACGGTCTATAACCCGGATTGGCTCGCCGGCTTGAAGGACTGGCCAATTTCAATTCCACTTGAGCCAACGGTTCTCAAGCGAATTCACCCGGCCGAGGAGACGGCATGGACCAGATTTCCTTGGGACCGTAGAACTCTAAGCGGCGTTCTCGCAGAGTTTGACGGCTCGTCCCCGGCGGAGCGACAGGTCTGAATTCAGAGCCTTGACGCGACAAGGCAGCACCGGCCAACAGTCAGACGGGGTGCATCACCCGGTGAAGAAAATCCTTTGTGCGTTCGTGCTTCGGGTGCCGAAGGAGCTCCTTGGCCGGACCTTGCTCGACGATCCGGCCGCCGTCGAGAAAGAGGACACTATCGGAAACCTCCCGGGCGAACTGAATTTCATGCGTAACGACGAGCATGGTCATGTTCTCGTCTGCGAGCGCGCGCATTACCTGCAGGACCTCGCCGACCATTTCCGGATCAAGTGCGGAGGTGGGCTCGTCGAAAAGAATGGCCTGTGGGCGCATCGCCAGGGCGCGGGCGATGGCAACGCGCTGCTGCTGGCCGCCTGACAACGACGCGGGATAGGCATTCGTCTTGTCGGCCAAGCCGACGCGGTTGAGCAGTGCCATTGCCCGCTCGCGGACCTGTTTCCTATTTTCCTTCAGCACGTATACGGGCCCCTCCATGACATTTTCCAGGGCGGTGCGGTGCGGAAAGAGGTTGAAGCGTTGGAAGACCATCGAGACGCGGGTGCAGATGGTATGAACCTGGGGCGAGGCGGCATCCACCACGGTGCCATCGATACTGATGCGACCGCGCTGATAATTTTCAAGCCCGTTCACACAGCGCAGAAGCGTCGATTTGCCGGAACCCGACGGCCCAATCAAACACACGACCTGTCCCTTGGCGATCTCGGCGTTGATCCCCTTGAGAACCTCATGGAGCCCGAAGGACTTGTGCACGTCGTCGAAGATGATCATCCTGCCGCCCCAAGATAGATTTCCATTTTACGCATAAGCAGATTCAGCGGAACCGTCAGGCACAGATAGAGCAGGGCCACCAGGGTAAATACTGTCATGTTGTCGAATGTGGAGGATGCAAGCATCTTGCCCTGCATGGTCAGCTCCTGAACCGAAATCACCGACACCAGCGAGGAGTCCTTTAGCAGCATGACCATGTTGTTGGCGTAAGGTGGCAGGATAATCTTGAATGCTTGCGGCAGCACGACGCGGCGCATCATCAACGGACGCTTCATCCCGATCGATTTTGCCGCTTCGATCTGACCCGTATCGACCGCCTCGATGCCAGCCCGGAAAGTTTCCCCGAGATAGCACGAGTGAGCCAGCCCCAGCCCGATCGTGCCAGCCTGAAGCGCGGTCAGGTTGATGCCGATATCGGGCGCGACAAAGTAAATATAGAAGAGAACGACGAGGAGCGGTATGCCGCGCACGAAGTCGACAAGGAGCCGTGTCGGCACTGCGAGAGAGCGGATCCCAGATGTTCTGAACAACGCCCAGACAAGACCGAGCGCGGTCGCAAGGCACAGCGCAAATAGGGTTATCATCACGGTCAGCCAAACGCCGTTAAGAAGAAGCGGCAGATATTCCGTTGCGTGCGCGATGAATTTGGTCATGGCCGGCTTTTATTCCTCTTGGCACATAGCCCGGCCGACAAAGCCGGTCATTCCGACGCGATCCTATGGTCCTGCCAGCCGGCGCCTGTTTCGCGGTCCATGCGCGATGGCCTTCAGAGACCATATTTGGCAAATATTCTCCTGAGTTCGCCGCTTTCCTTCAACTTCGCGATGGAAGCGTTCACCTTTTCGAGAAGCAGTGGATTTTCCTTGGCAACCGCCAACGCGACCTCGCCTTTTTTCATCGGCTGATAGCCGTCGACGAGGCGAATACCCAGTTCGGGATTCTTTGACAGCTGGTAGGCGACGATCGGGGCGTCACCAAAGCCGGCCTTGACGCGACCCAGGACCACATCACGCATCATGTCAGCGATCGAGTCGTAGAGCTTGACTTGGCCGAATACGCCAAGACCTTCCAGAGCGTCAGCGTAGGTTGAGCCGATCTGCGCGCCGACAGTTTCACCCCTGAGCTCCTCGATCGTGTAGTTTTTGCTGTCGCCGGCAGCAACAAACATTGCCTCGCCATAGGCGTAAACCGGCGTGCTGAAATCAATGACCTGCTTGCGCTTGTCCGTTATGAACATACTGGCTGAGATCAGATTGATTTTGTCGGTCGTCAATGCCGGGATCAGGGCAGGAAAAGCGTTTATTTGAAAATCGGCGGTCGTACCAAGGCTCGCGGCAATCGCATTTGCCAGATCGACCATCGCGCCTGTCGGCTTTTGGGTTGCGGTGTCGACAAACGTGAACGGCACCCCAGTTGGAGTAACGCCGACTCTGAGCGTTTCCTCGGCCATTGTCTGCGTTGCCATTCCGACACCGATAGCTGCAAGCCAGGCGATGAGCGTTTTCCGAAGCATGAACATTCCCCTTACATCATGTTTGAATCGAGGTTCCGCTCGCTAAGCGGGTTGAATTTGCCTCTCCTGGATAGCTTTTAGGAAGTCGCAATACCGTCCAATGGTGGACGAGATCATCAATCGATCAGAATTCGCATCCGTTCATGATCGTCTCTATCTTCTCTTCAAGACATCTTGGTCGCGCGTCGTTCATGTGAGGGCGTGAAATAGTCACGGCCCTCGGCAACGTATTCCCACGCTTCGGCAACTGACTGAAACGATGGTTGTGCTTTGTCCGGACGGGTCGAACGATCCAAGTCCTTGAGGCCACTTGCTGTCACGATGGCGACGACGCTGTCCGACCGCGCGATGGTGCCTTCTCGTCTCAAGGATTCGATAGCTGCAAATGGCGTCACGGAGGCAAGCTCGGCAAAAACACCCTCGGTGGCCGCAAGCTGCCGCTGCATCGCTATCAGGCCGACATTGCCGACCGGCATTGCCGTGCCGCCGGATTCACGCAGGGCGTTGAGCGCCTGAAACGTGCTTCGTGTGGTGCCGATCGAGATGGCAAGCGTGTCGAAGCTTGCGGGGACTTCGGCAACCAGATCTCCCTTGCCGGCAAGCGCTCTGGCCAAAGATCCATGCACTTCCGCCGCCACGAGTCTCGGCAAGCGATCGATCTTGCCTTGGCTAAGAAGATCCTTAAATCCGGCCCACAGCCCGGCAAGCACGTCCCCATAGCAAACAGGCAAGGCGCACCAGTCCGGCACGGCACCGTGCATCTGTTCGACGATTTCATAAGCCAGGGTCTTGTAGCCCTCGATCCCGACAGGATGACTGCCGACCACGGGGCTGTGAAACGGTGACGTTGCAAACCATCCGAGGCGCTCGGTACCAGCGGCAAGCAATGGCCAGCGATGCGACTTGTCGGCCAGGGGCACGACCTTCGCGCCGTATTTGCGGATTTGTGCCAGCATGGCGCCGGCAGTGCCGGAGAATGTGACAACGACGCATTTCAAGCCCGCCCGTGCAGCATAGGCGGCAAGTGAGGCCCCGGCGTTGCCCGACGAAGCAGTCGCCACGACATGGGCGCCGCTCAAACGTGCCATCGACACCGCCACGGTCGAGAAGCGGTCTTTATGGGACCACGTAGGATTTCCGCCCTCATCCTTGATAAGAAGGTTGGGGACGCCGAGTTGCTTTCCCAGCGTCTCGGCACTCAACAGCGGCGTCAGCCCCTCGCCCAAAGAGATTGCGTCGCTGAGCGCACAAGGAAGCATGTCGGCATAGCGCCAGAGCGAGGGCAGCGCGGGACCCGCTGCGGAAAAGACCGAGGTAGCTCCTGATGGATCGTAGACAACCTTAAGATTTGCGGGCGCCTCCGCACCGCATTTCGGGCAGCCGCGCGAGTCGATCTTCATATCGATCCCGAACAAGGCGCTGCACCGAATACAGGAAAGTCCAACCGCGCGGCTCATGACGGCACCCGGGTGATTGGGCCTTGCGTCTCCGTCAGCCGCTCCACTCCGTCATGGCGAACAACCATCATGTCCTCCACTTGGAGTCCCCAGCGGCCGATTTCGTAGTAGGGCGTCTCCACGCACAGCACCATTCCTTCTTCAAGGACGTCTGTACTGCGCGGCGAGAGCGTTGGTGCATCATAACCGTCAAGGCCGATGCCATGGCCGACGTGATCGCGCTTGTAGTGGGCAATTCCTTCGCGCTGAACGACACCCACCACCGCCTCGAAGAGCTGTGCCGCTGCCATGCCCGGCCGGATAATGTCGCAGGCATGCTGAACTCCGCGCAGCAGCGCTTGCTGAAGCCGATGCGCCTGCGGCGGCGGATCGCCCAGCGTGGCGATGCGGGCAATGTCGGCGCGGTAGTGCCGAAACCGGCCCCCGACGTCGAAGCGGATGATTTCTCCAGCGCGCAACTTGCGGTCAGAAGGCTGGACGTTCATGAGCGCGCTACGCTCGCCAAAGCCGATGCATCCCAATACGGGCAGGGCGCCTTCCTCGACCGTCCTGACATGAAAAGCGCGCGCCAGATCTGCTTCGGTGGCGCCTTCCTGAGCAACGCCGAGTGCTGCTTGAATGGAGCGTTCGGCAATCTGGGCAACTTGGCCGAGCCGTTCGATTTCATCTGCCGTTTTTACGGCACGAACCTCGCGAAGCAATGCGGTGGCTGGTATCCACGACGCGTTGGGAAAATGGGCTTTGAGGGCTTCCTGGTATCCTGGCGCGAGTCCCGCCTCGTCAATGCCGATCCGCCCACGGGCGAGCTGGGCTTCCTCCAATGCGGCGACCAAAGCCGCGATTGCATCGCTATGCCGCGGCAGCGCCCGAAGCTGGAGGTGTTGTCTATTCGCGCGATCCGCGCTGGTCGACGGACCGACATCGGCATAAAAATCGCCATAGCGCCGCACCTTGCTTACCCACAGTTCCTGATCAGCGACGAGGTCGAGGGTGCTGGTGCTGGCGATGATTTCAGGCGCGCCTTTGTCAGGAGCCGGCCACACCACATAGGCCTGCGGACCACGACGGATCCATTGCGGCAGAGCCCAGAAACCGCTCATATAAGTCACGTTTTCCGGCGCCGTCGCTATAATTGCATCAAGCCCGGCTGCCGTCATGCATTGTTTCAGGCGCGCTTCGTTAAGCAGCATGATGCGAATCCCGAGCCTGTTTTGCTTCCAGAAAGCCGAGGCCGGCGGAAATGCGCGCCGCAGCCGCCATTACTGCCTCTCCAATCTCAGCGATCTCCACATGCGGTCCCACTGACCGGGGGTAGGCCGCACTTATCGCCGCGATGATTGTGCCTGATGCATCGCGAAGCGGTGCGCCGACCGCAATCAGCCCGGTAAAATTCTCGTCCAGGGATGTTGTGTAACCGATGGGCTCGGACGCTCTGATTTGAGCAACGAGCTTGTGCGGATCGGTGACGGTGCGTACGGCAACCTGCTCCAGTGGACCTCGTCCAAGAATCCCAATGACCGCCTCGCCGCTCAGCTCCATCAGGAGCGCCTTGCCCAAGGCGGTGGAGTGCAAGGGGAAAGTTTCACCGGGTGACGAGCGAATGACGACCGGACTCTTGCTTTGCACGGTCAGGAGATAAATACCGCAATTGCCCCGCCTGATGCCGAGGAATGCGTTGAAGCAACCTTCGGCGGCCAGCGCCTGCAGTTCGATTTCAGCCAAACCAACCAGGCGATCTCTGCCCAGGACCTTCCGCGCCAGCGCCAGCACGGAGTGACCCAGCCGGTAGCGCCGCGAGTCTGGCGACTGCTCGACATAGCCCTGCTCTGCCAGGGTATTCAGAATTCGCTGCACGGCGGGAGCACTCTGCTCAAGCCGGCGGGCGAGTTCGCGCACCCCGACAGCTTCGTCCGCTTCCTTGAGGACATTGAGAACCGCAAGCCCACGTTCCAAGGAAAGATTTCCTGTCACTGACGTTCCTTATTTCGGAATGGTGTTCCTTAATATGATGAGAAAAGCAGCAATGGCCGCGCCTGTCAATGACGAATGTTCATTATAGTGTGTCGTCCTAAAGTGTGCCCAGCGACGACCATGCCGTCATGGACCTACGGTTGGTTGTCGGCCTCAACGTACAGAGGATTCGGCGCGCACAGGCCCTCTCTCAAGAGGAACTGTCGTTCCGTTCAGGATTCACGCGCGCCTATCTGAGTGGTCTCGAGGCCGGCCGTCGCAATCCCACACTCCTGTCGCTCGCAAAGCTTGCCGCCGCATTGAGCGTCGACATCGAGGAGCTGACGAAACGGCCCGGCAAAAACGCCCGAGCCCCAGCTGGTGATTGTGCTGTGGCGCCGCGTGAGCGGCGCAAGGGAAAATCCTGATGCTCTCGGCGGCCTACTGGCCAGTGCATGGCGAGTTTCGACGGATGAGCTGCTCCACGTCAACTTGCAATGCCAACGCCAGCACCTCCAGCGTATCGACGGTCGGTGAGTTTTCCTCCCGCTCGAGCTTGCCGACATAGTTGCGATCGAGGCCGGCAAGGTCCGCGAGCTGCTCCTGCGACAAGCCGGTGCCCTGGCGAAGCAACCTCAGATTGCGAGCAAAAACAGACCTCAGCCTCATGCGGCGAGGCAGTCAGAACGCGCCCTTTAGTGCCACCTACTATAGTAGTCAAAAGTCATGCCGGACGTTGCGGTCGGACCTAAGTTATTTATTTTGTTTCTTTGTCTCAGTACATTGAAAGGGCCTACAATGGCGGCGGTTCACGGGAGCGTCTTACAGGATCAGCTAATACAAATCTTTGAAGCAACCGCGCAGATTGACCGTGCAACCAGCGCCGCCGAGATCATTCGGCAACTGCGCAAGAGCATCGAACGTCACGGCTACGCAGCCTGTCTCGTCACCGAATTGCCACGCCAGGACACCGGATCGCTGGATGGACACATCCTTGTCAACGGTTGGCCGCAGGAATGGTACGACCGCTACATGGCTGCCGGACACTATCGCCATGACCCTTGTGTTGCTGTGTGCCGTGGTGCGATCGGGCCCTTCCTTTGGCGGGACGTCCATCACGGCTTGACGGACGGAAATGCCAGGAGGGTGATGGATGAGGCGAAAGAGTTTGGGCTTTGCGACGGGATCTGCATCCCGATCCAGGCTGCGTTTGGCGATCCGGCCTGTGTAACGGTTGCCGGAAATGAAATTGATTTGGCGCCGACGGTGCGCTGCACCATTCATGCCCTTGCGCGCCATGCCTATTCGGCTGCCGATCGCCTCGTTGGCAACTCGCGCAGGCGGCCGAGACAAATGCTTTCCCAACGAGAGCGTGAAATCCTGCAGTGGGTCGCGGGAGGAAAGACCGCATGGGAGGTTTCCCGAATACTTGGCATCTCGGAAAACACTGTGACGACCCACCTGCGCAACATCAAGCAGAAGCTCAGCACCGCCAACGTGGTGCACGCGATCGTCGAGGCTTTTCGCAGGCACGAAATCGAACTTTGATCCATCCCCAGATCTGGGTATTTCATGGGCAATCGTCGCGTGGTCGGATGGGGTTCCATCTCGAGGAACCGCAATGATTCAGGTCCATGTCGTCGACGCGTCAAACAGCTTTGCCTATCGAGGCGATCTCGACAGCTACTTTCGCCTGCGGCATGAAATCTATGTCGATGAACGTGGATGGCAGGACCTGAGACGCCCCGACGGTCGCGAGATCGACGCGTTTGATACTCCAGAAGCGATTCATCTGCTCGGCATCCAGCCAGGAAGAGGCGTCGTTGCTGGATCCCGTTTCGTGTCGAGCGTTCGGCCACATCTGATGAGCGAAACCTTTCCGCAACTCGCCGACGGCGGCGTTCCGCGCCGACCCAATATCTTTGAATGGACCAGGTTCTTCGTGGCGCGGGATCTTCGTGAGCCCGGCCGAACTTGCCAGGCAGCCGGCGTGATCTACTGCGGAATTTTGGAATTCTGTATTCAGCGACATATCAGCAATTTGACAATCGTGTGCGAGGAGTACTGGTTCGACCGCCTCGCATCGATTGGCTGGAGTCCGAAGCAGCTTGGGCCTGCGCTCGCACATGATGATATGACGATCATCGGTCTGATGGTTGATGTCAGCCCGTCAGCCTTGATCGCGACGCGACAATTCTACGGCATAACGGAGCCAGTGCTTTGGGCCGAAAGTGCAATCAGGCAGCTGGCCTCACCGGACACCATCCGCGCGGGCGCAGCCATCTCTATCGGCCAAAACTTTGATCAAGGCTCCACAGCGCCACTCGCGATCGGCTGAAATCATGTTCTCCCAGAACGCGGCGACCCTGGAATTGAGTGAATGACCTGCGAAATTTCAAAGGTCATTCCTCTACCGGCAGCCGGTTCGATCGCTTGATCTGGGCAAGCGCGAAGCTGGATTCGATGGAGGCGACGCCGTCGAGCCGGGTCAGCTTTTCCTTCAGGAAGCGCTCATAGGCGTGCAAGTCGCGCACCACGACACGCAGCAGATAGTCGCGCTGGCCGGTCATCAGATAGCAATCGACCACCTCCGGCCAACGCGCGATCGCTGCATTGAACCGCTTCAGCTCGTTCTCGCGCTGGCGTTCCAGCCTGATTGAGGCGAACACCGAGATTGGCAAGCCGACCAGATCCTGGTCGATCAGCGCGGCGTAACCGGTGATCACGCCCATATCCTCCATCAGGCGCACCCGGCGGGCGCAGGGCGAGGCCGAAAGGCCGACCTGGTCGGCAAGCTGCTGCGCCGTCATCCTGCCATCGACCTGCAGCGCGGCGATGATCTTGCGGTCGATATCGTCCAGTCGGCTTTTTGGCACGAAACGTCACTCCTGTCGTCGATGTTGGCGAAAGCAGCTAATATAACTGCCAAGTTCGCGCAAGTTTAGCGACAATCAGCTTTTGGTCAGCTCTATGATTGCGGTGATCGAAATCGGGAGACTTGCGGCATGGACAAACAACAGCTGGAGGCACTTTCGGCGCTGGAAAAAAAGGTGCTGTGGCTGTCGGCATGGATGATCCACAACGCCAATCATCTGCGCGAAAGCACCGACGGCCTAAAGGTTGGCGGGCACCAGGCATCCTCGGCCTCGCTGGTGACGATCATGACCGCGCTCTATTTCTCGGTGCTGAGGCCACACGACCGCGTTGCGGTGAAGCCGCATGCCTCGCCGGTATTCCACGCCATTCAGTATCTCCTTGGGAACCAGACGAGGGAGAAGCTCGAAGGTTTTCGCGCCCTCGGTGGCGCGCAAAGCTATCCGTCGCGCACCAAGGATGTCGACGACGTCGATTTCTCGACCGGCTCCGTTGGGCTCGGTGTCGCGCAGACACTGTTTGCCTCACTTGTGCAGGATTATCTCAGTGCCCGCGACGAAAGCATGCCCGAGGGCCGCATGGTGGCGCTGATCGGCGACGCCGAGATGGATGAAGGCAACATCTTCGAGGCGCTTTTGGAAGGGTGGAAACACGGCCTGCACAACTGCTGGTGGATCGTCGACTACAACCGACAAAGCCTCGATGCCGTGGTTCGCGAAGGCCTTTGGGAACGCTTCGAAAACATTTTCCGCAATTTCGGCTGGGACGTCGTCATCCTGAAATACGGCTCGCTGCTCGAGGCCTCCTTCACCGAACCGGGCGGCGAGGCGCTAAAGGCCTGGATCGACGCCTGCCCGAACCAGCTCTATTCGGCGCTGACCTATCAGGGCGCCTCCGCTTGGCGCAAGCGCCTGATCGCCGACATCGGAGACAAGCCGGGCCTGGCATCGCTTCTCGACCGGCGCTCCGATGCCGAGCTCGCCGCGCTGATGACCAATCTCGGCGGCCACGACCTGCCCTGCCTGATCGAAGCCTTCGGGACGGCACGCGGCAACGATCGACCGACATGCTTCATTGCATATACGATCAAGGGCTTCGGCCTGCCGCTCGCCGGCCACAAGGACAACCACGCCGGCCTGATGACCAAGGATCAGATGGCGGTCCTTCGTGCCTCGATGTCGGTCGGCGACGGGCGGGAGTGGGACGCCTTCGAGGGATTGGCTGTTGGGGATTTGGAGCTGCAACGATTCCTCGATGCCGTTCCGTTCGCGGCAAAGGGCCAGCGGCGCCGGCACGCCCAGCGCATCGCGATCCCTGATCGTCTCGTCGCGGCAGCCAAAGGCAGCGTCTCCACGCAGGTCGGCTTCGGCAGAATTCTGGACGAGATTGGGCGGGCCGGCGGGCCGCTTGCCGATGCGATCGTCACGGCATCGCCCGATGTCACGGTTTCGACCAATCTCGGCCCCTGGGTCAACCGGCGCGGCCTGTTCGCGCGTCAGTCACTTGCGGACACTTTCCGCAGCGAACGTATCGCCTCGGCGCAGAAATGGGAATTCGGCACCTCCGGCCAGCACATCGAACTGGGCATCGCCGAGAACAATCTGTTCATCCTGCTGTCGGCACTTGGGCTGTCGCATTCGATTTTCGGCAAACGGCTGCTGCCGATCGGCACGCTCTACGATCCGTTCATCCAGCGCGGTCTCGATGCGCTCAACTATGCCTGCTACCAGGATGCGCGCTTCCTCCTTGTCGCCACGCCGTCCGGGGTCACATTGGCGCCGGAAGGCGGGGCGCATCAGTCGATCGCCACACCGTTGATCGGCATAGCGCAAGACGGGCTTGCCGCCTACGAGCCGGCTTTCGTCGACGAGTTGGGCGTCATCATGCGCTTTGCGCTGGATTATATGCAGCGCGACGGCGACGTCGTGCAGTCGGAGCGCACCTGGCTGCGCGACGAGACGGGCGGTTCGGTCTATCTGCGGCTCTCGACGCGCCCGGTCGAGCAGATCACGCGTAGCGTGACGCCCGCACTCGAGCAGGACATCATCGACGGGGGCTACTGGCTGCGGCCTCCGGGTCCCAATGCCGAAGTGATTGTTGCCTATACCGGCGCGGTCGCGCCGGAGGCCATCGAGGCTATCGGCATGATGGCCGAGGACCGTCGCGATGTCGGTCTCCTGGCGGTGACCTCGGCCGATCGGCTGAACGCAGGCTGGACTGCCGCGAGCCGGGCACGCGAACGCGGCCTTGTTCACGCCAGGAGCCATGTCGAAAGGCTGTTTGCCGATCTCCCGGCGCATTGCGCCATCGTCACCGTCACCGACGGCCATCCGGCCGCGCTCGGCTGGTTGGGCTCGGTCTACGGCCATCGCACGCGCAGTCTCGGCGTCGAGCATTTTGGCCAGTCGGGCACGATCGGCGACCTTTACCGGCATTTCGGCATCGACGCCAATTCCATAGCCACAGCGGCCGACCGGATTGCCGGTGGCCGCCCTATCCGCTATCTGCGCGCTCTAGATTGATGCTGGCGACATTCTCTGGCCGGGGCCTGATCGTGGATCTGAAGTCATGCCACTCGCTGCTCGGGTAACGCAATATCTGAACGGCGCGCCTCTGTCGGACCGGGCTAGTGCTGAAGCCCGGTGATCATGGCGACGATCTCGTTCTTGTCGGTCTCGCTGGTCCTGCGCACGCCTATCTGTTTGCCACGTCGCAGAACACAGATCCGATCTGAGAGCCTGAACACCTGGTCGAGGCTGTGGCTGATGATCAGCACGCCAATGTTGCGTTGCTTCAGCGACAGAACAATCGTCTCGACCTTGGCGGTCTCGGCAACGCCGAGCGCGGCGGTTGGCTCGTCGAGCAGGATCAGCTTGCTTGCCCAGTGCGTGGCGCGCGCGATCGCCACGCCCTGGCGTTGGCCGCCCGAGAGATCGCGGATGGTGGCGTGAGCCGAGGGGATGCGAACGTCGAGATCCTTCACCAGCTTTTCGGTGTCGTCGATCATCCGGCGTCGGTCGAGCAGGCCGAAGCGGTTCACCGGCTCGCGGCCAAGAAACATGTTCATGTAGACGGTCTGCTGATCGGCGAGCGCCAGGTCCTGATAGACCACCTCAATGCCGTGGGCGCGCGCCATGGTGGCGCTCGACATTGCCACCGCCTGCCCCTCGATGATGATCGTCCCGGATGTCGGAGCATGCACCCCCGTCACGATCTTGACCAGCGTCGACTTGCCGGCACCGTTATCGCCGACCAACGCCACTATCTCGCCGGGAAAGAGCTCGAGCGAGAAATTTTCGATGGCGGTGAGGCCGCCGAAATTCTTGCGGATGTCGCGCAGCTGCAAAACAGGGCCCGTGCCGGTCGTGGTCGCGTTCATCACTTGCTCCTAGACAGGCCAGGCAGCGGTTTCGCCAAAACCGTTTTCGATCGTTTCGACTTGGGGCGCCCCCTTTGAGACACCGGAGATGCCGACCACGTAGGCGCGGGTCACGAACGCCTGGCCGCGAAAGCCGAACACCGCCGTGTCGCCGGGGCGTGGAGCATTGGCGCCGCTAGCGTCAATCATTGCGTAATAGTCGATTGCCGCAGGCGGCGGCACCTCGACGCTTCTGAGCGCGGCGGCGGCCGTGGTGGGTTCTGCGGATACGATTGCCTTCACCTCATAGTCCGGAAAGATCGGATCGATATAGAAGCCGCCACCCAGGCAGTAGGCTTTGCCGCCAGACAAATGCGACACCTCGGTCAAATACAGAACGGCAGGGAGCTCCGGCAGATCCTCCATGACGTGCAGCGCGGTGGTGCCGGCCAAGCCATTGCCCGGTTCACATTGCGTGGCGCCGGCTTCGGCCAGCGCGCCAATCAGGACACTCGACGTCGTGCCGGGCGCGTTCACCTCTATGTTGCTGCGGCCGGACTTGGCGAGCGCTTCGGCAGCTCTGCCCAGTGTCGCCAGATTGTGTGTCGGCAGGACCGTTCGCGTGGTCTGGTCGAACAACAGCGCCGGGAAGGTGGTGATACCAGCGAACCGTGCGCCGTCGAGACCATCCAGTTTTTCGGCGACCGCGGCGATATCGGCCGCCTCAAAACCACCTTCGTGGCCGCGGTAGAAAACGTCACCATCGGCGCGGATGCGGGCAAGCAGGTTTTGCGTGTACCCGGCGAGCCTTGCGCCGGCAGCGGCTTCTTCAGCCTTGGTGTCGTTGAAGACGGTCCAATAGTCCGGCCTGAACGTTTTGGCCGCCGCATTGGCCTCGTGCCTTGCGATCTGCTGCAGGTGGCCAAGATGACCGAGCCTCAGGCCGGCTCTGTGCGTTGCCCGCGCGCAGGCCATGTCGACGGCAACGGCCTGATCGATGCCGCCACGCTTGAGCGCATGGCAGAACGAACTGGCGCGGCCGACCTGCTTGGTCATGGCGAAAATCTTCAGGCCGAACCGGTCGGCCTCGCGCTTCAGGACCCGAGCGTTGCTTTCGACGGCATCGAGGTCGAGCACATAGGAATTAGCCGGCAGCTTTCCTTCCTGGTGCAGGCGCGTGGCGCTTTCTATAAAGCTCGGATTGCGGCGCCGCAGAACATCGAGGAACATGACAAAACTCCTTCAACGTGACTTTTCGCGCAGCGATACGGCGACGGCCGCAAGAATGATCAAGCCGCGCACGATCATCTGGTCGGAGACGGACAGGCCCATCAGGATGAGGCCGTTGTTCAGCATGCCCATCATCAGCGAGCCGACCAGCGCACCGACAATCGATCCCTTGCCGCCGTTAAGCAGGGTTCCGCCGACAATGACGGCCGCTATCACCGTCATAAGGTCGGTTTCGCCGAGCGTATATTTCGCGGCCTGCAGGCGGCCGGCATAGAGCAGCCCGGCAAGGCCGGCGAGCCCGCCGCTTATGGTCAGAACGGCCAGCCTTATCTGCGCCACGCTGATGCCGGAAACACTGGCGGCACGGCTGTTGTCGCCGGTGGCCAGCACATGGGCGCCGAAGCGCGTCTCGCGAAAGATGAGATGCGCGATCGCAACGGCAATGACCGTCCACCAGATCAACGACGGAACACCCAGCAAAGAACCTGAGCCGAAGAAGCCGGTGAAGGCGTCGTTGGTGACCGGGATCGACCGCAAATCGGTCATCGAGCGAGATACGCCGGCAAACAGCCCGAGCGTCGCCAGCGTCACCAGGAATGAAGGCAACTTGACGTAAGCCACGAGGGCGCCGTTGAGCAGGCCGATCAGCAGGCCGGCGCCGAGGCCGGCCAGCACCCCGGCCAACAAGCCGTAGGCGTTTATCGCCACCGCGGCGGCAAGGGCTGCCACGGCAACGATCGAACCTATCGAAAGATCAATCTCGCCCGCCGACATGACAAAGACGAGGCCGATCGCCATGATCGTCACGGGTGCCGTCTGCAGCACGATGTTCGATAGATTGCGGACCGTCAGAAAACCGCTGTCCTTCAGTACGATCGCGAAGAACAGGAAGATTGCCAGAAATCCGAGATAGACGACATATTGCTGCAGGTTGAAGCGGCTGACCAAGCTCGCTGCCCGGCCGGGGCTGGTGTTGATACTCGACATTCTCACTTCCTCCGGCGGGGCGCCATTGTCTGCCGCTACTTCATGGCGGCCGCGACGGTCGCGGGCACGTCCTTGTTGAGGGACCGCTTCCACCCGTCCTCGACAGTGTCCTTGGTGACGGCGAGGGAATCGACCACGATGAACGGCGCGGCCTTCTTGCCGATCAACGAGGCGGCCGTGGCGCGTGCCAGCGTCACGCCGATGTCGTAGGCTTCGTCTGCGATGAGTGCCGCAACGTTGCCGCCTTTCACCATGTCCAATGCCGCCGGTTCGTTCAGGTCGAGCGTGACGATTTTGGTGTGGCTGTTGCCGGCCGCCCGCAATGTGGACAGCACGCTAAGCGCCGGCTCAGCCCAGGTAACGTAGATACCGTCGAGGTCTGGGTGCTGTGTGATCATCGCCTGCGCGATTTCCTCGCTGCGCGCGGGGTCGGCCATTCCGGCCTCGGCCACGATCTTCATGTCCGGATAGTCCTGCTCGATCATGTGCTTGAATGCTCCATCGCGCTGGTTGGTGACGTAGAAATCGGCATCGTGAAAGATGTAGCCGACCTTGCCCTGCTTGCCGAGCGCGTCGGCCATTGCGATCCCGGCCTTGTTGCCCATCTGGAAAAGGTCGTCCGAAACGATGGTCACATAGTCCTTGTCCTGAACGTAGCCTGCCGGCGAATTGTCGACGAATCCCAATTTCACGCCGGCCTGGCGCGCAGGATCATAGACGGTGGCCGCACTTGCGGGATCGACCGGTAGGGACAGTATGATCGAGGGCTTTTTGGCGAGTACTGTCTCGACGTCGGATTTCTGCCGGGCTGCATCAAAGCCAGCGTCGGTCTGAGCGACCACCCTGATGCCGAGCCGCTTCAACTCGTCCTGGGCGCCGCTGTTCACCGCGTTGGTGTATTCGCTCATCTCATGCCAGACCAGCGCGGCGGTGTATTTGCCGTCCTTGATCTGCTGCTCCTCAGCTGGTGTGAGCACGACGCTCTTTGCCGGCGTCGGCTTTTCCCCGTTCGGTCCCGTGGTGGTGCCCTCGGCTGCGAAGGCGTTGGCGGCGACGAGCGCTACCAGTGCCGACAACATTCCAATTGCTGTGCGCATGTCAGTTCCCCTTGCTTTTATGGTGTCGGCGGCCCTGATTGGCCGCCGGGCATTCGCCTGTCACTTGGCCGCGTCGAGCACCGATTGCGGCGCGTCGCGGTTCAACGAGTCCTTCCAGCCCTGCGCAACGTTCTGCTTGGTCACGGTAAGCGCCGGGGCAACGACGAAGGCCGGCGTCTCCTGGCCGAGCAGCGCCTTGACGCCGACAGCGGCCATGGCGCGACCGAGCTCATACGCCTTGTCGGCCACCAGTGCGGTCACGTTGCCGCCCTTGACCATATCGAGCGCAACCGGTTCGGCGAGGTCGAGCGTAACGATCTTGGTCTTGGTGTTTCCGCTTGCCCGCAAGGCCGACAGCACGCCGTCGGCCGGTTCGGCCCAGGTGACGTAGATGCCGTCAAGGTCGGGATGCTGCACGAGCATGGCGCTGGCCAGCTCTTCTGCCCGCGCCGGATCGGAGATTCCCTGCTCGGCGACGATCTTGATACCGGGATAATCCTTCTCGATCGTTGTCTTGAAAGCCTGGTCGCGCTGGTTCGTCACATAGTAACTGGCGTCGTGGAAGATGTAGCCGACCTTGCCCTTGCCATCGAGCGCCTTGGCCAGTGCATCGGCCGCCTGCTTGCCCATCTGGAACAGGTCGTCAGTGACGATGGCGGCATAGTCGGTTCCGTGCTTGTAGCCTTTCGGCAGATTGGAAAGGAATACCAGCTTGGTGCCGTCGGTGAGCGCCTGACGGAACGCCTCGGCCGAAGTGACCGGATCGAGGGGCAGCGACAGGATGACGTTTGGCTTCGCCGCGAGCGCGGTTTCGATGTCGCTGCGCTGGCGCGCGGCGTCAAAGCCCGCGTCGGTGGTGGCGACGATTTGAATGCCGGCACGGGCAAATTCATCCTTGGCACCGGACGTGACCGCATTGGTGAAGTCTGAGGAGGTGTGCCACAGCAGCGCGGCCTTGTAGCCCTTCTCCTTTACTGCGGCCAGGTCTGCGTCCGACAATCTAACCTCGGCGCTGGGTGTCGCCGTCTCGCCGCTTGGTCCCACTGTCTGTGCGCCGGCTCCGCCGGCCAACAGCATAAGGCTGCCTGCAAGTGCTGTAGCAACAAGTCTGTCTATCAGCATGGTAGTTCTCCCATTTTCGCTCTCAGTTGTCCTTCATTCCGTAACGCCGCAATACTCCACCATGAACCGGGCGAAGCCTACGACGCCCGCCAGATATTCCTCGACATCGACGTGTTCGTCGAAGGTGTGGCAGTTGCGAATGTCGCCTGGCGCGCAGTACACGGCGGGGATGCCGAGCCGGTTGGTGAAAAATGATGACTCTGACCAGAATGGCGCGCCTTCGATGGTGCCGCGACCAGCCATCGATCGGGCCATGGCGGCAGCAAGAGCGCCGACCTCCGGCCTGTCAGGTGCAATCTCGGCGGCGTTACCCCCGAGCGGATGATCGCGGCCTGCCGGATAGGCGAACGCCAATATGATTTCGGGATCGGTGATGGCGCCGCGCACCACTGCCTCGATTTCGGCGGCGGCCTCGTCCAGCGACTCGCCGGGCAACAGCTTGCGGATCAGCGACAACGTGCAGCGTTCGGGCACCGCGATGTAGCCTCCGCCCGCAAGCCCGGTGATCAGCAGGAAGCCACGCCCAATCAGCGGGTGCTCGGCTCTTGTTGCAACATCTTCCGAATGCTTCCACAGCGCGCTCATGACGGCGTGGCTTGCACGCAAGGCATCCTTGCCGAGTTCGGGTACGCCGAAATAGGCCGATCGTCCGGTGATGGTGATGTCGGTAATGAAGAAGCCAATTTGGGCCGGATAAACCGAAAGGCGGGTAGGCTCCACATAGACGACGAAATCGGGCGCCAAGACTTCGCCTCTCTCAATGCGGCCGACGAAGTCCTTGATGCCGGCGGAAACGCCGGTTCCAGGCTGGCCGCTCTCCTCGTCGCCGACGAAGGCAAAGGCAACGTCGCTGGCCAGTTGGATGTCGGCTGTGTCGAGCAGAGAGAGTGCCGACAGCGCGGAGCAGATGCCGGCCTTGAGGTCGCCGGCGCCGCGGCCCCAGATCTGTCCGTCGACCATTGGCGCGGCAAACGGATCCTGCATGGCGGTACCAGCCCAGTGCTCGCGCCAGCCCTCGACATGAACCGTATCGGTGTGGCCGATGAAGAGCAGCCGCTTGCCCGCGCCGGCACCTTTGCGCTCACCCCAGACATTGGGCCGGCCGGGCGCGAATTCCGCACGCCGAATTTCGCTCAAGCCAAGCACGCGCATCCGGTCTTCAAGGAAGGCGACAAAGTTTTCTTCGTGACCGGTTATGCTTTCGCGGCCGATTGCCCCCTGCAGAAACTCCACCGCTGCGTCGCAATCGAGGGCGGCGCGCAAGCGGGCGGTGATGTCCTTTGAGGCGGTCATAGCGTGGCCTCGCGCAGCACGGCCGAACTGGCTGGGGGAAGCGAAATGCGTCCGTCGGGCGCGTCGACGCCGAACAGTGTGTTGTGCAACTGGCCGAGCCCGATGGCGGCAGCGCCGATGAGCGCTGCCCGCGACCCGAGTTCGCTGGCCTCAACGGCGATAGGATAGGGGAAGCAGCGCGGCAGCAGGTCCCTAACGCGCAACAGGATTTCCGGCCGCAGCCCGATCGAGCCGCCCAGGACGACCTTTTGCGGATTGGCAATTGCCGCTATGGCCACAATGCCTTGCGCGAGGTAGCGCGCGGTTTCGTCGAGCACCGTCGCGGCATGCCTGTCTCCGGCCAATGCACTGTGGAAAATCGTCGGCACGTTGACGATGTTGCCCGTCAGCGCTGCGTAGCGTTCAACCATGGCGTTGGTTGCGACCACGCGCTCGAAAGCGCCGGCGCACAACGATGTCGGCGCGAAAGGATCGGCGCCAATCGGCAAAAAGCCCATCTCGCCGGCTGCATTGCTGGCGCCCCGCACCAGATTGCCTCCAACCATGAGGCCGCTGCCGATACCGGTACCCAGCGCTATGAAGGCGAGATTGTCGATACCGCGGCCGCACCCCTGCCAGTTCTCGCCGAGCACCGCCAGGTTGACATCGTTCTCGATCACCACATGAAACCCAAATGCGTTCTCGAAAGCTCGAACGACATTCATCGTGCCAAAGCCGGCAATATTCGGGGCAAGCAGGACGCGGCCCGTCTTCTTGTCGGGTGCACCCGGAACACCAATCACCGCCAGCCTTATCTTTGTGCGCGAGATTCGGTGCCTCTCGGCCGCCTGAAGCGCTAGGTCCACGATCTGGTCGACGATGAACTGTCCGCCCCGAGGATCGGTCGGCGCCGTTTCCTCCGCGAATATCTGGCAGGCAAGATCGGTGAGGGCGACCCGGACTTTGGCGCCGCCGAGGTCGACAGCCGCGATGTAGGCCGCGTCAAATACGAGTTCGTAAGTGACAGCCGTGCGTCCGACATGTCCGCGCGTGCGCCCTGTCTCCTGCACCCAGCCTTCCTGCTCGAGTGTCCTGACGATCTCGGAGATTGTCTGCTTGGACAAGCCGGTCTGCTTTGCGATTGAAGCGCGCGAGATCGGCCCGCCTTGCACGATCGCCTCCATGACGGAGCGCTGCGAGAACTGACGAGAAATGCGCGGCAAGTCGTTCAACAGCAGCTCCGATTAATTCGTTCTATGACCGAACTTAATAATCATTTTGGACGGCCGTCAACTGGCCGCTCAAAATCAGGATGCGTCTAGCTTCAGCACGCAGGGCAATAGGATTAGAGTTCAATAGGTTAGGAGTTGACGGCCGCCTAATTCTCAAACTGCCACTTTCTACCTAGGTGCAGTATGAGAGCGTTAAGAGGTCAATGAGATAGCACCTTGCGGGTGTGGTGAAACTGCTAGACGCGCAGGATTCAAAATCCAGTTCCGAAAGGAGTGTCGGTTCGATTCCGACCACCCGTCCGAGCATGCACATCGTAGCGTCGTCGGGCGGGATGGTGATGGCGGAGGACCGCTATCCACGGAATCGCGTCAAATCACCAGTACCTACATCGGCTATTTGAGGTTCGCCTCAAGCTTTTCATCCCCAAAAGAATTGCCTCCCAGGGGCGGCTCGATATCCGAAGCTTGGCTATCCTGTGCCACATGCTTGCCCTCACGTCCGCACCCTAAGGGCTTGCTCCAGTCTGTCGGCGATCTGTGTGACGATATAGGCAATCACCATGTAGATCACGACGGCAATCACGAACGCTTCGAGGTAGTAGTAATTCAGCGCGGCGGTCAACTGGGACTGGGCGAAGATGTCGACAACCTCGATGGCGAACCCGAGGGAAAGCGCCTTCATGATCACCATCATCGAGGTTGTCAGGTCTGGAATTGCGGTGAGGGCCACCTGGGGAAATAGGATCCGTCGGAACAGTTGGCCGCTTGTATAGCCCAGCGAATGGGCGGCGTCCGACTGACCGGTATCGAAGGCGTTGAGGGCTCCTTTGATGATCTCCGCTTGGAACGCCGCAACACAACCGGTGACTGCAATGACAAGGATTACCCAGTTGGGCGTTTCGTGGGCGTTGAAGTTGATCCCGAGCAACGAGAGCAGGAACTGGAGTGCCGGGGGCAGACCGAAATAGGCGAGGAAAATCACGATCACCATCGGAACGCCCTTGAAGACGACCTTGTAGGCCATGATGAGCTCTCGCAGCACGGGGATCCGCCTATGTTCGACGAGCGCAAAAAGGCTGCCGACGATCGTCGACAGGACGAAAATCGTGAACGCCATGGCAAGCGTTACGGGTACGGCGCCCAGAATTTCCCGCGAGTCTTGGAGCAAAATGTCGGTATCAAACATGGTCGAATACCCTCGTTACGTCACACGCTCGCGACGGCCGCGTTCTTGATCTGAGCTGTTGTCGTTGTCTCTGGCGCTTGCATCGGGGAGCGGAGCTCGAAGAAGCGCACGACGAGCCACGCGACAAGGCACATCAGCGAATAGATAACCGCCAGCACGAGGTACGTTTCGAACTGGTACTGGTTATAGTCGCGCTCCATGATCAAGTGCGCGGTCGCCATCACGTCCGCAGCCCCGATGTACATGACCAGCGCAACGTTATGGATCAGGTAGATGATGGAGTTTCCATAGCCCGGCAATGCGAAGTGCACCGCTTGCGGGCCAACGACGCGGGTGATTTTCTGGCGGAAGGTATATCCCAGACTGTCGGCCGCATCATGCTGGCCGCGATCGACGGCCAGGTATGCAGGTCGCATGACTTCCGACAGATACCCTCCATGATAGAGGCTCAGCCCCACCATCGCAGCGATCGTTGCAGAAATAAAATCCTTGGCGCCGAACAGGATCACCAACAAGGGCAGCCCATAGAACGCGACGAACAACTGCAGGACGACGGGAACACTCCGGGCATAGGACACGTAGAGGTCAGTCAGATGACTGATTACCGGTATCCTCCGAACCCGGAGTGTTGTCGCGACGAGAGCCAAGCAAAAGCCGACGACCATGGCCGTAAAGGTAATGGCGAGCGTCAGCGGCAACGCCGAGAGCAGCTCGGGAATCATAGCAGAAACATCCACTTTGAAACGCTCCTTCTTTCAATTCAGCCTTACCGCTGGCTATCGCTATAGTGTGGCGAAAGGTCCTGTTACTTCATGTATTTGACGATGTCCTCGCCGAACCATTTCTGCGAGAGTTTTTCGATCGTGCCATCGTCTTTTAATTCCTTGAGAACCTTGTTCACGTCGTCGGCTAAAACCTTGTTTTCGTCCGACCTGTGAATCAGCATGTAGGTGTTGTTGCTGAAGACCGGATCGGACGCCACAATATCGAGCTTCTTTTCCTCGATGACGGTCTGCTCACCGAGATTAGACGGCAAGACAAGCGCGTCGAATTTGCCATACTGAACTTCGTCCAGGCGGTTCGGATAGGGAATACCGGCGCTAGATGCCGTTACTTCAAGCTTGTATTGTGGATTTTCTTTTTGCCAATTCATGATGAACTTGTATGTTCCACCGCCGGCCGTGGTCGGAACGATCCTCTTGCCGACCAAGTCCTTCATTTCCTTTATGCCGCTGCCTTTTTTGCTGTAGATCTTCATCAGGCTGGCGCCCATGGGGTTTTCCGGAATGAAGAACTGCTTGGCGCGCTCAGGCGACTTGTAGTAGCCACCGACCGCGATGTCGTACTTGCCCGTGGCGAGGCCGGTTTCCTGCGCGATATCCGAAACACCTTCCATCTCAAACTTGTACTGCGGGAGCTTTGCGTTGATCGCTCTCAGAAGATCGGGCTCATAGCCTTGCGGCTCGACGCCGATCGCGCCCCATGCCAGCGGCTTGGATTCGGCAGACGTCGCGATCTTGATCGTGCGAACGGTCTGACCATAGCTGATCCCTGCGGTTGCAAGGGCAATTGCGATGCTGCCAGCGACAGCCAAGGCATAGCGACGGGAAAAATTGGATTTGATAGCAGACATTTCTTGGTTCCCTTCTTGTTGGACTATTGAAATGCGAGTTCTGACTGCAGGAATTGAGCAAGTCTTGGGCTGGAAGGTGCATCGAAGATCTCAGCCGGACTGCCATCGGCGGCAACGACGCCCCGATCCATGAAGACGATGCGGTTTGAGATGCTTTTTGCAAATTGCATCTCGTGGGTCACAAGCAGCGAAGTGATGCCAGAGGACGTGACGTCTCTAATCACCTTCAGAACTTCGCCAACAAGTTCAGGATCCAGCGATGACGTGGGCTCATCGAAGAGGATCACATCCGGACGAACTGCCAACGCACGTGCAATACCGGTACGCTGGAGCTGACCGCCCGAGAGCTGGGATGGGTAGCTGTCTCGCTTCGAGGAGAGGCCAACCCGCTCAAGCTCCCGTTGGGCGATTTCCTGCGCTTCTTCCCTGGATTTGCGCTGCACCACAACGAGCGGATCCATAACGTTCTGAATCACCGTCATGTTCTTGAAGACGTTGAACTGCTGGAAGACCATGGCTGTTCGCAACCGTATCGCCTGGACCGCGGTCTTGTCGGCATGCTGGTAATCCATCTGGATTTGATCGAACCCGATGGTCCCGGATGACGGCTTGGCCAGGTAGTTGATGCACTTCAGCAGCGTGGTCTTACCGGTGCCGCTAGGCCCGATAATCGACACCACATCTCCGCGTTTCACCGAAAGATTAACGCCGTTCAGGACCTGCGTGCTTCCGTAGGACAGTTTTATATCTTTGAGTTCGAGCATTTCTGATTGGTGTCCTTCATTTCCTAGAGGAGGGACAAACAGCCAGAACAGCTGAATGATTGCGGAGCAGCCAAGAACTCATCTGCATTGGTTCCCTCTTATCCTTATGAGCCACCAGTTCAGCTGGCTCTGATTGGAGACGCCTGGGCGTGGTGATGATACGCAATGTCATTTCCCGGTCTCCGCATGGCCGAGAACGTGCATCAGCCGGTTTGCCCAGCCGAAGATCGAGATGGCGTGGATAAGGTCGATGATCTCGGCATCATTCATGCCGACGGATCGCAGCGTGGCGATATCGTCTGCGGTCGCTTCCGAAGGCGCCGCCGACAGCCGGCGGGCAAAGCTGTAGATTGCCGCATCGCGCGGCCCAAGCTTTTCGGGTTCGTCGAGGTACAGCGCGGTGACCACATCGTCGCTCTTGGTCAACTCCGCATGTCGGCGGGCGTGAACAACGGCACAGAATTTGCAACCATTGACCATCGAGGCGCCCAAGGCGCCAAGCTCGCGATCGGGACGGGCGAGCCCACCCTCGACGTACATGATCGCGTTGAACAAGATGGTGCGGGCAAGATAGCTTTCCGGATCATGCACAAGGGTCCGTACATATTCCGAAACTTTCTTGGCGGAGGGTGTAACCTTCATCGCATTGAGCTGTTCCGGCGTGGCCTCGGATAGCTCGACCGGCGCGATGTATGGCTGCCAGTTCAGCGGCTTCAGGCGCACCGAGGAAATCATGCCGACCTCATCAGTCTTAAGCCCGTCGCCACCCGCGTCTGGAAGTTGATGAAGGCAATCAGTTCGGAGAGCGCGACGATCTGCGGATTGTTCAACCCGGCTTTGGCGAGCAGGGCGATGTGGCTCGCCTCCGCCCTTTTCGGTGTCAGCGTGATCAGGTCGACATGCCTGGCGATGGTCGCCAACGGTTCCTCCAGATCCTTTTCCCCGCGGGCCAAGGCCAGAAGCTGCTCCGTCGAACCAAGCTGAGCCAGTTGCACATCATATTCGGCCATCAGGACTGGATCAGCATTCAGAGCGGCCATGCGATGGGCCAGAGCAACCCTCAAATTCGGCGCTAGCCCCTGATCGTTTGCCGGCTGTAGGACTGAGAGGCGACATTCCTCCGCCCCTTGAACGAATTCGGGCCGAAACCGACGCGCGGTGAAAAGAGCATCGTCCGGGGAAATCCCCGCGGCCTTATCCATGGCGTCGATCACAGTGCGGCCTCCTTATGCAACGTTGAATCGACCCATTCGTCCCCCAGAAGTTCCGGGATGTCGTAAGCGATCAGATTGGCGAAGTGGGTTTCGACATCTTCGGCAAACAGCGATGCGGCAATGCCGCGGACCAGACGGTCGGCCCCGGCGCTGACGGCTGGGATGTCGCCGGAGACCTTGCCGTGGGTCAGCATGGCGGCGTCGTTGAAGCAGTGGATATGCGCCAGCATCGGGCAGGAGCCGGGGACGCGTTCGCGAAACTCGAAGGCGGGACCGAGATCCGGCGCGTCCGACATGCCTGCACGAGCCTGCCCCATATCCGGCCTATATCGGCCATCCGACCAGGTGCGGATATGTGGGGCGATCGCCGCAAATTCCGGGCGGCCGCTGAAGTCATTTGAAAAGCCGGTTGCCGCGATCAGGAAGTCGTAGCGAATCGGCCCCTGCGTGGTTTCCACCAGCAGGGTCCCTGCCTCCTCCTTCACCGCAACTATGCCGCAGTCAAGAAGGAACCGAGCATTGGGGTGGCGAGACACGCGGAGTGTCGATGAACGCGGCGGCGGTGTCTGGGTCGAGGCGGTATAATCGAAGAATTTCCACTTCCAGGCATCGGGCAAGTGATGCATGCCGAGTACAACACCCGGGCTGCCAATGCCGGTCAGCTTGTTAATGCGCGGCATTTCCTTGCGCCGGATCAACATGTCAACAGAGCCGACTCCCGCCTCGAGTGCCGTTGCGGCATTATCCATGGAAGAGGCACCGGCACCGATCACCGCCACGCGCTTGCCTTTCAGCGCATCGAAATCGATGTCGTCGGCAGAATGGGCCCAATAGGCACGATCGATGCCGCTGAGGAAATCGGGCACGGCAAAACCGCCCAAACCGGACCGACCGGTGGCCAGAACGAGACGACGGGTGAGGACCTGGCCGGTTTCCGCGCCCTCGACATCGATCGCAATCAGATCTCCAACGGGTGCCAGTCCGGTCATGCGCACGCTGTTGCGCACCGGCAGACCGAGAACCTTGCGGTACCAGACCAGGTAGTCCATCCACTGGCCCTTGGGGATTTTGTCCAGCGACCGCCAGGCCTCAACGCCCCATTGCGCCGTGAACCAGGCGCGGAACGTCAATTGCGGCAGGCCAAGCGACGGACCGTGCAGGGTTTTCGGCGACCGGAGCGTTTGCATGCGGGCAAACGTTACCCATGGTCCTTCGAGCCCGGCCCTAGCCGCATCATAGGCCACGACATTGGTTATCCCGGTCAGTACCAGCTTTGCCGTGGCAGCAAGTCCGCACATGCCGGCGCCGATCACCACGACATCACGGACCGGCACGCCATCGCGCGAACGCGCGGGAACCCATGGCTTGGCGGGCAGTTCGAGAAAGTCGAGATCCTGCGCGAACTGTGCTTCGAGCGCAGCAAGACCTGTCGACGTTGGCGCGGCGGGGGTATGCTTCATATTCCCGTTCCGTGATTTGTGCCGGATGCAGGATCGTTCACCAATTGGCCAGCGAGGGTCGGATCTAGTTTCTTGAAGCCGACGATCGACCGTTCAGCCACCGCCTCGACCGCATCCATCAACGCCTGCGCGACTGGACGGAGGGGGCGTTTCTCGGCAGCCACAACGCCCCAATAGAAAAGAACGGTCACGTCGATCGGGCGAATGACGACCCCAGGCAGGGCCACGCCATAGGCGGTGAGAGGATCGATGACAGCCGCAACGCCAGTCCGCCGAACGATCTGCAACGCGCCATATGCTGTATTCGTCCGGATCACTGGCCCGGTGTCGATGCCCCTGGCCGCCAATGCCTTGGAGACATGCAACTGGAAACGTAGGGGGTTGAGCAATGTGGCGACGCGGCGACCGGCAAAAGCGGAAAGCGGTATGACGTCAAGTTCAGCCAGCGGATCGTCCTCCCGCACGGCAGCAACATCAGGCGCCGAATAGAGCCTCAGGACATCCAGACCGGGCGTATCGAGCGGCAGGCTCGAAAACCCGATCTCGGCACGTCCGCTGCGCACTTCCTGCGCGACGATCGAGGGGAGAAACTGCCCGAGATGCGTCTCGTCTGGAAGCTCGACACCGTTGAGCTCGGCCATAGCCGTCGGGATCAAGCCAGTTCCGATCGCAGAGGTCGCAACGATTTGCAGAATCCGACCTTTGCCGGCGGCAATCATCTTGGCCCGCGCCGCTAGCTCGGTGAAGGACATCAGCAAGCGCCGCGCCTCCTCCTCGAAGGCCACACCCTCCTCGGACAACTGCACCCGCCGACCGACACGGTGCAGCAATTCGAAGCCGAGCTCCGCCTCGAGATCCTGAATGGTGCGTGTCACCGAAGGCTGGGAACACCCGAGCATCTCGGCAGCCTTGGTGATGCTGCCACTGGCAGCAACAGCAAGAAAGGCCTGTAGATCTCGTGTTTCCATTTACGCCTACATGCGCGTTGTGTATGAACAAGATCGTCTCATGCGGATTTGATATATGTCAAGGCGGAAATAATATGGCCGGAGACGCCTCGGTGATTCGCCGTACGGAATGATTCGCAAGCCCACAGAGCGTCGCCGGCCGTCTCGGCCGTGTGGCTCGAACGCGTTCCAGCTGAACCCCATGGATGACGATTTCATGGGTAGCCAGGCTCAAGGAAGCGATAGGTTTCGATCGAGTTGTGCCTGCCTGCTGGGCATGCATGCAATGGCGATCGCCGCGCTGCGATACATAAAGACTGGAACAGGAGAAATCCTATGAGGGTGAGTATTCTGGGGGCCGGCGCAATTGCTTACGGCCTTGCTGCCTACTTGGCGGAGGCGGGGCACGATCCAATGCTTTGGTCGCCGTCGGGAGAGCGCACCAAGGCACTGGCCACCGGCGAATCGCTAACGGCTACGGGCGCTATCGAGGCAACGGTGTCGGTGCGTATCGCCAAGGATTGTAAAGATGCCATTGACAATGCGGACGTGGTGATGATCGCGCTGCCGGCTTACGGCCACAAGATGGTGATGGATGCTGCCACTCCTTATCTGAGCGAGGGTGTACCGGTCATCATCAGCTCGCATAGTTCTTTCGGGGCGCTGTATCTCTCCAAGCAACTGGCAAAGCGCAAGGTCAGCCTGCCGATCGTCGTCTGGGGCACAACGCTCGTGACCGGCCGCCAGCTCGGACCGACTGAAATCGATGTTGTCACCGTTCGCCAGAAGCTTGATGTTGCGACGCTGCCTTTCGATGCGCTGGACCAAGGATTCGAGCTTTGTACGGCCCTGTTCGGCGATCGTTTCGTCAAGCGCGACGGCCTGCTTGCGATCGCGCTCAGCAACCTCAATCCGCAGAACCATCTGGGGATTGCCCTTCTCAATCTCACACGCATGGAGAAGGCCGAGCAGTGGAGCCAGGGTGGAAACGTCACGCCGGCCGTCGGACGCTTTGTCGAGGCTCTGGACGCCGAACGATTGGCGATCGCCGCCCATTTTGGAATTGCCGTGCGCACAGTTGAAGAGCATTTTTCATTGTCGTTTCACGTCCCCATTGGCACCGTTTCGGAAATGAACCAGGAGATGGATCGCCAAGGCCGCGGCGGCTTCGGCCCGTCAACTATCGAAAGCCGCTATGTTCTCGAGGACGTTCCTTTCGGGCTGCTACCGACGGTACTTTTGGGGAAGATCAGTGGAAATCCAGCGATCCTCCATGAGTCTGGAATCAACATATTCTCGGCAGCCTATGGTCGCGATCTCAAGAGAGACAACAATATCCTTCCAGCACTCGGCATCGAAGGACTGGCAAAAGCGGATATTGAAAACCTTTGCCGTAAGGGATTTTGACGAGACAAAGAGCTGCGCCGCTGATCCGATTCGGCATGAGCGGCGACTATTCTCCAAATCCTAACGAATGGTTGTTGCTTAAACCAGAATCGAGGCCGCTCTGAGGCTTGTCATATCCCCTCCAGGAGGATAGTATCAAGATATGAGCCAGCAATCTCACGTCCACGAAACCCACCCCGATATCGTCAAGCGCCTGAAACGGGCCGACGGACATCTCAAGGGCGTCATCGAAATGATCGAAGCGGGTCGGCCCTGCCTCGACCTTGCCCAGCAGCTTCATGCTGTCGAGAAGGCCATTTCGCAAGCCAAGAAGACCCTGATCCAGGATCATCTCAACCATTGCCTTGAAGACGTCGTCGGGCCGCTGGCGCGCGAGCAGCGCCGCTCGATCGACGAGTTCAAGGACATCACCAAGTACCTGTGAGAAGCGCCAGATGGACAAAGTTCGCGATTGGTTCGGGTTTGGCCCGATGACGCATGGCATGGGCGGCCACGGACATGATCACGGTGATGGCGGCCATGGCCACACACACGGCGTCATCGATCCGACGATCGCCACGACAACGCGCGGCATCTGGGCGATCAAATGGTCATTCGTCGTTCTGGCCATTACGGCAGGGCTTCAGCTCGTGGTAGTGTTCCTCTCCGGCAGCGTGGCGCTGCTGGCCGACACGATCCACAATGTCGGCGACGCGGTTACTGCTATTCCGCTGTGGATCGCGTTCGTGCTGGCCCGCCGCAAACCGAGCAAGACGTTCACCTATGGCCTGGGCCGGGTCGAGGATCTGGCCGGGATCGTCATCGTTCTCATCATCCTCTTCAGTGCCATCGTCGCTGGCTATGAGGCGATCGACAGGCTGATCAATCCGCGTCCTATCGCATTTCTTGGCTGGGTCGCCATCGCCGGCCTCATAGGCTTCATCGGCAATGAAGCGGTCGCCGTATTTCGTATCCGCGTCGGGCGAGAGATCAACAGCGCTGCGCTGATCGCGGACGGCTACCATGCTCGCACCGACGGCTTTACCAGCTTGGCGGTCGTGCTGGGCGCTATTGGCGTATGGCTGGGCTTTCCGCTTGCCGATCCGATCATAGGACTGCTGATCACCGTGGCGATCTTCGCCATCGTCTGGCAGTCGTCGAAAGCCGTGTTGACGCGCATGCTCGATGGTGTCGAGCCCGCCATCATCGACGAAATCCATCATGCCGCCGAGCATGTGTCGGGCATCGGGCGCGTTGAAAGCGTGCAGGCACGCTGGATCGGACATCGCCTGCATGCCGACGTCGCCATCAGTGTTCCGGAGATGGCGACGGCCAAGGACGTGCTGGGCGTAACCGATGCCCTCAAGCAGGAGTTGTTCGCCCATTTGCCGGCGTTGGTGGAAGCCAATGTCCGCCTGTTGAGCCCGGCCGCGCCGGCCGTCACTGGCGCGGAAACCTCTCATGCTCACCATCATGCGCCGGAGCCCTTTAAGGTCGCCTGCGGTCTGGCTGCGGGGACGTTGGAAATCGTCGACACACCGGCCGGCGAGCGGATACGGCTGACCATCGATCGCCACGCCGACGATCTGGCAGCGACGGTGATCATCGACCGGCCCGGCGGGCCGGAGACGCTTCGCCTCGAACCTGTCGGCGACAACCATCACCGCCTTGAGAGCACCGTCGCCCCTGCCGAACCGCATGAGTTCCAGGCAAGTCTGGTGCTGACCGCGAAAGATCGCGAACAGGTGCTGCCGTTCAAGATGGTCGAACCCGAAGGTCACCATCATTAGGTCGACTGGCGGATATGCGGTTCAATGACCGATCTCGCGGCCTATGCTGGTCTGTTCCTGGCGGCCTTGCTCGCCGCTACGATCCTGCCGATGCAATCGGAAGCAGTGCTGGTCGGGCTGCTGCTTGCGGATTACTCGCCCTCGCTGCTCATTGGAGTCGCGAGCGTCGGCAACGTGCTTGGATCGGTGATCAACTGGCGGCTCGGGCGAGGCATCGAGCGCTTTCGGGGCCAACGGTGGTTTCCGATGAACCACGCGCAACTCGAACGCGCGCAAATGTGGTATCGGCGCTATGGAAAATGGTCGCTCCTGCTGAGTTGGCTGCCGGTTGTCGGTGATGCCCTGACTGTCGTCGCGGGCGTCCTGTGCGAGCCTTTTCGGGTTTTCCTTTTGCTGGTCACTGCCGCCAAGGTCGGCCGTTATCTTGTTCTTGCCGCCGTGACGCTGAGCGTGATCTGACGTCGCGAACCTTCTCGAAGCTGAGCTGGTTAGGTCGGCTGGTTCGAAGGAACCAGCCCAAGAGCCCGTCTGATGCACGCGGACGGGAAGCCTAGCTCTTTTTGACGGCGACCTTGTCGAGGGCTGCGCGCAGGCCTTTCGCCAGCTTCTGCGCATCGCGCGACCGGCCAACCAAGCTACGGCGCAGCGCTCCAGCCAACAGCGACATTGTTAAGACATTCCCGTGGCCGCGCGCCAGGCCTGCATAACGAAGCTGTGCTGGTTCCAGATCATCAGCGCTCCACTCACAGCCATGAGCGCGACCACAAGGCCGCGGAATTGTCGTCCACTCAGGCGTTCGAGCCAGGGCTTGGCCAGCAGATTGGCAAGCGCAGCGCCCAAACCCGCGGCTGCGCCGTACATGGCCGCCTGACCACCGAGCGCGCCGAGTCCGGTGAATACCGCGACCTTGACGACATCGGTCACAAACGAGTTCACGGATTTCGTGGCGACCAACGTCTCCTTCTCCGAACCGAAGTTCAGATAGAGCGAATTCAAGACGGGTCCCACCGTGCCCATCAGCGCCGACAACAGCGCGACGATCAGGCCGGCCGGCAGGAACCACTAGCGGCGGGCTCGGTAGCTCCGCTCGCGCGCGCCGCCGCGAAATTCCCAGACTGCACTGATCAGATAGATCCCTATGAGTATCTGGAGCCATTCCGCCCGACTGTTGGCGAAGAGCCAGGAGCCCGCCGCGGCACCGGCGATGGCGCCGGGCAGGTACCAACGGACCAGGCTCCAATCGATGTCGCGCCGGAAGGCCAGGGCGCGGATGGGATTGCCGATGAGCTCGGTCAAGGTGATGACCGGCGCAACCGCCGCGGCCCCTGTGATGAAAGTCACGGCGGGGATCAGCAATAGACCTCCGCCTCCGGCCGAGAGGGTGTTCAGTGTCCAGGTGAGGAACCCCGCCAACGCCAGGAGGCCTAGTCTAATCCAGTCCATCCGATCAGAACGAAGCGGGCCTTTGATCGTTCCGAACGCGTCGGTTCGCAAAAGCCCGGGCCGCCCCTTGAGTCTCGTGTGCGATGGAAAGGTGGTCTCTGGCGCAATGCTGGTGGCAGAAAGACGCCGTGCCAGCGAACCATTCCCGAGGCGGCGGGAAGAAGGCCGACGATCCCTCCGAGCCGGCCGAACTCCGCCGTTGGACGCGCGCGCGGACGCCCAATCTAGCTCTTTTTGACGGCGACCTTGTCGAGGGCTGCGCGCAGTCCTTTCGCCAGCTTCTGCGCATCGTCGTACGCCCAGAAATGCATGAAGAAGAGCCGCGGTTGCTCATCGAGCATGTGGCTATGCAACGCGGTGATCTCGATGCCGTTGTCCTGCATGGCTTTGATAACCTGATTGACCTCCTTTGCTGTCAGCACAAAATCACCCGTGATCGCCGCCTTGCCGCCACCTGTCGATTGGAAGTTAATCGCTATTGCCGAGCCCATGGCCGCCGGCACTTCCATTCCATTTTCCTCGACCGGCTCAGCGCGCGAGATCGTGAACTGGTAGACCGCGCCATTGGCCTTACCCTTATAACCGATGGTTTGGTCGACACCGGCCGTGTCGAACTCGATCTGTGGTGCGGCTTGCGGCTGGGCGCCGCCTCCCATCGGTGTTTTGCTCAGCGCCAATCCGGCATGAAGCGCTGTGGCGAGCGTAACCGGGTCGCCCTGGCCGAAGACGTGCATGTAGAGTGTCATCGGCTCCGCGCGCAGCAAGTGGTTGTGTACCGCAGTGATCTCGATCCCGCTTTCTTCAAGCTTCTTCATACCGGGTTCACCTCGTCCTGCGTCAGAACGATGTCGCCCATGACCATTGCCTGGTTCCCCATTGGTTCGAAAGCGATCCAGCCTCCAAGCGCAAATCCGGGTTTCAGCGCCACGCCGTCGAGCGAAACCTTCAGGTCCGTTCGCGGCAGCCCGACCCTATAGACGCCATCAGGCGTCTCGGTGCCGGATTTGCCGAGCGCCTGTGCGATTGTTTGCCAATCGGGTGCCGCCGATGCCGGTTGGAGCAGCGCCGACATCGCAATCAGCATTGCTCCGGTCACGAGTTTTGCATGCATGGGGTTTCTCCTTGTGATCTGCCCCCATTGCCCATTTCGTCATGCGGCCGCCGGCTTGATGGCGGGTGGCCAGCTATGCGTTTCCGCCTTGCGGCCCGAAGCCCACGCGTAGAGCGCGTCATAGATGACGAAGCCGTGCTTCAGCACCTCGTGGTCGTCAGGCGTCAGGTCCCGCAAACCCATGGAGATCGCCAGCAGCCCCGCCGACTGTGGCGTGAGATCGTGCCGGTCCGTGTCGGCACCGCGCACTATCGCGGCAATGGTCACGATCGCCGGGTCGCGCTCGAGGCCGTATTTCGAAACGAAGGTATCGAAACTGCAGCCGTCGCCGACATGGGTGAATTCGACGCCAGGCACGTCGTACGGCGTCGCGCCCGTTTCCTGGGCGACACCGACCACTTGATCTGGCGGCACGAAGAGGAACTCAGGTTCCTTGTCGATAAAGCGCGCAATCAGCCAGGGGCAGGCGATGCGGTCGATGACCGGACGTTCTCGGGTAACCCACTTCATGACGCAATCCTTTCTTCGCTCATCACCAGAGGGACAGTTGGCGCGCCGATCGCATGCCAGGCGGCAATGCCGCCTGAAAGCGCGCTTGCATCGACGCCGCGGCGGCGCAGTTCGGCAACGGCATCACCGCTGACCTGGAAGCCATAGACGCAATAGACGATGACCGGTCTGCCCTTCGGCAGTTCACCCGCCCAATCGGCGATCTTCTCGGGTGCTCGCAGCTTGGCCCCTGGCAGCATATCGCTGCGCTTTGCCAGATCCTCGGCGAGGCAGACGTCGAGCACTACGAGATCTTCTCCTCGATCGAGGCGCGCCCGCAGTTCCTCCGGCGCGATTACTGGAACCGTGTCGTCCGATGCCGATCCTGTTGAAGGATCACGCTGCGCGACGGTTCGGCGGTGGCGGGCAGCCACTCGTTCCCAATGGATGTTCTTCATGAAGGCATCGACATAGGCGCCGGCCTTGGTGCCGAAATCCATGTGGTAGGCGTGCTCGTACATGTCGAGCGCAAGGATCGGCATGCCGCCGGCGAGACAGTTGGTGTGATCCGCCGCCCATTGGATCGTCAGCCGATCGCGGCGCTCCGACCACACCAGCAGGGTCCACCCCGAGCCTCCGGCCTGCGCCTTGGCACAGGCCATGAACTTGGCGCGCCAGGCGGCCACGCTGCCGAAGTCGCGCTCCAGCGCTGTGGCGAGATCGCCTCCGGCATCGCCGGAGCCACCGAGCCCATCGAAATAGATCTCGTGCAGGATCGCTGAATTGGCGGCGACCAGTTCCTCGCGCTTCAGACCGTTGATGTCGAAGACTGGCGCCGCGCCCCAGTCGAGCCCGTCGAGCCGCTGTTCGATGGCGTTGAGGCGACGAACGGCACCCCCGTAGTTGTTTTCGTAGTGGCTTGCCAACAGCCGCTCGGAGAGGCCGACGAGCCGAGGCGGCTTGAACGGCAGCGGCATGATCTGGTGTGGCATCGGTTTCCCCCCCGCTCTGCGGCACGGCCCATCCGTGAGGAGGCGAACGCTATGCCTGAATCGAATATGATACAAGTGTTGCATTTGGCTTTGTTCGTGATACGGTTCACTTATGAGTGAGGGGCAATCACAGGAGCAGCGCTGGCTGCTCCTGATCCATCAGCTGCCAAGCAAGCCCGCCTACTTCCGGGTGAAGATCTGGCGACGTTTGCAAGGTATCGGCGCGGTCGCAGTCAAAAGCACCGTTTACGCCCTGCCGGCCAATGCCGAGATGCAGGAGGATTTCGAATGGCTTCTCAAGGAGATCGTCGCTGGCGGCGGCGAGGCGATGATGTGCGAGGCGCGCCTCGTCGATGGTTTGTCCGACGTGCAGGTCCGCGCGCTGTTCGACGCCGCCCGTGACGCCGACTTTGCGGAGATCGTCGAGGAAGCGCGCGATCTGGCCGCAGCGATCAAGACCGACGCGACATCGGAAAAACATGCGGAGGCGCGTCCGCAACTCGGCCGCTTGCGCAAGCGGCTCGCCGAAGTCGTGGCGATCGACTTCTTCGGCGCCAGCGGGCGGCTCGCCGCCGAGGGACTGATCGCCGAGCTCGAGGCTCAGCTTATAGAGGACAAGGCCATGACCAACGAACCGAAGAAGGCGGCCGAGCCGGGTGAGCTCAAGGGCCGGACCTGGGTCACGCGCCGGGACGTGCATGTCGACCGCATCGCCTGCAGCTGGCTCATCCATCGCTTCATCGATGCCGATGCAACGATCCGCTTCGTGGCGGGCAAGGGATACGCGCCGAAGGAGGGAGAATTGCGCTTCGACATGTTCGAAGGCGAAATCACCCATGAGGGAGACCGCTGCAGCTTCGAGGTGCTGCTCAATCGTAGTGGCATAGTCGACCCGGCGCTGCAGGCCATCGCCGAGATTGTCCACGACATCGACCTCAAGGACGCCAAGTTCAGTCGCGAGGAAACCACCGGCATCGCCAGCCTGATCGCCGGGATCGCCATGGCCAATGCGGGAGACGAGCAACGGATCGCCGAGGGCGCTTCGGTGTTCGACAACCTCTATCGATATTTCCGCTCGAAACGAGGGTGAAGAAAATGAACGAGCCGATGAGGGTGAAGAGTATCGACTCGGCAACAGCTCCGCATGCGGGCATACCCGCCCACGGCATTTCGTTCGGAGAAGCTACTCGGGTTTGGGCGCGTGTCGCCGCGTTGAGCTTCGGCGGCCCGGCTGGTCAGATTGCCGTCATGCACCGGATCTTGGTCGAGGAAAAGCGGTGGATCGGTGAGACGCGGTTCCTGCATGCGTTGAACTACTGCATGCTGCTGCCGGGCCCGGAAGCCCAGCAACTCGCTATCTATATTGGCTGGCTCCTGCACAAGACCAGAGGTGGGCTGGTGGCGGGCATCCTCTTCGTGCTTCCAGGTGTTATCACCATCATGGCGCTGAGCTGGATCTACGCGCTTTTCGGCCATGTCGGCGCAATCCAGGCGTTGTTCTTCGGGCTGAAGGCCGCTGTGCTTGCGATCGTGCTCGAGGCTGTCGTCCGCGTCGGCAAGCGTGCGCTGAAGAACAACGTTATGATCGGGCTCGCGGCGGCGGCTTTCGTGGCCATCTTCTTCTTCCACGTGCCCTTTCCGCTGATCATCCTCGCCGCCGCAGTCATCGGCTTTGTCGGCGGCCGCGCGAGACTGGCTCCGTTCCTAACCGGCAATGGACACGGCAAGATCACAGGCAAACAGGTGGCTGATGCCGATACCGCGCTCGGCGAAGACGTGCCTGCACACGCCCGACCGTCCGTTGGCTGGGCGCTGAAGATCGCCTCGGTGTTTCTGCTGCTGTGGCTCATACCCGTTGTCAGCTTGCTGGTGTTTGTTGGCCCCGGCAACGTGTTTAGCGACATCGCCTTGTTCTTTTCCAAGATGGCGGTCGTAACGTTCGGCGGGGCCTATGCGGTCCTCGCTTATGTCGCGCAGCAGGCCGTCGATACTTACGGTTGGCTCAAGCCCGGTGAGATGTTGGACGGGCTTGGGATGGCCGAGACGACACCCGGCCCGCTGATCATGGTCACCCAGTTCGTCGGATTCATGGGCGCATTTCGTGCGCCGGCTGGCCTCAATCCACTGCTCGCAGGCACGCTTGGCGGTCTCCTGACGACCTGGGTTACCTTTACGCCTTGCTTCCTCTGGATCTTTCTCGGCGCACCCTTCATCGAGGCGCTCCGCGGCAACAAGGCCCTCTCGGCTGCCCTGGCGACCATCACGGCAGCAGTGGTCGGTGTTGTCCTGAACTTGGCGGTGTGGTTCGCGCTTCACGTCCTGTTCAGCGAGCTGCGTGAGGTCAGCTGGCTTGGCATGACGCTGGACGTTCCCGTGTTCAACTCCATCAACCTGCCGTCTCTGGTGCTGACGCTCGGGGCGCTGCTCGCGGTATTCCGTTTCAAGATCGGCATGATCCCTGTGCTCGCGACATGCTCGATCCTCGGCGTGCTCTATGGTGTTGCAACGGGATCGATCTAAGCTGTGCCGCGGGCGCAAACCCCTCTGCGGCAGGAGGCATCCCTGACAGCCCAGACGCCGACGAATGCTTCGCGCGAACCAGCGGTCAAACAGCGGTTTTCGCTGCTGCCTGCCGGTGCCAGGCCGGCAGCTGCCCTTCTGTTGATTTCCAGGGGATTGAGGGCATTCGGCGACGGACTCGTCAGTCTTCTGCTTCCCGCCTATTTGGCCACACTTGGTTTCAACGCTTTCAAGATCGGGATTCTCACGACAGCGACGCTCGCGGGTTCGGCGGCGCTCACCTTGACCGTCGGGTTTGTCGCACACCATTTCTCTCGCCGCTCCCTGCTGATCGCAGCTGCCCTCCTGATGGTCGTCACCGGGATCGCCTTCGCGTTGGTTCAGGATTTCTGGCCGCTGCTCCTTGTCGCATTCGTCGGAACGCTGAACCCATCCTCTGGCGACGTCAGTGTGTTTTTGCCGCTGGAGCATGCGCAACTCGCCCATAGTGTCACTGACCGCGACCGCACCGCGCTCTTTGCACGCTACAGCCTTGTCGGCTCACTTGTAGGGGCGGTCGGTGCTCTGGCGGCCGGAGCCCCTGACATTCTCCGACGGGTTGTCGGCCTGGATATCAAGCAAGCTCTCCAGATCGCCTTCCTGCTTTATGCCTTTCTGGGACTAGGAGCGCTGCTCCTTTATCGGAAGCTGCCGGACGAGCCGATCGATGAGAGTGCGGTACCGGCGGAACCACTACGCAACTCTCGAACCATCGTCCTCACGCTCGCTGCGCTTTTCAGCCTTGACGCTTTTGCGGGCGGTTTCGTGGTTCAGTCATTGTTGGCTCTTTGGCTTTTCCAACGGTTCGGCCTATCGCTCGCCGCGACGGGCGCAATCTTCTTCTTGACGGGTATCCTTTCGGCTGGGTCTTATCTGGTGGCCGTCCAAATCTCTAAACGGATCGGGCTGGTGAACACGATGGTGTTCACACATCTGCCATCCAGTCTTTGCCTTTTGCTCATTCCCTTCATGCCGAGCCTCGGTCCCGTTATCGTACTTCTGCTGATCAGGAGCGCGTTGTCGCAGATGGATGTGCCGACCCGCACCTCCTACGTCATGGCCGTGGTATCGCCTGGTGAGCGGGCCGCAGCTGCGAGTGTCACCGCTGTCCCGCGCAGCCTCGCGGCAGCCGCCAGCCCGATGCTTGCCGGCTCGCTGCTCGCAATGTCCGGTTTCGGTTGGCCGCTGCTGATCGCCGGCGCCTTGAAGATTGTCTACGACATGCTTCTGCTTGCGATGTTCCGCAAGGTTCGCCCGCCGGAGGAACGGTGGGAAGGTTTGTAGCAGCTCCCGACATGCCCGAGCCAACATGAGCGGCGCGCGCCCCACGTCATTCTGCAGGTCGAGGCCTTGGCCACCGCTTGACCAGGGTACCAATGGGTCCATCTTAATCGTACCGGTACTCGCTCTTCAGCGCGAGGTGGAACTGATATGTGGAAAGCCCTCTTGGCTTTTGCGCTCGCAGGCGTCTGCCTGATGCCGGCGCATGCCGACAATGTCGATCTGGCGCTAGAAGCTTTTCACGAAACCTGTCTTGCCCATGGTCCAGACTTCGAGCGAACCGCCGCAGTGGCCAAGACGCGTGGATGGACACCGCTATCCGGTGACGCAGCGCTTACTCCAGTCGATGACGTGGATGCCTTTCAGGGATGGACGGTGACTGGCAATGATCTACCTGCCGGAACCATGATCGCGGTGACTAAAGCCACCTTAAGCGGCAAGGCCGTGCAGACCTGCTCCATCAGGCTGTTCGACGTCGACCGCGCGACATTCGAACAGCGTTTCTTCGCCCGGACGGACGCCGAAAAGATCAGCGAGGACCGGAATGGAGATCAGGTCTCCAAACTTTATGTATTGATTGCAGGCAACCGAAAACAGCTTGTCCATTTGACATCGCCGGTCGACATGGGGCGATCGGATTCGATCATTGCAAGCTCGATAGCCGACGACTAGTCAGGCGCCAATGCCTTTTCCGGCCATCCTCTGGAACAGGTCGTCTGCTTGTGCCGGTGAAAGGTTCATGTCGGTGGCGACCCACCAGGCGAGGACCGCAAGAAATGCCCCGGCGATGAACTGAATGGTGAATTCAGCGGGCAGGCCGCGATCGCCGATCCGTTTCTCGACGAGTTCTTCCCGGACGGCTCGCCGGATACGCTCGCGCAATTCGTCGTGGATCGTATCGCCGCTGCTTGCAAGCAATACGTGGTGAAGCGGTCGGAATGCATGGGCGTGCTCGAACATGGGTAGGCTGAACTCGAACAGGCGGCTACCTGTTTCTTGACTTGCCGCCTCGCGCCTGCGGCCTATCGACCGCAGATGCGCCTCGATGGTCGCGCTGCGCAGAGCATCCTTGTCGGCATAGTGGGTATAGAAGGTCGACCTGCCGACATTGGCCCGCTGGCAAATGTCGTCGACGGTGATGGCAGCATATCCCTGCTCCGGGATCAGGGCGATGAGCGCGTCCTGCAGCAGGCCGCGCGTCCGCGCGACGCGTCGATCGATCGTGTTCCGCTCGCCCGCTCGTTCGATTTTCATGGCCATGGCCCCCTGCAGTGCCCGGTTTCGGACATTCGGCGGTCCGGTGTCCGACAACAGCATTTCCAGACATTGTGTCCATTATGATACGCCAAGTCCAGGAGCTCAAATCGGGTTTGGGCACGCCGCAATGCCAGAAGGTCGCCAGACATGCACTCATCTGATCATCACGCCGGTAACGGACCGCATTCGCGCAAGAGGGTGATAGCGTTGGCCCTGCTTGCCAAGCTGTCGCTGGTCGCCGGCTTCCTCGTCCTCGCCGAATTGGGCATGGGCCATATTCAGGCCGGCGCCTGGACGGCGGCATTCCACGGCCTCGTCCTTGCGGTGATCGCGGGATTGGCGCTGTGGGGCAGCCTGCGTCACAGGGGGCTCGTCGGCAACGGTGCGCACGGCGCGAGCGATAGGGGCATCGGCATCGTCTTGCACCGGGCGGCGGCCTATGACTTGTTTGCGCGCGTTCTGACCTTCGGGCGCGAGGGCCGCTTTCGCGAGCTGATGCTTCGCCCGGCAAAGCTCCAGCCCGGCGAAGCGATGCTCGATGTGGCCTGTGGAACGGGAACCCTTGCCATTGCCGCGAAGCGGCTGGTCGGTTCGGACGGAAGCGTCACCGGCGTCGATGCGTCGGTCGAAATGGTTGAGAGGGCGCGCGCCAAGGCCGAGCAGTCCGGTCTCGATCTGACTTTCGTCAACGGGACGGCGCAGCAGCTTCCCTTCCAGGACGCGCAATTCGACATCGTCGTCGGCACGCTGATGCTGCATCACCTGCCGAAGCCCGTTCGATCGGCCTTCATCCGCGAGGCAGCACGCGTCTTGAAGCCCGCAGGCCGGCTGTTGCTCATCGATTTCGGCAGGCCCATGCGCAAATCCAGATTGCCCAGGCTTCACAAGCATGGTCATGTCGATATGCATTCGGTCGCCTCGCTGTTGACCGAGAGCGGATTCCAGGTCAGCGATATCGGCGCCGTCGGAACCAAGAACCTGAACTATATTCGCGCAACGATGAACAAGGACCAGCCAGGCCAGGCGTCGTGATCATGCTCAGACGCTAGTTGCATGACGACCTGTTCTGGTATGTCCCATTTCGGCCTGCTTGCAATGGCAGGTGTCCTGCCTGATCCGGAATCGACGATCGAAATGTGAGCGAAAAATGCGACTGACAGGCATGGTATCAGGCGCGGCGTGCTCGCTTCCGCCGCGGCGGCGAACGCCCATCCGCATGTGTTTGCCGAAGCGAAGCTGGACCTGACCGCCGGTCCAGACAGGGCGGTCAAGTCGCTTCGGCATTCCTGGCGTTTCGACGACCTCTTTTCCAGCACTGTGCTGATGGAATTCGACAGGAATTCCGACCTTGTCCTTGATGCCAATCTTGCTGGGGTTCCTTCGGCAACCATTTCGGTCGCCAATAGAAAGCGCCGCGGCGAGCTTCTCGCCGCAATGCAGGCGTCATTCATGGTGAATGCGAAACGCCCAGCGCCTTCACCATCGCCGCCGCCAGTGTCGGCGGCGTGGTCAGCGGAATCCGCAGCCGCACCTTGCCGGCGACCTCCAGCTCGATCACCGCTGGTGGCGCCGCCGGCCGCGAAACGGCGACAGGCTCATCGGGAGCCACGACAACTTCGGCAAAGCCCGTCTCGCGGGCTCTCACCGTGCGGCGCCACTTATAGATCAGGCTGGTCGCGACATCGTACTGACGCGCCACCGCCGCCACTGTGGCCCCGGGCGCGAATGCCGCGGCCAATATCCGGCACTGATCCGCTTCACTCCAACGCCGACGCCGCTCCGGCCCGGTCAATAACGTCACATGGCTCATGCTGTGCTGCTAACTCCGCTCGTAAGGACGACTTTAAGAGCGCAGCCTCGCTACCGTGCCATCCTCTCGCAAGGCGGCCTTCGCCCGAGGCGTACCCTAACAGTGCATTTTGAATTTTGCTCCATGACCGCAAGGCGACGGCTGGATCGCATGTATCGACAGGTACTTTTTCGCGGTGAAGGTAGAGTCGAACGCGTAAACGCCGGCCTGACCTAATGAGCTATGATGGGCCCGTTGGAGAAACTGGGCGCCGCATCCAGGCACCCATGGCCTGCATGCTCGGCGGCGATAGGGCCCCGGAGATTGCCCGCGTGGCATTTCTCAGCGCCGCCAAGGAAGCGAAAAGCTTGAACGCCTGACATCTCCCGAATGCACGTTGCCATCCTGGGCTGTGTTCGCGTGTCGGCGCGCCGAGGCCTGGCGTCGTCTCGGCGCTCTCGGTCGCTGGCCTCCAGGCGATGAAGGCCGGCAATCTGCTTCTTTCGATCGAAGCGATGAGATGGAACGGCGCTGCATGCCGAGCGCGACAGCACCATCGCCGAAGTGCAGATCAAGGCCGGCGACCAGACAATGCCAACGATCTGCTGATCGCATTCGGGTGAATGAGGGTGCTACACCTGAAGGGAAATCGGCCACACACACGCATGGCGCAGGAGATGACCAGCACAGTCGACCTTGGAGTAATCTAGCGTCAAATAATCATTGTTTGCAATTGCGCAGGCCGAATTTTCCAAATAGGAACGCCGGAGATCAACACGGAACGATTTTGATGGATGAAGCAATTGGGCAGCGAAGGGCTGATCTGCTAGGGATGACAGCAGATATCGTCGCAGCCTATGTCCAGAGCAACGCAACGCCCGTGGCGGATCTGCCGAATTTGATCGCCAGTGTTAATTCTGCGTTGTCTGGCCTGGCTGAGTCGGTCGCTGCACCATCGCCAATACTTACGCCCGCGGTAAATCCTAAGAAGTCGATCTTTCCCGAATACATCATAAGCCTTGAGAACGGGCGCAAGTTCAAGTCGATGAAGCGCCACCTGGGCTTGCTTGGCATGACCCCTGATGAGTACAGAGCCAAGTGGGGTTTGGCGTGGGACTATCCTATGGTAGCGCCCAGCTATGCGGCTCAGCGGTCTGCGCTTGCCAAAGCTGCCGGTCTCGGCCGCAAGCCGGTTGCCAAGACGCCGCCAAGGAAAGCACCAGCAAAGCGCAAGGCCAAAGCCTGACAGTGCACGACGTTCGGGCCATGCCGTCAGGTCTAGATGGTCTAGGTGGCCTGGCTGGGAATGAGCTGCCTGGCTTCGCGGTTCAGTAAGCGCCGCTCACGCCACAACACAAGCTTCAGCACGGCTTGCGTCTTCACGTCCTCGTATCCTGATGGGGCAGGAGAGGTCGATCAACGTGCGATCGACAAGTCGAGCCGATACATCGTCGCCCTCGACAGACAATCAAATAATATCGATAAAATCGCACTACATCGATACGTCACGCTCTGCTCGATGCCACAAAGCAACAAAGCCGCTGAATCCAGCAGCGCTCCGTGCTTCAAGGGCATGCACATACGGGTGCTGGGTAAGCCTAAATTTCTTCCGCGAGCAATATCCTGGCCTCCTTGGCAGCAGCGATGAACGCCTGGCGCGCTATCCTTGGTGGTTTTTCTCCACGGATTACGGCAAGGCATGCTTCGATTGCCGCGAGCCGCGACTTGCCTTCCGGCCTCGGCCAATCCCTCAGCAGAACTTCGGCCGCGTCGGATACCGACGCAACAACTCTGTCGCGATCGATCCGGCCGGGTTGAACGACGACGGGCTTTCTGAAACGTCTCGTACGCACGACAGCCTCCAAGAACAAGTTATGTTAGCTTCTGCGGATCCTTTGCGCCACATCAAACGCCCGCAAGTAACTGAAGGCATCCGCTTGGCCCAGAAGCCGCCGCCGCGACGCTGGCCAGTGCTTCAGCCGTCGGGCTTGGCCCCGACTTCGAAGAGCGCATCGCCAATAGCGGCGTTAAATGATCCACAAATACCCAGTGAAGGGGAGTTCTCCGAACACCGCGAAATGGAATCTCGGGGCTGAATTTACTCCATATCCGGCACGTCACCGCAGGTGAATAGCACGGTCGGCGGGCCATAGTCGCCAATAGCCGGGTCGGCGTCGCGGCTCCATGCGATTACGCCAACGTGCTTCCCTGCGAGCGCCTGACCGGTGCGGATGGCGCGTTCCTCGCTTTGCTGATCGGCGGGACCAAAGGCGGGAAACAGTTCGCCGTCCTCGCCACGATCGAACGCCACGACGACGATTAGCTTGGGCTTCTTTGGACCGGGCAGAATATGATCAGACATGGCGTGAACCTATCACATGACCGAGGATTGAGTCGCGTTCGAGACTTGGGAGGTGCGCGTGCAAGAGCACCGTTTTGAGGAGCCTTTGCGCGTTGCACTCGGCAGGTCGCGGCGGGTTTTGGAAAATCAGCCAAAGCCTCGGCCAGAGCGTTCGCTCCCTGAGGCGCAGCAGGATGCTGTCGAGAATGATCACCCCCATGCCGACGATAGAGAGGTGACCGCGATGATCGCCTCAACCAGCGCGTTAGGGCAACCGTCGATCATTCGACCTCATTGTCCTCCATTGGCGGTCGCCCGGCCGCTTCTACGTCGGGCTTGTCCGATAGCCAGATTTACAGGGCCGCTTCGGTTGGTGGGACCAATTGCAACAGTACCGATTATGGGCACCATCGGCGGCTCCCGATGTTGTACTTTCTTCTTTGCTTTCAGCTCAGCGATTTCCTCGTCACGTCTAACAATGCGGCTTTCCAGATTGGCGAGACGTTCGGTTAGCAAGTAGCGGCCAACGACAAATCCGCCTCCTCCCATCAGAACGGCAAACGTGGCAAAGGCGGCCGGGTTCGCCAACACCAGCACCACGTTGACTTCTAGAAAAGTGATAAGGTCCTGCATGGTCTGTTTGCTCTGGCCTCCGCCGTGATCACCCCAACACAGGTGGCGTGTCGTTGTAGCTGACCTGCACCAGCTCCGGGTGTCGGTAAGCGAGGGTAAGTATTTGGGTCTCAAGCTCGCAGTTGTAGGCCATGAGCGCCTTGACGGTCTCCAGGCGACTCTCGTAGCGGGCGATGAGCTTCTCCGCCTCCGAGTGCAGTTCGGCTTTAGCCGCCGCGTCCAGGTGCATGATGCTCATCGGGGTCCCTCCTAACATCTTGCCCGACGCCGAGCCGAGAGTTCGTCAAGGCGATCGTGAAGGTGGCCATTGAGTACGATCATTTCCTTGAGCGCCTTCACCGCGTCGCCCTTGTGCTGGGCAATGAATTTGTCGGCGACGGCCTGGAGGGCTGCTTCTTGGCGGCTGTCCAGTGTCACGATGTGGTCCATGGCGATTGCTCCAAACGTTCCTGGCCACAGAGAACAAAAACGGAACAAAAGAGTCAAGGACTAAGTGACTCAGCGAGGAATAGGTTCGTATTTATTGACGGCACGTGAGGCAGTGCTCACAGCCATGGAGAGCCGCATGGGCAGACGAAAAAGCCGGTATGACAGACTGTTTGCTCGGGACGTTGAGGGGATCATAAGGGAAGCACTAAGCCTTCGCGAGGTGGCGCTTTCGGCGCAACTCAACCTCAAAGCGAATGGTTGGGCTGGTCGACAAATTGCACGAGGTGTTGGCCACTGTCGCGGAGAAGGAGCCTAACTACCGCATGCCGAACCTTGGTCTCCTACCGCTCTCGGAGGACTACTCCACGCGGAAATGACCATGGCCGGGCCGATGGAGTGCGTATGGCGTGCCGCCAAGGCCAACATGCTGCTCATCGTCGAGTGCGGCCACTGCTACCATGTCGGCCGCTTCAGGGCCAATGACGTGGCCACATGGTCGGCTGGAACAAGCCGCTAAAACCCATCAGGTCCAGATGCAAACGTGGCGCAGCAACCGTCCAGGATTCAGACAACAGGACGTTCGTTTAGAAAACAAAACATCCGATTTGATATCCGACGAGTGATGTGCTATGAGTCCACAGCAGAGGGAACTTGCGCCATGGCACGCTCGACCGCTCAAAGCGCTTTGCGCTATCCACTCACCATTATGCTCGGCACCGAAGCAAGCGTAAGATTGCTCCGGGAATTGTCGCGCCACGGCGGCTTGCTTTCTTCTCCATTACTTGCGACTCGTAGCGGGCTTGCAAGGGCAAGCGTGTGGTCTGCTCTCGCAACCTTGGAAGGGATTGGCATCGTATCTTCAGAGGGAACGGGCAGGGCTCGTCTTTACCGGTTGAATGATCGCCATCCGCTGGCAACATCACTGGAAGCCCTCTTCGAGCAGGAGGCGCTTCGGTATTCCAATATTCGCGCCGTAATCACTGAGGCGGTCTCCGCAGTTCGGCCGAACGTACTCGCGGCCTGGATTTACGGCAGCGTAGCGCGGGGCGAGGACCGTCCAGACAGCGATCTCGACATCGCAGTGGTTACGCCATCCGAAAAGCTAGAAAGCGCGCTCCAAGAAATCCGTGAGGCACTGGTGACCCAAGGTCAAAAGCTTGGCTTCAATCCCTCGGTCGTGGGACTCACTCCGGAGGATGTGGCAAGGCTGTCGAGCACGCGAGACCCGTGGTGGGGCGGGGTCGAAGCCAATGCCCTGCTCGTCTTGGGTTCACGCCCGGACGATCTCGCAACAAAAACTCGCCGGAAGGCGTTGGCATGACCAGAAGAGGTGCGACGAAAGCAGTCGAGACAGGCTTTGGCGAGGGGCGATTGCGCATCGCCCGCTCATATTTGAAGGCTGCCCGTTTAGAGGTGGCAATGTCCGGAACGGGTGACATCGGAAATCCGGCTATGTCGCAGATCGTGAATGCGGCAATAGCATACGCCGATGCGCTCACTGCCCGATTTGCAGGAAAGATCAACCGCGCGGATCATGCGGCCGTGGTGAAAACCATGCGCGACGCGCTTGGAAATCGCCTTCCTGCAGCGCAGGCCAGCAGGTTGCGGAGCATCCTCGATGAGAAGGACGAAACTCAATACGGAATCAGGGCAAAATCATTACCCGAAGCGGAGAGCTTGCTCGACAAGTTGGAAAAGTTCGCGGAGTGGGCGGAAAAAGAACTGGAAGTCTGATCAGCAATGGAGGCGGCATGTCGCTTATGGCGACCTGAATGTTACTTCAGCAGTTTGATCAGCACTGTGAAAGCCGCGTCGATGTCAGCGCGAACCGCGGCCCGGACCGCTTTCGCGTTGCGGTCTCGCAGGGCTGCAAGCATCTGCTGATGGTGCTGGTTGGCGGTCGAATAGTTTCCGGAATCGTGCAGCATGTTGAAATAGGGACTGATCTGCAGCCACAGGTTCTCGATGATGTTGAGCATGTTTTCCGAGCCCGCGGCTCGACAGATGGAGAAATGAAAGGCGTAGTTAGCCCTGAGGTAGGATCCGGAGTGGAACAGCGGGTTTTGACGAAGGTTGGGCACCAGCAAAAAACGTAGGTGAAGCATGGCTGCTCATCAGGAAAGCAAGGACCGCACTGAGCGTACGGCACGGGAGGCAAAAACGGCCAGACTACGGGAACAGCGGCTGAAGACTGGGACTGCTATGCAAGAGCGGAATGATGAGGGCGCGAACCGTCAACACAGCGACGCCGCAATCGGTGACGCCTATTTTGTTGGCAGTTAGGGCCTCGTTAGCTCCCGGGCCTGCTCCGGGGACAAGGCCGAATGGGTCAAGCCCGACCTTGTCGGTCGGGTGAAATTTTGCTGCTCAATTTCCTCGATTAGACCTGACTGCCTTTAGCAGTTCGCGCTCATCAGTGTGAGCATTTCGAAAAGTCGCCACTACCGTTTCCGCCAGGATTTTGCCCTGTTGGCTTAAAGGGTCGAGGTCTTCGTCTGCGCAAATCCGATCGAAAACGCGCTGGCAAATAGCCAAATCATGAGGACTAAGGCAGGTGCGATTGGTACGCTGGCGCTGCGGCATGTGCGAACCCTCAGGCCCGCTGCCCGTGCAGAGCAGCGGGCCTTTACAGCCAGACTGGAGAACGGAGGAGAGTTCAGTCTCGCGCAAAAAAACGTTTGATGTAGAGTGCTTGTTCCCGGCTAACGAAGTTGGTAATTTTCGTACAGTGCGCCACCTGGGGCGATTGCCTTCCCGCCAGCAGTTAGCCGTTCAACTGTTTCAATGATAGCCTTGGCAAGCGCCTCACCCTCATGCATGGGCTCTTGGCCATAAGAGCAGGAAGACAGCCTCCTCGATCGGCAGCACGCCGGCCGGCAGGTCTCCTCGATGCCACGCGCACCAGAGCAAGGACGGCCAGGCCTTGCGGACTTGTCTTCGGCATCGATGGTTTGATCTGCGTTCGCTAATCCGCCTCATCTCTGAGCGACATCTTTTTGCGGCGGACAGGCGTCCAGTCGGTGATCGTATCGGCATCCACGGTGATTAGCCCGCCAGCTTTCACGGTCACCCTTCGATTTTCCTCGTCGACCCGCGTGACCTCGCCAGTGAGCTGGAGCTCGTCACCTGGTTTGGACTTTTTAGGAGCAGGGATCGAATGCGGAAAACCATAGGAGGGGATGCTGACGACGCTAGCTCTTCCGTCGTCCAGGAGCTTCAGCACCGTCATGGTGATCGCCACCTCATCGCCGATATTGATGTCCGCAATTTCCCAAGCCATGCAGATGATTCTGGAGCGGCTTTGACGGTAGTCAAGGGATTGGTAATATGCGGAAAATGCCAACGCCGCCAGCGTGCACCTTGTTTTGGAACCGATTCGAACCAGCGATATTGATTCAAATCGTAGTGTCTGGAGTGCGGGCGCATGCTTCCGTCACAACGCATTTCGGGTAGGCTTGCAACCAAGGTCGCTTCTGGCGTGAACCGCCGTGCGGCAGTTAAACTGTTCGAGTTGAAAACGGCCGGAGCCCGATTGCTCAGCCGCTCAGCAACACGGTTGTCGCGCAGGATCACCGAAGCAGAGGAACGCTGGCCCTCTGTGTTTGCTTTGCGGAGAGCCTGCTTCGCGACGCACAAACTTTTCTGATGCAGTGCGGTTTTGGCCTTCGCACCTGCACAGAACTATGCAAAACCGTCACCGCTGGAACTTGACCCAAGGGAATGTGCCGATGAGTGTGGCGGTCGAAACAAAGGCGCTGACGCCGCCGGACATTGCGGCCCGAAAGCACAAGAAGCCGATTGTCTGCTTAACAGCGTATACAACGCCCGTTGCGCGCCTCGCCGATAGGCACTGCGACGTGGTCCTGGTCGGCGACAGCGTCGGCATGGTGCTTCATGGCCTGACGTCAACCCTCGGGGTTACGCTGGAGATGATGATCATGCACGGCAAGGCCGTGCGCCGCGGTCTTGAACGAGCGCTGATGGTCGTCGACATGCCGTTCGGCTCCTATGAGGAGGGCTGCGAACAGGCCTTTCGCAACGCCGCCCGGCTGATGGCGGAGACCGGATGCGCCGCGGTCAAACTGGAGGGCGGCGAGAGCATGGCTGACACGATCCGCTTTCTCACTGCCCGCGGCATCCCCGTCATGAGCCATGTCGGACTAACACCGCAAGCGATCAATGTGCTTGGCGGCTACAAGGTCCAGGGCAGGGGCGGAGACGGCGACAGAATTTTGCGCGACGCTGTTGCTGTTGCCGAATCCGGCTCATTCTCCGTTGTGCTGGAAAAGGTTGCCGAGCCGCTCGCACGAAGAATAACCGAGGAGGTTACGATTCCAACCATCGGGATCGGCGCCTCCGCCGCCTGCGACGGCCAGGTTCTGGTCGTCGACGATATTCTGGGCATGTTCACCGGTTTTCGTCCGAAATTCGTCAAGCGCTATGCCGAACTGGGCTCAGAGGACGAAGCCGCCATTGCGGCTTACGCGGCTGATGTGCGGGAAGGGCGCTTTCCGGCGGCCGAACATCTCTTCGCCGACGCACCGCAAGCCGGAGAAGCCGCGTGAGCGCGCCGATCGTCCGCACCATTGCCGAGCTTCGTACCGCTGTGGCGGGATGGCGCCGTTCCGGTCTCAATATCGCCGTGGTGCCTACGATGGGAGCCTTGCATGAAGGGCATTTGAGTCTCGTGCGTTCTGCGCTTCAAAAGGCCGATCGCGTGATCGTGACGCTGTTCGTCAATCCCAAGCAGTTCAACAGTGCGGCGGATCTTGCCGCCTATCCCCGCACGGAAGACGAAGACGCTGCAAAGCTCACGCGGCTGGGCGCCCACCTGTTTTATGTTCCGGATGCGACTGAGATGTATCCTGACGGCTTCGCCACGACCGTGTCCGTGTCCGGCGTCAGTGAAAGCCTGTGCGGTGCGTTCCGGCCCGGCCATTTCGATGGGGTGGCGACCGTCGTTGCAAAACTCTTCCTGCAGACCGGCGCTGATTTCGCCTTTTTCGGAGAGAAGGACTTCCAGCAGCTTCAACTTATCAGGCGCATGGTCCGGGACCTGGATATTCCGATCACCGTCGTCCCCTGTCCGACAATCCGGGAAGCCGATGGTCTCGCTTTGTCATCGCGCAATGTCCGGCTCTCGCCGGCAGAGCGCGCCGTCGCCCCAAGGCTAGCATCGGTCCTACTCGATACGGCGTCGGGGCTCTCGAACGGCTCTCCCGTCCTGCCAACGCTTGCCGAAGCGCGCGCAGCGATCCTGTCCGCGGGCTATCGCGAGGTCGAGTACCTGGAACTCCGTGGCGAGGCAGATCTGCAACCGATAGCAAGCCTGGATCGGCCGGCACGCCTGTTTGCAGCGGCCTGGCTCGGCGAGACGCGGCTCATTGATAACGTCAGAACACTGCCGTCTCCCGTTCTTGTTGACAAGCCGCTCGGGCATGCCTTCACCCGTGCCGACGGTCACACCGCAACGCCAGCGATTAAGGATGAGCTTGTAGGCTCTGGCAAGCGCTACCCCTGACCAACTCGGCCCTGTGAGCGCTGGATCGTCCCCTCTGGATGAATCACCGCAGCAGGGCGCTGGAAAATGTCCGCTGATGCTCGGCGGTTCGGTTGTGGTGAGCATCGCCGTCCTGCCATGTCGGGCTTGGCGACCTGCGACTATTTCAGCAGTTTGATCAGGACAGTGAAAGCCGCGTCGATGTCAGCGCGAACCGCAGCCCGGACCGCCTCCGCGTTGCGGTCTCGCAGCGCTGCAAACATCTCCTGATGGTGCTGGTTGGCGGTCGAATAGTTTCCGGAATCGTGCAGCATGTTGAAATAGGGACTGATCTGCAGCCACAGGTTCTCGATGATGTTGAGCATGTTTTCCGAGCCAGCGGCTCGATAGATGGAGAAATGGAAGGCGTAGTTGGCCCTGAGGTAGGATTTGACGTCGCCGGCGGCATTGGCCTGTTCGAGTGCGTCCAGATGCTGGCGCAGCAGCGCCACGCTGGCATCGTCCATTCGCTCGGCCGCCCATGCGGCGGCGATCGCCTCGATCTCAAACCTGACGTTCCTGAGATCGATGAGTCGCGCGCGGCTTAATGCGGGGATACCGATTGACCGGCCCGAAACCACCATCAATGCGTTGGCGGCGCTCAGACGCCGCAGTGCCTCGCGAACCGGCATCGGGCTGACGCCGAAAGCGTCGGCGAGGCTCTGCACCGTCACCATTTCACCCGGAACGATACTGCCGTCGAGGATCAACTCGGTGACGTGCCGGTAAACCCTGTCCTGCAGGGTTTCCCTGGAAAGCGGCGTGATCTCGACGCCCGGCTTCCTGAATGCCGCCCCAGCCATCTCTGCCTACCTTTCCCCATACGGCGACATACGGCGACGCTCTTGTCCTACCCGGCGCCTGTGCCCGGAATGCAAGGTTCGGATTGCCGCGTCAAGCGCCGGTCTATCCGGCTTTTACTTATTAGCTTTTCATCATTGATCTTTGATCAAATCATGATACGGTCAGCTGCATCGAATGACAAGGAGCACGTTTCGTGCCCTTGGGAGGCATTCGGTCGTCTGAACTGGGAGGAGTTTTGAATGGGTATCGGATCGAAAGCCCGGCGGTTTGCGCTGCTTGCCGGCATGGCTGTTTGCGTTCTTGGTACGTCCGCCGCCGAAGCGGCCGGAAAGCACAAGATATTTCTCAGCATGAGCTTCATCGGCAATGATTGGCAAGCCGAGGCTGCCAACATGGTCAAGGCGATGGCGTCGCACAAGAGCATGGCCGATAAGATCGACCTCCAGGTTCAGGTGGCGGGGCCGAACGCACAGCGCCAGATCCAGCAGATCAACGCCATGGTGCAGGCAGGCGCCGAAGCCATCGTGATCTTCCCGATCTCGCCGACAGCGCTCAACCAGGTGGTGAAGAACGCCTGCGACAAGGGCGTGAAGGTGTTTGCCTATGATGCCGAGATCACGGAGCCCTGCGCCTACAACGTCCATATCGACCAGGAAGAGGCTGGCCGCGTGACGGCGGAGTGGCTGGTCAAGAAACTTAATGGCAAGGGCAACATCATCGCGGTGACCGGCGTTCCCGGCACCTCGGTCGATGATCTGCGCACCAAGGCCGCGAAGGAGGTGTTTGCCAAGCATCCCGACATCAAGATCGTCGGCGAGGCTGTCGGCATGTGGAGCCAGGCGGTGGCCCGTACCGAACTTTCCAAGATATTGGCGACGCGCAGCTGGGACGACATAAATGGGCTGTGGATGCAGGTAGGCTGCTTCACCGCCAATTCCATGCAACTCGAGGCCGGCAAAAAGGTCAGCGAACTCCTGCCTTGCGCCGGCGAGGGTTCCAATGGCGGGCGTATCCAGATGCTGCCGGAGGGCACGGAGGTCGAGGGCGCGACGTCACCCTATGCGCCGCTTGGCGCCTCGCGCATTTCCTACGCGTCGCCGCCTTATTCCGGGGCGCTGGCCCTCAAGCTTGCCGTCGAGGCGCTTGAAGGCAAGGACGTTGCCAAGAAGACGATCCTGCCACTGCCGGTCGTCACCAACGAGACGATAAAGCTTTGTGACGAAGGCACCTGGGCGGAGATGAAGGCTGGTTGCAACGCGTTCAAACCGTCGCTGGTCTCCAACCCCGGCTGGTTCGCCTCGATCTTCTCCGACCAGACACCTGAAATCGGTCTCGCCGCCGCCCTTGTCGGCCAGCCCGAGGAGTAAGGCTCTCCGAAATGGAGCGTGGGGTGCCTTTCGAGGCACTCCACGCACCTTTCATGCAGGCCGGGACTGGGATCATGATGTCAGCGCAATCGACAGCTGTCGGCATAGAGGGCGTCCGCAAGGCGTTCGGCGCAACAGTCGCCCTCGATGGCGTCTCTTTTGAGATCACTTCCGGCAGCGTGCACGCCCTGCTCGGCGAGAATGGCGCCGGCAAGTCGACGCTCGTCAAGCTGCTATCGGGACTGGTGCGGCCCGACGAAGGGCAAATAACCGTGCTGGGCGAGCCGGCGCCGCTGGGTTCGCCGCGCGCCGCGCACGCCAAGGGCGTGCAGACAGCCTTCCAGGAAATGACGCTGGTGCGCGATCTCAGCGTTCTCGACAACATGCTGCTGCCCTACGCGCCTGTCGGCCCGATCGGCCTGATCAAGCGGTCGGCCGCGCGCAAGGCGGTGCGCCAGCACATTTCCGATCTCGGCTTTTCGGTCGATCTTGATGCCGAGGTCGCGACCCTCGATCTCGCCGTCCGCCAGAAGATCGAAATCGCGCGCGCGCTCTATCGCAAGCCGCGCATCCTCCTGCTCGACGAACCGACCTCGACGCTGTCGGGCGGCGATGTCGAATGGCTGGGCGGCATCATCGCGCGACTTAAGGCCGCCGGCACAACGGTCGTGTTCATCACCCATCGCATGCGCGAGGTGCGGGCCTTCTGCGACACGCTGACCATTCTCAGAAACGGCCGCCATATCGTTACGGCGCCGGTTGCCGACGTCCCGGATGGAGAAGTGATCGAAAAGATCATCGGTCGCAGCATCGCCCAGACCTTTCCGCCGAAACCCGAAAGCGAGGCCGTCTTCGGTCCTCCGGTACTCGGCGTGCGCGATCTCAAGGCCGGGAGGAAGCTCGACGGCGTCGGTTTCGACCTGCGCAAGGGCGAGATCCTCGGCATTGCCGGGCTTCAGGGCATGGGCCAGCTCGACCTGTTCCTCGCCTGCTTCGGCATGGCCGAGATCGAGCGCGGCCATGTCCTGGTCGACGGCCGCATGGTTTGGCTTGGATCGCCCGCCGATGCGCTCAAGCCCAACATGGCGATCGGGCTGGTACCCGAGGACCGCAAGACCGAAGGCCTGTTCCTGAAACTCTCGGGCCGGCAGAACGTATCGCTGCCGGTCGTCGCGCGTTTTACCCGATTTGGCCTGATCAGCAGGCACGAGGAGGCGCGGGCCGTACAGTCCGCCTTCTCGACGGTCGAGGTCGACCACCGCGCCATGTGGACTAGGGCGGGGGCGTTTTCGGGCGGTAACCAGCAGAAGATCGCCATCGCCAAATGGCTGGTCGCCGAAAGCCGCATCCTGCTGCTCTTCGACCCAACCCGCGGCATCGACGTCGGCACCAAGCACGAACTCTACGTGATGATGCGCGACTACGTGGCGGCCGGCGGCTCGATCCTTCTGCATTCAACCGAAATTCCCGAGCTGGTCCATCAATGCGACCGGGTGCTCGTCCTCTATGACGGTCGCCTGGTGGCGGAGCTTGCCGGCAACCACATCACGGAAGGCGCGATCATGCGACCGGCGCTGGGACACGGCGACTTGGTCCGGGAGGCGGCGGAATGAGCGTGACGAGTTTGCCCGCCGCGGCACCGGCCGCGACATTGTCGCGGCTTCTCGCGCGGCACAGCGGCGCGATCATCGCGGCGATCGTCTTTGCGGTGCTCCTGCTTGTCGTCGATCTGGTCAGTGCCGGGCGGCTCACCTATTTCGACATTTCGTTTCTCTCCAGCGGCGGCGCCACCTCGGCACTGGCGGCGATCGGCCAGACCTTGGTCATCCTGTCCGGCGGTTTCGACCTGTCCGCCGGCGCGGTGATCTCGCTGGTCAATGTCGTCCTGGCAAAAGGTATGGATCCGATGGCGACCGGCACCAGTGTCGCGCTGTGGACCTTGGCCGGAATTGGTGTCGGCATGCTGGTCGGCGCCTTCAACGGCTTCTTCATCGCCGTCCTGCGCATGCAGCCAATCGTCGTCACGCTGTCGACCATGTTCATCCTGCAGGGGGTAACGCTGCTGGTTATGGACAAGCCGGGCGGCTTCGTCTCTCCCGATCTTGGCGCCTTCTATCTCGGTGATGCCATCGCCGGCTGGATACCGATGCCGCTGGTGGTTATTGGCGTCGTCCTGCTCGCCTGGTTCTGGCTCAAAGGCACACGCTTCGGGACGGCTCTCTATGCGATCGGCAGCGATCCGGATGCGGCCGCTTCGGTCGGCGTGCGCGTCGTTCTCGTGCGCTTCCTGGTCTATGTCATAGCCGGCGGCTGCTACGGGCTCGCCGGCGTCTTCATCAGCGCCCAGACCGGCAGCGGCGATCCGCTCGTCGGCAACCCGTTGTTGCTGTCGATGTTCGCGGCGGTCGTTGTCGGCGGTACGAGGCTGGGCGGCGGTCAAGGCGGGCCGGTTGGCACCGTCTTTGGCGCCTACATACTAATGATGGTCGTCAACATCCTGCTCGTACTCAACGTCTCGGCCTATTATTCCACGATCGCCGAGGGCACGATCCTGATTCTTGCCGTGCTTGCCGGCTCGCTGTCGCATGGCTCCGTGCTCGCCCGCCAACTGCGTGCGCTACGGGCGCGGTTGGGCGCATGGCGCGCCGGAATGCTGCCCTCGCAGATCGATCGCACCGACCGGCGGCTGAGAATCGCGCGTGGCAGCACCGACGATCAGCAGGCGCCGCAGCCGGCCTTCCATATCCGCAATGCCGAGACGCTGCGTTATGCGCTGCCGGCCTATGTCTGCCTGGCCGTCGTCGTGATCGTCACCCAGATCTGGCTCGGACGCGCCATTGTCAACGTCACCTACTGGAACTCGCTGTTCGTGCTGTCGAGCTTCCTCGCCATCCTGGCTCTTGGGCAAGGCAGCGTAATCCTCACCGGCGGGCTCGACCTGTCGGTGCCGTGGACAATCGGTCTCTCGGGCATCCTGCTTGCCGGCATGGTCAACGGCTCGGATGGTGCACTTGCCTATGCGCTGCCGGCGGTGCTGCTCATCGCTTGCCTGATCGGTCTTGCCAACGGCATCGGCATCGTCTTCCTCGGCATTTCGCCGATCGTGATGACGCTGGCCACCAACGGCATTCTGCAAGGCGTCGCGCTGCTTTACTCGCAGGGTACGCCGGCCGGCTTCTCCTCGCCGATGCTGCGCTGGTTCATGACCGGCAGGGTATTCGCCATCACGCCGGTGGTGCTGTTGATGATCGCATTCGTCGTCTTTGCCGTGCTGCTGCTCGGCCGCACCGCTTTTGGCCGCCGCGTCTACGGCATCGGCAACAGCCTGCGCGCAGCCCAGCTCTCCGGTATCGCGGTCGGTCGCACGCTCATCCTCGTCTATGTGCTGTCGGCGGTCTGCGCGGCAATCGTCGGGATCATGCTGACCGGCTTTTCCGGCCAGGCCAGCCTCGGCATGGGTGACGACTATCTGCTGCCCTCGATCGCCGTTGTCGTGGTCGGCGGTGCGCTGATCACCGGCGGGCGCGGGCACTATCTCGGCATGCTGGGCGGGGTGCTGCTCCTGACCGCGTTGCAGATGCTGCTCGCCGGCACGACGCTGCCTTACGCGACGCGGGCGATCCTGTTCGGGCTGGTGGTGCTCGGTGCCGTCATGGCGCTGCGCGAAAGGCGGATTCAGTGAAAGGAATGGAATAATGAGCTCAAGCGCACCGGGATCGGCGGACGAATTCCTGACCGGGCTCAAAGGCCAGCGCGTGCTGGTGACGGCGGGTGCCGGCGGCATCGGGTTTGCCATTGCAGAGACGCTGTCGAGGCTCGGCGCGCGTGTCGTGATCTGCGATATTTCCCACGAGGCGCTGGCCGCCGCTCCAGAGAGGCTCACACTCGCCGCCGCAGTCAAAGCGGACGTTTCGCGCGACGACGATGTCGACCAGCTGTTCGAGACCGTCAAGGAGAAGCTCGGCGGGCTCGACGCCCTGATCAACAATGCCGGCATTGCCGGGCCGACCGGCGGGGTCGATGAGATCGATCCGGCAGACTGGCGGCGCTGCATAGATATCTGCCTGACCGGCCAGTTTCTGTGCGCGCGGCGTGCCGTGCCGCTGATCAAGGCGGCGGGCGGGGGCTCGATCGTCTCAATGTCTTCCGCCGCCGGCCGCCATGGCTACGCGTTCCGCACGCCGTATTCGGCTGCCAAGTTCGGCGTTGTCGGCCTGACCCAGAGTCTTGCCAAGGAACTCGGACCGCATGGGATCAGGGTCAACGCCATCTTGCCCGGCATCATCGAAGGGCCGCGCATCGACAAGGTCATTGCCGACCGGGCAAAGCAGCTCGGCGTTTCAAACGAGGAGATGACGCAGCGCTATCTGCAAAACATCTCGCTGCGCCGCATGACCAGCCCATACGATGTTGCCGCGATGGTCGCCTTCCTGCTTTCCGATGCGGGCGTCAATATTTCCGGCCAGTCGCTCGGCGTTGACGGCAACGTTGAGACACTCTGAGGGGGAGATCATGGCGAAGGTAGCAATTGTCGGAAGCGGCTTCATCGGGCGAGCGTGGGCGATCAGCTTCGCTCGTGCAGGCCATGATGTGCGCATGTGGGACCAGGCGCCGGCCGCGGCCAGCGGTGCGCGCGACTATATCGCTGGCGTGCTCGGCGACCTTGCCGCCAACGATTTGCTGCGGGGACAGGCGGTCGATGCCGTGCTCGGCCGCATCACCATTGTGGCGGAGCTTGGCGACGCCTTGGCCGATGCCGTCCACGTCCAGGAGAACACGCCGGAAAACCTCGAGGTGAAGCGGGAAGTGTTCTCCCGGATCGACGCCCTTGCCGGTCCGCAGGCGGTGATCGCCAGTTCCACCTCAGCGCTGTTGCCGTCGAAATTCACCGATCATCTTGAGGGGCGCCATCGCTGCCTCGTCGTGCACCCGATCAATCCGCCCTATCTCATCCCGGCGGCGGAAGTCGTGCCGGCGCCATGGACCTCCGCCGAAACGGTGGAAAGGACCCGCGCCTTTTTTGTCGAGGCGGGCCACGCGCCGCTGGTGATGAAGCGCGAACTCGACGGCTTCATCATGAACCGCTTGCAGGGCGCGCTGCTGGAGGAGGCGTTCCGGCTCGTCGCCGACGGCTATGCCAGCGTCGAGGACGTCGACACGGGTTTGCGCGACGGGCTGGCGCTGCGCTGGTCGTTCATGGGTCCGTTCGAGACGATCGACCTCAATGCACCGGGTGGTGTGCGCGACTATGTCGAGCGCTATCAGACGATCTATTCCAACATCTTCCCGCAGATGCTGCGCCGCGTCGACTGGGCCGGCGAGGTCATGGAGACCGTCGAGGCCGAGCGCCGCAAGCGCCTGCCGCGGGAAGACCTCGGCGAACGGCAGGTCTGGCGCGACCGCCGGCTGATGGCGCTGGCGGCGCACAAGAAAAAATCGGATCAGGAGTTTGGACAATGATGGAAACAAGCCGCAAGCCCGGCGCCCAGCAACCCAACGGCAAAGTCATCATCACCTGCGCGGTGACGGGAGCGATCCATACGCCGACCATGTCGCCCTATCTGCCGATCACGCCGGACCAGATCGCCTCCGAGGCGATTGCAGCGGCGGAGGCGGGTGCGGCGATCCTGCATCTGCATGCCCGCGACCCCGAGACGGGCAAGCCCGACCAGACGCCGGAGGCGTTCGCGCGTTTCCTGCCGCGCGTCAAGCAAGGCACCAATGCCGCCATCAACATCACTACCGGCGGCAGTCCCTACATGAAGGTCGAGGAGCGTGTGCGTCCCGCCGCCCAGTTCAAGCCGGAGGTCGCCTCGCTCAACATGGGCTCGATCAATTTCGGGCTCTATCACCTCGTAGACAAATACGAAACATTCAAATTCGACTGGGAAAGGCCGCACCTGGAAGCGACGCGTGACCTGGTCTTCCGCAACTCGTTCAAAGACATCGAGTACATACTGGAGACCTGTTACGACAACGGCACGCGCTTCGAGTTCGAGTGCTACGACATTGCCCATCTGTATAACCTCTCCCACTTCGCCGATCGCGGGCTGGTGAAACCGCCGTTCTTCGTGCAGTCCGTGTTCGGCCTGCTCGGCGGCATCGGCACGCATCCGGAAGACGTCGCCCATATGAAGCGTACCGCCGATCGCCTATTCGGCGATCAGTTTCGCTGGTCGGTTCTGGGTGCGGGCGCCAGCCAGTTGCGCATAGCCGCGCAATCGGCAGCGCTTGGCGGCAATATTCGCGTTGGGCTCGAAGACAGTCTGTGGGCCGGCAAGGGCAAGCTTGCCAAGTCGAATGCCGAGCAGGTGGTGCTCGCCCGCAAGATCATCGAAGGACTCGGCATGGAAGTGGCGACGCCCGACGAGGCCCGCGAAATCCTGTCACTGAAAGGCGGCGACAAAGTCGCGTTCTGACGTTTGCCGCAGAGCGCCGAAACAGAGGAGGACGGTATGAAGATCGAAGTCGTGGTGGACGTGAAGACCACGCTGGGCGAAGGGCCGCTGTGGGACGTCGAGCAGGAGCGCCTCTACTGGATCGACAGTTTCGACGGACGCGTGTTTCGGGCGACCGCCGACGGCCGCGAGATCCGTTGCTGGGACGTGCCGATGAAGATCGGTTCGATGGCATTGCGCAAGGACGGCGGTGGCGCGGTGGTATCGCTGCAGCGCGGTTTCCATCTGCTTGATTTCGCCACCGGCGAGGTGACGCCGATTCACGATCCGGAGCCGGACAGGCCGATGAACCGGCTCAATGACGGCAAGGTCGATCGGCGCGGCCGCTTCTTCGCCGGCTCAATGGACACGATGGAAGAGGGACCCTCCGGCGGGCTCTACCGGCTCGATCCGGATTTCTCCGTTACCAGAATAGATTCCGGCATCATCTGCTCGAACGGTCCGTGCTGGAGCCCGGACGACCGCACCTTCTATTTCGCCGACACCTGGACCGGCGAGATCTGGGCCTACGACTATAATATCGAAACGGGTGCCGCCAACAACCGGCGCACCTTCACCCGCGTCGATACCAGCCGGGGAGGGGCGGCTGACGGCTCGACCGTCGATGCGGAAGGATTCCTGTGGAACGCGCTGGTCTATGACGGCAGGCTGGTGCGTTACGCGCCCGACGGCAGCGTTGATCGCATCATCGACATGCCCGTCAAGAAGATCACCAGCGTCATGTTCGGCGGGCCGAAGCTCGACACCCTGTACGTCACTTCTATGGCCAAGCCGCCGCTGCCGCGCTTTCCAAGCGACGGTGTCTTGCGCGGCAGCCTTTTTGCCATCACCGGCCTGGGTGCAACGGGAGTTCCGGAGCCAAGATTTGCCGCATAAATCGGTGCTTAATGGCGATCATCCTCCCCGCCTCTTGGTGCCACCCCAACCTCCCGCCGCAGGGCAACCCGCGCTGGAAGGTGCCGTGCGGTTTGATGGAACCCACAATGACAGGCGTGGAGTCGCTTCGCCTGAAGTGCGCGCGAGCATGTCCCTGGAGACCCTCAACTGAGCCTTGGAGACCTGCTCGAAACAAGAAATCCATCCATTAGCAACTCCAGTGCGTCGAGTGCCTCTTCGTCCCGCAAATTGGTCAGAGCTACGCTGTCCACGAAGACAACCTTTCCATCGTCTATGTCGTAGACCTCCCAAAGCCCGTCCTTGATCCTTCGGATGGCGTGCCGACGCTCCATAAGCAAAATCTAATACTTGAGTCTCGGCGACGTTGGGTAAAAAGTTCGGGCACAAGCCGATCATAATAGTGGAAAACCCTAGGCCCGCCCTGACCGTGCGCCTATTTCAGCGTAGAGCTGTGGTGCCGAGCACCTCGGCACACATTGCGGCTGTCGCTCACGCGCTGTTTGCTTGCACGAGCAAATCTCGGCGACTGATCAACGCTTGGCACTCTCGCTCTCCGTTTCGGCCCGCGCAAGGAACTGCTCGGTTGTCGAGGCTATATGGCTTTTCAGCCAGTCCGCCATCGCGACTTCCTCTCGCAGGTTCTCCTCGCAAACGTGCGCGACCTCCGTTTCACCGACCGATTTAGCAGCGGCGATAAGGATCGTGTAGGAGGCGATTTCCATGTGCTCGAACGTGTAGCTCGCAAGTGATCCTTTCATCACCTCGTCGCCAGCGAAGACACCGCTCAGCGACTGCGCCATCGCGGTCAGCTTGCCGCCGGCATCCTTCAGCGTCGAGGACCCTTGCCCGATGCGGTCGAGACAGGTTTTAAGCCGAGCCGCCTGCCGCCTCGTCTCATCGAGATGCTGCCTGATTCGGTCGCTCAGTTCAGGATAGTTCTCGATACGGTTCAACTGCCCATTCAACATGGTCTCGGCCTGCTCTTCCATGGCGTGAGCATCCCTGAGCCACTGGACAAGCCATTCACGTGATTCTGACATTTCACTATCTCCTTGATGATCTTCCAGAACTTTCAAAAGAAGACATTGTTCCTCGTTGGTTCTGGCCCCGGAAGAGACATGACAGCCAGCCGCTGGCTTTATGTTGGCGGGCTTTTGCTCGTCCACTCTGCCTTTCAACGAGATAGGCCTGGACCGCAAGACAGCGCGCGGCAAGCCTTACCGGCTGCGTCACGCCGCGCATCGCCGGCGATGGCCATCCTTGCATATGTTTTCCAAATTGCCGGGCACCCTATGCGTGCTTCGCCTGCCATCGGCAGCAGGTCGCCAACCGGTTAACGTCTACGCTAGTCTCCACGCCAGTCGACCGGACCGGTTTGGCTGCTGGAGTGGGCCCTTGCTCGGTCGGTGCTGCTCTCTTGCGTCGCTGCTTACTGATCTAGGTACTTTGCTAACCTTCGATGTACCCACATGTTCCAGGGCACCGAGGAAGGCTGGCCTCCTTCCATCGCCACTCCGGTTCGACGTCAGAGTGTGGTGCGGCGATCGGGATGACATTCAGCTCAATCAAGATGAGTCTCGGCGCGGGTGATGTGACGCAGTGAGGGCGTAGCCCGAACGGAGTTACACCACCCCCGCGGCGTCACTGCCGACTGAAGAATGGAGAATCACCTTTGTGCCAGGTCGCCATGTAACCGACCATCAGATGAGGCTCTTTATGAAGTTACGACAGGAACACACGAGCGACGTTGCCGCGGCCAAGGCGTCGATCAGCAGAGCGACGGCCTATCGCAGCAAGAAGAATCCGGACCTGCCATCGCAAAAGCAAAAGGCTCGCGGCCGGCGCCGGCCTGACCCTCTCGAGCACATCTTCGATGCCGAGGTCTTTCCCCGATCCGGCTTTTTCGAAGTCTGGGAACAAAGATCGCGCGCGGGAGTTGGACCGAGTCCACGCCATACCGCTGAGACTTTCTTGTCGGGAGGGGATATGTCACGTGTCTTCAACTTCGGTTTGCCGGTCTTTCTTGGCGCGGCGGCGTTCACGCTTAACGTTGCTTCGGACCCGCTGCCGCCGGATCTGACCTATCGTCCATTGCCAAGCCTGCCCTTTTCGGCGGTGAAGGAGACTGACGAAGCGCAAAAACCCGCCGTGATCGAGCGGCAGCGCAAGCTGCTCGAGAGCCGTACACCCTGGCGGACCGGCCGATGCGGGGCGTCGTGATGTCGGGCGGCCGGAAAGTGGTGCAGGAGGGCGTCAGGGTCAAACTGTCGGCAGGCGAGACCTGGGACAGCCTGGCCGCCAAGACTCCCCAAGAAATCCGCGACCGCGGTTTGTTACCCAAGGGCTTCCTGCCGCTGCCGCACGTCAAGCAGGCGACCGGAGGCCAGGTCTTTCCGGAAAACCAGATCAGGGAGATCGGCGCCCACGAAGGGCGCGATCTGCGGCGCTTCGACGTTGATTTCGACCTGCCGGATTACCTTACGCCGGAATTCCCACCTCCGATATTCCTTACCACGCACCCCGAACTGGGGGATGTGTCGAGCGGTGATCTGCTGACGATCCGCAACTTCTACGAATATATGAACGGCATCATCACACCCGTACAAATGGAAGGACTGCGTCTGCTGCTGACGCCCTTCCCGCAGGAGGAATTCAATCAGACCGAGGACAGAAAGGTCGCGATGCAAAGCATCGGTGTGGCATGCCTCGACTGCCACGCGAATTTCCATACCAACGCAGCCTTTCACCTGACGCCGGATGTCCGGCCGCAAGCCGAGCGCTTTCGGCTGGACACAACCAGTCTACGCGGCCTGTTCAATCAACAGCTTCATGGCTCCAAACGCTCGCTGCGCTCAGTCGAGGACTTCACGGAATTCGAGCAGCGCACCGCCTACTTCAACGGCGATCACGTGAGCGCTACTCGCAAAGGGGTGAATCTGCCGGACCGCACGAACCAGGTGGCGATGATGGCGCAAATGCAGAACATCATCGATTTTCCACCGGCGCCGAAGCTCGACCCGTTCGGGCGGCTTGACCCGGCCACCGCAACTGCGCAGGAGCTCAAGGGCGAGCAGGTGTTCATGGGCAAGGGCCGCTGCGCCGAGTGTCATGTTCCGGGGTTGTCGTTCATGGACAACAACATGCACGACCTGAAGCTCGAGCGGTTCTACAAGATCGGTGAGAGCTTCAACGACCAGGTTGCCATACCGGATGGCCCGATCAAGACCTTTACACTGCGCGGGATCAAGGACTCTCCGCCCTATCTGCATGACGGCCGCCTGATGACGCTTGGCGATACGGTTGAGTTCTTCAACATGATGCTCGGAACGAAGCTTGACCAGCCGGAAAAGGATTCACTCGTGGCTTACCTGCTCACTCTCTGAACGAGCGAAAAACCGCTGCCGGGGGCTCGCTTTCGGCGCGGAATGGAGAACACCATGCGTGCTACCGCAATCACCTTCGCCCTGGCTCTGTCGCCCAGTTATGCGCTGGCCCAGATAGGCAATCCGGCAGGCCTTGCTCCCGACACGAGGATGGAGAAGCCTGGAGTTCCAGCGCCGAACCAGACGAATTATCAGGATCGGCTTTTCGCCCAGCTGGTCACGGCTGGCGGCAGGGCCGAGGTGGAGCTGGGTCGGCTCGCGGCCGGAAAGACAAGCCATGATGGGGTGAGGGAATTTGCAAATCGAATGGTCGAAGATCACGACAAGGCAAATAAACAGCTGAAATCCGTCGCGGACAAGAGCGAGATTACGCTTCCCGAAGAGCTCGACCGTGATCATAAGAAAATCCGCGCCGATCTCGAAAATCTGGACGGCGCCGCGTTCGAGCTGGCTTATCTCGCCGCGCAAATCGTCGACCACCAGAAGGCGGTGCAGCTTTTGGCCTGGGAGATTGGCTCCGGCGAGGATGCAGAACTTCAGCACTTCGCCTCCGACAAGCTGCCGACGGTGCTGGAACATCTCGACATGGCTCGCCCGTTGCACGCGGATCTGGCAGGGAACGCTTCGCTTGGACCGGAGTCGCAAAAGAATAAATGACGCCGCCCATTTCCAACGCAGCCCCTGGAAGTTCGTGGCTGCCGTCGCTCGCAACTCGACGGGCCGAGAAGCGCATCGGGTCACGGAAAGACAATTCCCCCTGCTGATTGGAAAAATGACGGCGATAACGGAACTACGGATCGCTGATGCGCTTAGTTTGGCGAAGGAGCTATCGCGTGAGCGCGACCAAAGAGTTTTTTTTGAAAGCTGGCTACAGGAGAATGTCGACACGCTTCCCTATGAAGAAGAAGTGAATTCGCCATGGCAGCCGGGCTGATTTAGGACGCGAGTGGCGCCTGTTACTCGAGCGGGTGGAGGCAGATTTGGCGCTTGAAGATGCGGCGCGTGCGAACGCTGGCGGTCGCCTCAGGGTCATCACCGTGGTAGCAGTGCCGATCCTGTTCGTGATCAGCGGGCTTGCCATTCGCTATGCTGCATTTGCATCAGTATCGGTAGAACCAGGCTTCGAGGCTTATGCTCGTGCGCTCTGCAGGTGGGATTGCGCCTGGTATGTGGACATTTCCGAATACGGCTATGAGCGTTTTCCCATTCCAAACCAGAGCAATGTCGGACGCTGGGGCTTCTTTCCGTTCTATCCCATGCTGGTGGCGGCGCTCCGGTTTGTTTTCCCCTTCCCTACGATCCTGGTCGCGACGATCACCTCGATTGCATGCAGCTACGCCGCCTGTCTTGTGGCATGGCCGCTGCTGGAGAAGAACATGCGCGCCTATGTGCTGTATTGCGCTTTTCTCCTTAGCGGCCCGTTCTCCTTTCACTTCACCACTTTCCTTACCGAACCTGTTTTCGTGCTCCTGACTTCGTGCGTCTTTTTGGCACTCAAGCGCTCCAGCTATCTCGCCGCCGGCCTTTCATCCGCGTTGCTGTCGGCAACGAGGCTCGTCGGGGTCCTTGCTGTATTTGCGACCGTCATCCAAATGTTCAGGCAGCATCGCAAGCAGGGCGGATCGACGGTATCTTTCCCACGGTGGGTGCTTGGTCGTCCGGACATGCTCATGGCTATCTTCATCTCGCCTGCCGGCTTGTTCGCTTACATCCTCTTTTTGTATGTCACTGTCGGGGACGGCTTTGCGTTCTTGCACGTCCAGCGCGCGTTTGGACGGGTGGCGGGCAATCCGCTGGTGTTTCTATGGGATGGGCTCTCAGCCGTTCCGACGACCGGATGGCTGCCAACGGCGCCGCAATGGAGCGCGCTCGCCGCGCTCGCCGGACTGACCCTGTCGGTCGTTCTGGCGGCTCGCAGGCAATATGGCGCTGCGCTCTTTTGCGCGATTAGCATCATCCTGCCATTGATTACGAACCTGGCTTCCATGGTCAGATACGTCATTGGGCTTGCGCCACTGATAATGTTGGTCGCCGTCCTGTTGTCGGCGTCGAAGCTGACTTATCTTGCCGCTTTGGCTCTCTTCCTGGGCACTTGTTATTTCATGACTGTGGCGTGGATCGGAGGCTACCTTGCCCTGGTCTGACAATCTAGACACTTACAGGCGCGCCGTGTCACTCGGCGGCTACGCGCTCGCGGCGGTTCTGGCCGGGTCCGAAATCCTTATCCTTGCGCTCGCTCTCAATCCGAATGTCAACGCCGACTATCGTGCGTATTACATCGATCGGACGACGACTTGCCTCAACCGCGATGCGATCGGCAGCTACAAACTTGGCCAGACGGTATCGTTCCGGTCTGGCGGCGCCAAACAGGCAGGCGGCATGTTGGTCTGTGGCTGGTCGGGGCCGGTGGCGGACGGCACCCATTCGCTGGGCGAGACCTCGCGGCTTCGCCTGGAGATATCGCCGCTCCGCTACGGCCTTGCGACAACGCTACAAATGGCCGCCGTCATTCGTCCGCCACAGGTCATGCAGAGGGTTGTGATCGCTGTGAACGGCGTTCGGGTGCACAAGGTGACACTGTCGGGCAAAGAACCGATGACGATCTCGTTCGTCATTCCGCACGCAGCCTTTGCCAACGCGAAGGCACTCGAAATGGACTTTGATTATCTCGACGGGATTCCGCCTAGTCCGGCAGCCAGCAACATATACAAGCGCTCTATCAAGCTGGTGTCGCTCCGGCTGGATGCCATTTAGAGTGCTCTACACGGGTTAGGCAGAACGATCGCCTTGCTGCTCGGGGCTCCGCTCGGCAAAGACCCACCGGTCGAGCACGAGAAGATTGACCGCTGGGACAACCAAGCATGTAAGCAGAATTGGAATGATAAGTGGCAGGCCCAGTTTTACCGTCAACAGCGCCGGCGCCCCATAAGCGACAGCCAAGCCTGTCACCGCCAGCAGAAGAAAACGCGGCGCCTCCGATCGATGCGATCCGCTCGACACAAACGTTACGGATTTGTGGGCGAGATACGAAAACAAGGCGGCTGCGGCGTATGCGGCAAGCGACGCCTGGACGGGCGTGAAGCCGATCCGTTCCGATTTTGCGAAAGCGGCAGCCAAGGCGGCATACAGGACGGTCGCGGCGATGCCGACCAACCCGAAGCGGGCCAGGAGCTTCAGGCCGGCGTCGGCGGCACACGGATGCTCAGACATGGGCACTACACGCATACTGTGCTCCGAGCGGTAGCGGCTTGAGCGCGCGCTCGACTTTTCTGGCGAAGGGCCTAGCCGACGGCAGCAGCAGGAAGTGCTCGGATCGGATGTTTCTAAAGCCCGCTTGTTGAAAGAGGGACGCCGCTTTGGCGGCGCTGAGCAGGACCGCGTCTTGGTCGAATGGACACCGGAACACCGCGAGGCGCGTCAGCGGATTATAGGGATTATGCTCGATGATGCAGGCGACTCCGCCCGGCCGCACGACGCGCCGCATCTCCCGGAAGAAATCGAGCCAGGAGACGGGCGGAACATGATGGACGACGCAGCTGGCGAAAGCCAGATCGAACGCGCCACTATCATACGGAAGGCTCGGCGTGGTGCAGGCCCTGTAGGCGACCTGTGGATTGTCCTGGCTGGCGCGCAGGATCGATTCTTGCGAGACGTCGCAACCATCCAGGCACTCGAAAGCGTCTTCGAGATAGGGATGGAGCGAACCGACACCGCAACCCACATCCAGCGCTCGCACACGCGCCTTGCCCTGCCGAAGCCTTCGCTCGATGACGAGGCGCCGCAGTAGATCGGCCTTGGCGACCAGAAAGAAGTTATGTTGGAAGCCGGAAAACCGGATCGACCGTTCGATGACCTCGCCATAACTGGATCTATAGCGGTCGAAGAGTTCGGACATTGGCCGGGACTCCATTCCTGGGTTTCCCATACGATCCGCGCCTCTTACCAGAGACGGCACGCATCGCCTCGTCGAAGCCCGAGAGCCGATCGATCACGTAAAGGGGGCGGCGTTTCACCTCGGCGTGGATGCTGCCGACATAAAGTCCGACCACCCCGGTCATGAAAAGATTGATGCCACACAGGAGCGACACGATCACCACGGTGGACGTCCAGCCGGCAATGACGCCGGTTTCAAAAATCCAGGCGAACACGGCGTAAGCGCCAAAGGCCAGCGCAAGTGCGGAAATGGCCAATCCGCCCCAGAGCGCAAGGCGCAGCGGTTTTTCGGAGAAGCTGACGATGCCGTGAACGGCAAGGTGCACCATCTTCCAGAAAGGGTATTTGGTCTGGCCGATGGTCCGCGCGGGGCGTTCGAATGGCACCGCCGCCTGCTTGAATCCCATCCAGCCGAACATGCCCCTGACGAAGCGGTCGTGTTCAGGCATATGTTTGAAAATTTCCAGCGCCTTGCGGCCGACCAGACGGAAATCCCCGACGTCGCGCGGGATGTTGACGGGCGTCATCTTCTCCAGCAAACGGTAGAACAGACTTGCGGTAAGACGCTTGAACCATGACTCGCCCTCGCGCTTGACGCGGCGGGCATAGACGATTTCGAAACCTTCTTTCCACTTCGCCACCAGATCGAGAACGACCTCTGGCGGATCTTGCAGGTCAGCGTCCATGACGATGACGGCATCACCCGCAGCGGCGTCCATGCCGGCCGTGATCGCAATCTGGTGTCCGAAATTGCGGGAAAGCTCGATGAGCCGGAAGCGAGGCTCGGCAGCGATCACACTGCGAAGGTATTTGACGCTGCCATCGTGGCTTCCGTCATCGACAAAAATCGCCTCGGTCTCTCCGTCTAGCCGACGAATCAGCGACCTGATCCGCTCGACCAGTCGCGGCAGCACTTGTTCTTCATTGTAAATCGGGAGGACCAGCGAGTAGCGCGGCGACATGCTCACTCCCGTCCCGATGCTTTGGATCACAGAGTCTCGCATGCGGATAAAAATGAAACGCCCGCCCCAAAGTTCCATAAGGTATTGCTAATTTAGAACTTTAGAGGATGCAGCTCGTCAGTAAGGAGGGAGATCGGCTGCTTGCTCCCACCTGCTCAAAGCTCAACTGGTCGATGATCTGCCGCACCGTCGCGACCGCGAGCCCTCTTTAGGCAACCGCCCCAAAGTCTTCAATCCGGGAGGCCACCTTCGCGATGTTCGAGGGCATGAATGATCGCGTCGTAAACGCTGCCGATCTCTTCATCGATCTCCTGAATCGAGATGCCTTCGGCGCCGGCCGCCCGCATGACTTCGTCTGCCATATCGGTCACAAGCAGGCCGGGCTCGTCGATTGGCCCCTCCGGTATATGTTCGGAAATCCACTTGTATAGAAAGTCGGCGCCGCGGGTGCTCATGGGCAGTAGGCTTGATCTGACGATTCCGTTCCGGCACCAACATTTGTATGGCAGCTGTATGGCGGCAAGAGCTATACCCGCCCAAGAGACAGCCATTAAGAAAACCGCTAATGTTCCGATTGACCATCAAGCCCGCGTCAAGCATTCAGGGTGTGAAGATCTTCCGCAAGCCTCGCTGCAGGATTTTCTGGGACGATGAAGAGAGCTTATTGCTCTCTGGGCACCGAGTCAGCGATCGGCCCGGAGGCCCATCAGCCGCGCGGAATGTCCTGACAAGACAGCAGCGGGCTGGGAGCGGGTGGGCAGACCGGCCGTAAAGACGCGTCACACGCGATGAGCGCCGGACGCGCTAGTCGTTAGCCGGCCTGAATTGGTTTGCCCTTCTTCTTCGGGGGCAGCTTGTTTTCCGCGTCCGCAGCATTCGGCTTCGACGGCGATGTTTCAGCGCTCAGTCGCTGCTCGCGCAATCGCGCAGTTTTCGCCTGGCGTGCAAGACGCTCGGAGTCGGTCAATGTGCGAGCTGCGATTGTGGTGCGCTCATATCTTTCCTTGTCGATCCGTCGGGTACCCACGCTTTGCCCTGCCGCTTTTGCTTACCTCGATGGCCCGCGCCTCTCGAAAACGCGGGCCGATCGGGCCCTTCGATCTGCCAGCAGTGAGGGAGGACCGCTGCCGGCACCGAACCACCATTGCGGCATTGTGTTCCTCTGCCTCCAAGAAAAACCAGTATATGCAAAAGCTGAACGTGAGAGCCCGTAGCGGCGTCGAGCGGCGGCCCACCCGGGCCAGTCAGGAGCTATGGACCTGCACATCGCGCCGGCGCCATCGGTTCGGGCCGACCACAATTCGCCTGGCTCATCCACATTCCTTAACGGCGGCCGGAACAATGCGTCCGACTTAAGTTCGGCTGCAGTCAAACGCATTAGACCGACAACAAACTGCGTTCCCGGGCAGGGTGGAAACGCCGAGTATAGCCCCATAACATCATCAAGACCCTTCTGAGGCTCTGGCTGCAGCTGAGGCGGTGGGGGGTATTCGCGTCCAGGTTCGCTGATGAACTTATAGCTTTCAGAACGCAGCTATCTGCCTAGTACTACAGTTGCGGATCATTTGATTTTCTGATTCACTTCGGCAGGTTATGGAGGGTACCATGTCTGTCGCTTCGTGGTCAGGGTCGTTGTTGGCTTGGG